>JAZNUP010000116.1:0-2819 GCA_045592385.1 Acutalibacteraceae bacterium
AGCTCGGTGGATTTGCCGCTTCTTACACCCTCAATAAACTGCTTTATATGAAGGCTTGAAAAGATATTCAGAGGTGCAGTCATTTTGCCGTAAACCTTATGCCAGACAAACACATCAACTACTGTGCCGCCGAGATTTACAATGGTGGTCAGTTCATCTTCGGTTTCTTCTGTTGTATGATGCACTTTGAAAACACGCTCTTTTAAAGGTGATTTCTGAATAATGTATCCGTTATGGGTAGAGAGAATGTCATATCCCGTACCTTTGAGCACGGTTATATCCTGAACAATAATCTGTCTTGACACTCCGAATTCTTCGGAAAGTTTACCGCCCGATATTGCTTCGTTTGATGATAAGAGCAAATTAACAATTGCTTTTCTTCTGTCAGCGGCTTTCATTGATTCACCCCTTTATACAGCGTGCAGATTTTTAAGCGAGAGATCTAAAATAGGAGAAGAATGTGTAAGAGCTCCGCTCGAAATATAGTTTACACCAATATCAGTGAGTTTTGCAACATTTTCTTTTGTAACATTTCCGCTGCACTCTGTTTCAGCTTTACCTGCACAGAGCTCAACCGCTTTTGTCATATCCTCGATGCTCATATTGTCAAGCATAATTATATCTGCACCTGCTTCAAGTGCTTCTTTGAGCATTTCAAGATTCTCAACTTCAATTTCAATTTTACGGACAAAGGGCGCATATTCCTTTGCCATTGCAACAGCTTCTTTTACGCCGCCTGCGGCACCGATGTGATTATCCTTGAGAAGAATGCCGTCACTCAGATTAAAGCGGTGATTGTAACCGCCTCCAACCTTAACTGCGTACTTTTCAAACACACGCATACCGGGGGTAGTTTTACGGGTGTCGAGAAGTTTGGTGTTTGTTCCTTCAAGCATATCGGCAATGGTGCGTGTGTATGTTGCGATACCGCTCATACGCTGTAAGTAGTTGAGTGCAGTTCTTTCACCCGAAAGCAGAACACGGATATCGCCGCGGATAACACCGAGTTTCTGTCCGTTTTTAACCTTGTCACCGTCTTTAACGGAAAATTCAGCTTTTGTTTCCGCATCGAGAAGTTCAAACACTCTTTTGAATACTTCAAGACCTGCAATAACACCGTCTTGCTTACAAATCAGTTCAACCTCGCCGAGCTGATATTGACGCATAACGGAGTTTGTGGAAATATCCTCGCTTGTAATATCTTCTTTGAGTGCATTTAAAATGATGTCATCTGCGTTTAATTTCATAGTAATATTATTCATGGCTGTTTCTCTCCTTTTCAATAGCAGCTAAAACTGCTTCCTTATATTTTTCTGCATAGCCGTCGTATTGTGCGGTATCTATAATAACTTCTTTTTGAGGTTGCATTTCTGTATAATTATCTGTGATATGGCTTGCAGCTCTCTTGGCAAAGACCAGACTTTCAAGCAATGAATTGCTCGCCAATCTGTTTCTTCCGTGAACACCGTTGCAAGCCGTTTCTCCGACTGCATATAATCGTTCCATAGAAGTTTTGCTGTGTCGGTCAACATCAATGCCGCCCATAAAATAATGCTGTGACGGCACAACGGGAATCGGCTCTTTTGTTACATCATAGCCTTCTTCCAGACAGTGGCGATAGATATTCGGAAAATGACTTTTAATTTCTTCTTCGGGAATGGGAGCCATAGAAAGCCAGACGTGTTCGCTGCCTTCTTTTTTCATTTCATCAAATATAGCCTTTGCTACAACATCACGGGGCAGAAGCTCATTGACAAACCTTTCGCCCTTGGAATTGAGCAGAATTGCTCCCTCTCCTCGTACCGATTCAGAAATCAAAAACTCACGACCGTGCTTTTTCGTGTAAAGCGTGGTGGGATGAATCTGTATGTAATCAATGTGCTGCAGCTTAATATCATATTTAAGAGCCAGAGCAAGAGCATCGCCCGTCAGGTGACGGTAGTTAGTGGAATGCTTGAACAAACCGCCAATGCCGCCCGTTGCAAGAACGGTGTAATCTGCGGTTATACCGATGTATTTACCGTTTTTATCGTGACCGATGATACCGTAGCAGATATTGCCATCACAAATCAGATCAACCATTGTGAAGATTTCTATGAGTGTTATATTGGGTCTGTTTCTTGCAGTTTCAAGCAGATGTGAGGTAATCTCCTTACCTGTTTCGTCTTCGTGAAAAAGAATTCTAGGTTTTGAGTGCGCACCCTCACGGGTGTAAGTAAATGCTTCTCCGTCCTTTTCAAAACGAACACCGAATGAAACAAGGTCACCGATTATCTCCTGAGATGAGCGAATCATAATCTCTACGGAATCGGGATTGTTTTCGTAATGCCCCGCTTTCATCGTGTCTTCAAAAAATGATTTATAATCTTCTTCATTGCGGAGAACACATATACCGCCTTGCGCAAGAAATGAATCGCTTTTCGGCGCTTCGTTTTTGGTGACTATCGTTATTTTTTTGTCTTGCGGCATGTTTAATGCGCAGTAAAGACCTGCTGCGCCGCAACCTACTATTATAATATCTGTATTCATTTCACTTCGCAAGCTCCAACATTTTTTCAAGCGGTAAAAGAGCACCTGTACGGACCTCATCCTCGATAACAACTTCTTTATCTTCGTTCAGCAGAACCGATAAAACAGATTCAGGTGTATTGAGTTTCATATCGGCACAACAGGGATGAGGCTCGGGATAATAGAAGCGTTTGTTCGGGTTATCCGTTATCAGCTTATAATTTACACCGTCTTCGGTACAGATTATAAATTCATCCGACTCACTCTTGGCGGCGTAAGCTATTATATCAGCCGTGCTTGCGATGTAATCC
>JAZNUP010000117.1:0-9677 GCA_045592385.1 Acutalibacteraceae bacterium
CTCACAGAACGACATGGCTACGATCCGACTTATCCTCACCGAAAGCGGGAGCGATGTGAACGATACCTGTACCGTCGGTAAGAGTAACGTAATTGTCGCAGGTTACGTACCAGCACTTTTCTTTTGGGGTTACAAAATTGAAAAGGGGCTCGTATTCTTTATATTCAAGGTCTTTGCCGATATACTCTTCAAGAATTTCAGCGCCTTCGCCGAGAACAGTTTCAACAAGAGCCTCAGCCATATAATAAACGTAATCGCCGTGCTTTACCTTTACGTACTTTTCGTCAGGGTTAACGCAGAGTGCAACGTTTGAAGGAAGAGTCCAGGGAGTGGTGGTCCATGCAAGGAAATATGCATCCTCATCCTTTACCTTGAATCTTGCGATTGCCGAGCGCTCTTTTACGTCCTTGTAGCCCTGAGCAACTTCGTGTGAGGAGAGAGGGGTGCCGCAGCGGGGGCAATAAGGAACAATCTTGAATCCCTTATAAAGGAGACCCTTTTCCCATATCTGCTTGAGAGCCCACCATTCAGACTCGATGTAACTGTTGTGATAAGTAACGTAGGGATTATCCATATCAGCCCAGAAGCCGACTGTGCCGGAGAAATCCTCCCACATTCCCTTGTACTTCCATACACTTTCCTTGCACTGCTTGAGGAAAGGCTCAAGGCCGTATTCTTCAATCTGCTCTTTACCGTTGATGCCGAGGAGCTTTTCAACCTCAAGCTCAACGGGGAGACCGTGAGTATCCCAGCCCGCCTTACGGGGAACCATATAGCCCTTCATTGTTCTGTAACGGGGAATCATATCCTTGATAACGCGTGTAAGAACGTGACCTATATGAGGCTTGCCGTTTGCGGTGGGAGGGCCGTCATAGAAGGTGTAGGTGGGGCAGCCCTCGCGCAGAGAGATGCTCTTTTCAAAAATATTGTTCTTTTTCCAGAAATCAAGAACGGCTTTTTCGTGCGTTACAAAATCAAAGTTTGATGATACTTTTTCGTACATAACGCTTTACCTCCGAAAATAAAATTTATGAATTAAAATAAAAAAATCCCCGCCCGCAACAGGACAGAGAAATACTCCGATTAACCACCCGTACGCATACTGCTCTTATGCTTCCCTGATAACGGAGGGCACCGTCAAAGCCTACTTGTTGCCTTTCGGTTTGCGATTCGGGAGTGATTTTCGTCCTTGCGGTGAACGCCGGGTTTACACTGCCCCCGACTCACTGAGCAACACCTTGCAGGGATTACTCTCTCCGTCAATATCTTTAGGTGATATTATTTTTACAGTTTTGAAGTATATCACAAGCTAAAGCGATTGTCAACCGAATTATTATATTTTAATTGTATAAAAAACATTGATTTTTATTTTATCATAAAGTATAATACTAATTTAGAAAAGTATTTTTTAAATGGGGAATGATGATGAAAGCTTTTTTGTTTTATCTGATTCAGTTTACCTGGGGATTGCCTCAGAATCTTGTGGGGCTGTTAGCGTATCTTATCCTGAGGCGCAGCTGTAAAACCGAGAAATATCACCACAGTGTTATAACATACGTGGATAAAAAGAATTTCGGAGGCTTGTCGCTTGGATGCTTTATATTCATAGGCGCAAACCGAAAGGATGACTGGCTTCACGATACGAAAATCCATGAATACGGTCATACAATTCAGTCCGTAGTGCTCGGCCCGATATGGCCTTTTGTGATAGCGCTGCCGTCAGTGGTGTGGTGCAATACCCCCAAATTTGTGAAGATGCGCAAAGAAAAAGGAGTTTCGTATTATTGGCTTTACTGTGAAGGCTGGGCAAATCTGTGGGGCCGTGCGGCAACCAAGGAGAGTTTTGTAAGTGAAAACTTCATTAAAACGGGCGCGTTCGGTAAGCCTGTAAAGCCTGCAAAATTTGAACTTACGAATAATAAATAACAGAGGTGCAGCATGAAAGAAAAGTATTTGAAAACGAGTGAGCTTTTAAGCTTCTCAACAGCTGGATTCGGCAGAAGCATGATTTATAACATTATGTCAATGTTTCTGCTCATTTTCTTTACCGATGCCGCAAAGTTAAAGCCTGTTGATGCGGGTGTGCTTATTCTTGTGGCAAGAGTATTTGATGCTTTCAATGACCCTATAATGGGAATAATCGTTGATAAAACCAAAACCAAATTCGGTAAACTGCGCCCCTATCTTCTTTTCTCACCTGTTCTGATTATGGTGACAACGGTAGCACTCTTCTATGCTCCGGATTTCAACTATACGGGCAGACTTGCTTATGCTTACGTTACATATCTTCTCTGGGGTATCTGCTTTACTGTTCAGGATGTTCCCTTCTGGGGTATGAGCGCAACGGTATCTCCCATTGAATCCGAAAGAACAAAGTTTATCTCCACGGCAAGAATTTTCTGCACGGTCGGCGGTGTTGTGCCTACCTTGCTTGTTCCCGTTCTCAGAACGGCGCTTGGTGTTAAGAACGGATATTTTGTTTCAGGTCTTATTTTCGGTGTTGTCGGTGCAACCCTCTCTCTGCTTGCTTTTTTCGGAACCAAAGAAAGAGTTGAAGCTCCCAGAGAAAAAACAAGCGTTGGTGAAATTGTCAATGCCCTGTTTAAGAACAAACCCCTCATTCTTCTTATTTTTGCAAGCGTACTCGGTTCAACTATGATGATGGTGCAGACCGCAGGCAGCTATGTTTCCACTTATCTTCTTGAAAACACAGGCTTCATTCCCAAGGACGCGGTTATGACCGTTATGTCAGTTGCAATCGGTGCAGGTATGCTTTCCGCTATGGCGGCAATGCCTGCTCTCAGAAAGAAGTTTTCACTTAAAGCAATTTATATCGGCGCATCCCTTGCGGGCGCGCTGCTTCACGGTGTTTTCTACCTTGCAGGATATGATAACATCTACGTTCTCCTCATTATGCTTGTGCTAATCGGATTCCCCTTGGGTATTTTCAACGTTATCACCTATGCTCTTGTTGCTGACAGTGTTGATTATCTTGAATATAAAACAGGCAAGCGTTCTGAGGGTACCTGCTTTGCAATGCAGACCTTTATCAGCAAGCTTACGGCAGGTATTTCAACCTTTATTACAAGTATTGTTCTTGACGTTGTAGGTTTTGCGGAGCCCGTAAATGACGTTGTTCAGACTCAGACTCCCGAGGTGCGCAAGGGAATATTTATTATGATTACGCTTATTCCTCTTGTAGGCCTTGCTCTTGCGGCCATTCCCATGGCTTTCAATGACTATTCGGGCAAGAAGAAGCAGAAGATTCAGGAGGAACTCTTTGAAAGAAGAAAGGATACAGTTGATGGATGAATATATTGAAAGTCCTGTAAGCGAGAATAATGACGTGCTTGAGGGCTATGACGCTTTTTCTGCGGGCGTGGAGCTCGGCGGACTAAGAAACACGGCGCAGATTAAAATTCTTATAGGCTTTCTTGTAAAAAGTATGGAAAGCCCTATGACGCGTGATAAAATCATTGAAGCGCTTCAGATTCACGGCCTTGCAAATTATTTTGATTTAAGCCAGGCGGTTGAAGAAATGATAAAGATCGGCAGCCTTAAGTGTGGCGAGGATTCAACTCTTACCATAACCCAGAAGGGCAGGGATGCCGTTGCTGCGCTTGAGAATGAAATACCCAGAACGGTGCGTGAAAAGGCTCTCAACGATGCCATAAAGCTTCAGACCCGCGAACGCAGGGAGAATGAAAACAAGGTAAGCGTGGAGCGGCTTGAAAAGGGTGCAAACGTAACCTTCAGCCTGCATAACGGTGACGATGTGCTTATGAAGCTTACGGTTTATGCCGCTGACGATTATCAGGTTGAAAAAATCAAAACGAATTTCTATAAAGACCCCGTAAGTCTTTATGCAAATATAGTAGCATCATTATTTACTTAATAACGAAAGGAAAAAATACGATGGCAAAATATGCAATAGGAATTGACTACGGTACTCTCTCAGGCAGAGCTCTTCTTGTAAACACTGCAACGGGTGAAGAGATTGCAACTGCTGTTTTTGAATATCCTCATCAGGTTATGGATGAATATCTTCCCTGCGGCAAAAAGCTCGGTATGGACTGGGCTCTTCAGCATCCTCAGGATTACGTTGACGTGCTTGCAAACACCATTCCTCAGGTGCTTAAGGAATCGGGCGTTGATGCATCTGACGTTATAGGCGTAGGCGTTGATTTTACTGCCTGCACAATGCTCCCCATCCTCAGCGATTCCACTCCTCTTTGTTATCTTCCTGAGTATGAGGAGAATCCTCACGCTTATGTAAAGCTCTGGAAGCACCATGCCGCTCAGCCCCACGCAAACAAGCTCAATGAAGTAGCAAAAGAGCTTAACGTTGACTGGCTTGACACTTTCGGCGGCAAGATTTCATCTGAATGGCTCATCCCTAAAATCTGGCAGATTCTTGACGAGGACCCCGATTTGTACGCAAAGGCTGATAAATTTATTGAGGCTTCTGACTGGATTGTATGGCAGATGACGGGTGTTGAGGCAAGAAACGCCTGCTGTGCAGGATACAAAGCTCTCTGGAATAAGAAAAACGGCTATCCTCCCAAGTCATTCTTCAAGGCACTTGATGAAAGACTTGAAAACGTTGTAGAGGAAAAGCTTTCAACAGATATCAGACCTATCGGTGACAAGGCGGGCGAAATTACTGCCGAAATGGCAGCGCTCACAGGTCTTAAGGAAGGCACCGCCGTTGCGGTTGGCAGCGTTGATGCTCACGTTTTCGTTCCTGCGGTAGGTATTACCGGTGAAGGCGAAATGCTTGCAATTATGGGTACATCTACCTGCCATATGCTTCTCGGTAAGGAAGAAAAGCAGGTTCCCGGTATGTGCGGTGTTGTTGAGGATGCCATTATGCCCGGTCTTTTCGGCTTTGAAGCTGGTCAGTGCTGCGTAGGCGATTCCTTCCAGTGGTTTATTGATAATTGCCTGAGCGAAAGCGTTGTAAATGAAGCTAAGGAAAGAAATATAAGTGTCCACAAGCTTCTCAGAGAAAAATGCGAAGCCAAGAAGCCAGGCGAAAGCGGTCTGCTTGCACTTGACTGGTTTAACGGCAACCGTTCCGTTTTGTGCGATATCGACCTTACGGGTATGATTCTCGGTATGACTCTTCAGACAAAACCTGAGGATATATACAGAGCTCTTATTGAATCCACAGCTTACGGCACAAGAATGATTGTTGATACCTTCAACGAGAATGACGTTAAGGTAAACACCTTCTATGCTGCAGGCGGTATTTCGCAGAAAGACCCTATGACAATGCAGATTTATGCCGACGTTCTCAGAATGCCTGTTAAGATTGCGGGCACCACTCAGGGCGGTGCACTCGGCAGTGCAATATTCGGCGCGGTTGCCGCAGGTAAGGCAAACGGCGGATATGACGACGTTTATGAAGCAGCTGCCGTAATGGGCAAGGTCAAGGATGAGATCTTCTACCCCAACGAGGAGAATTCCGATATTTACGATAAGCTTTATGCAGAATATAAAACCCTTCACGATTATTTCGGCAGAGGTGCAAACGATGTTATGAAGCGTCTTAAGAAGATTGCTTCGGAGGGTTGAGCCAATGCTTGAAGAACTTAAGAATCAAGTGCTTGAGGCTAATCTCAGACTTGTTGAATACGGTCTTGTGCTTTTTACGTGGGGCAACGTTTCAGGCATTGACCGTGAAAAGGGTCTTGTTGTTATAAAACCCTCGGGCGTTGATTACTCGGTACTCAAGGCGCAGGATTTATCCGTGCTTGACCTTGAGGGCAATCTTATTGAAGGATTAAAGCCTTCGTCTGATACCCCGACCCACCTTGAGCTTTACAGACGTTTCCCCGAAATCGGAGGAGTAGCCCATACCCATTCCACCTGCGCGGTTGCCTTTGCGCAGGCGGCGAGAGGGATTAAACCCTACGGAACAACTCACGCGGATTTTGCCTTTGGTGAAATTCCCTGCACCCGTGATTTGACTGAAGAAGAAATCAAAGGCGAGTATGAGCTTAACACGGGTAAGGTTATAGCGGAGTGCTTTGAGACGGGCGGTATTGATTACAATGCCGTACCTGCGGTGCTTGTTCATTCTCACGGACCTTTTACGTGGGGTAAGGATTGTCACGATGCGGCAAAGAATTCCGCAATTCTTGAGGAGGTTGCCAGGATGGCCCTTATGAGCGAAACTCTCGGTGCATCCGAAGCCTCCAGGGCTATCCAAAGCAAACACTACTTCAGAAAGCACGGCGCAAACGCATATTACGGTCAGGGCTGATTAATTTTTAAGGAGATTTGTAGTATGGCTAAATGTCCTAAGTGCGGATATTCCCTTAAAATATGGGATGTTAAAGCGGAATGTCCCAAGTGCGGGGTTAATATCCCGAACTATGACTGGGAAAACCGTCTTGAGCAGGATTCGATAAAAGCGGAAGCCGCCTTCGCCAGGCTTAACAATACTGTTGCAAGGCTTAAGTATGCCTTTGTGGGCACAAAGCTCAGGATTGCAAGAATTCCCATAAGCGTGTTGCCGCTGTTTTCGTTTTTGCTTCCTCTCGGCACGCTTTCCGTATCACTTCCCTTTATGGGTGATAAGGATTACACCGTAAATATCATTACCGTAATAATGAATGTGTTTATGAAATTTGATATTGGCGGAATGCTCGGCTTTGCAACCTCGGATATTACCGGTGAAGCGGGATTGAGCTTTTTGCTTGCGCTTTTAACCTTGATTCTCAGTATGGCAACGCTGATTGTAAGCCTGTTTTTCCTTATTTTCAATTATAGAAATCTTCACAGTCTGGGATTGTTTTTTACTAACCTTTTCGGCGCAATTTTTATGGCACTGAGCGGATACTTCTACGCTGATTTTATGAGTACGATGCTTTCAAGTACGGTTACCGCAGTAAGAGCGGGCGGTGTCGGCTTCGGTCTTTTTATAGGCGTAGTGCTCTTCCTTGCTTCTTCAATCACTAACCTTTGCGTTGCCAAAAGTGAGGTAAACCTTCCTGAGGGAGTTACGGAAAACAAAACCGCCAAGGAGAAATCCTCAGCGGTAATTGAATAATCTATTCAAGCAAAAGCCTTGAAATAACGGCGTTTGAAAGCAAAAAACCGTTTCTTGTAAGGCTGATACTGTCTTTGTTTATCTGCACAAGTCCTTGTTTTTCAAGGGCTTGTGCTTTTTTTATTATACTGTCAGGCACGGGAAAACCGAATCTGTCATTTGTTTTGCTGAGGCTGAGCCCCTCGCTGAGCCTTAAGGCAAGCATAGCGTATTCCTCAAAATCACCGCCGTCACCGTCTGATACGGGCGATGCGCCGCAAAGGAAATTATCAAGGCTTCTTTCATAATAAAACCGTTTGCCGTCAATAAAGGAATGTGCTGCAGGGCCGATGCCGAGATATTCCTCGCAATGCCAGTACTTTAAATTGTGGCGGCTTTCGTAGCCCTTGTAAGCAAAGTTGGATATTTCGTATTGATACATTGAATGCTTTTCGGCAAGCTCACAGCAGTGCAGATATAAGTCGCACACCTCGTCCTCATCAGGCAGGGAGAGCTTGTTTCTGATTTTGTGATACAGAGTGCCGGGCTCGATTTTCAGCATGTATGCGCTTACGTGCTTTGCACCGAGGGATACGCACAAGTTGAAGGAATCTTCAAGGCTTTGCTTTGTCTGCGAAGAAATGCCGAGCATAAGATCAAGAGATATATTGGTTATCCCTGCACGCTGAGCTCTTTTGACCGCTCTTTCGGCATCCTTTGCGCCTGCGCGTCTGCCAAGAAGCAGCCGTTCTCTGTCGTTGCCTGATTGCAGACCTAGTGAGATGCGGTTTACTCCGCAGTCTGCGAGTTTTTCAAAATCAAAACGGCTGTTTTCTGCACCTGTATCGGAGGGGTTGCATTCCACGGTGATTTCAGCACCGCTTGTTATATTTATATCCTTTAATATTCTGCCGATTCTTTCGGGCAAAAGAAGGGAGGGCGTTCCGCCGCCGAAATAGACGGTATCAAACGTGAGGTGATTTTTTTCTTTTAAAACCGAACGGACTTTTTCAGTGTATTGATCAAGGAGAGAATCGGTAGGTGCTACCGAATAAAAATCGCAGTACGGGCATTTGCCGTTGCAAAACGGAACGTGGATATACAGACCTTTCGGCATTTTCTCACCTCTTTTGTAAATAAATCAGACCGCAAAATACTCTTCTGATTTTACGGTCTGTGGTTTTTAGTTATTGTCGTCCAGCTTAAGAACAGCCATAAATGCTTCCTGAGGAACTTCTACGCTGCCGAAGGAACGCATACGTTTTTTACCTTCCTTCTGCTTTTCGAGAAGCTTTTTCTTTCTGGTAATGTCACCGCCGTAGCACTTGGCAAGAACGTCCTTACGCATAGCCTTTATTGTTTCTCTTGCTATGATTTTGCCGCCGATTGCCACCTGAACGGGAATTTCAAACATCTGCCTCGGAATGTTGTCTTTAAGCTTTTCAGCGATTTTGCGTGCTTTGCCGTAAGCCATATCCGAATGGATGATGAATGAAAGGGCATCAATTATATCGCCGTTAAGGAGCACGTCAAGCTTGACGAGGTTGGAGCGGCGGTAATCGCAGATTTCATAGTCAAATGAAGCGTAGCCCTTTGTTCTTGACTTAAGAGAATCAAAGAAATCGTAGATGATTTCATTTAGGGGCAATTCGTAAAGGATATCAACTCTGTCAGAAGTGATGTAATCCATACCCTTGAATATTCCGCGTCTTGACTGGCAAAGGTCCATAATTGTGCCTACGTATTCACTGGGTGAATAGATGTGTGCTTTTGTGAAGGGCTCTTCGCAGTAATCAATGTTGGCAGGGCTAGGATAGTGGGTGGGGTTATCAATTTCAAGCACAGAGCCGTCTGTAAGATAGATTTTGTAGATAACGCTGGGGATGGTGGTGACGAGGTCAAGCCCGTACTCTCTTTCAAGGCGCTCCTGAATTATTTCAAGGTGGAGCAGACCGAGAAAACCGCAACGGAAACCGAAACCAAGAGCACCCGAGGTTTCAGGCTCGAAGGAGAGGGCAGCATCGTTAAGGCGAAGCTTTTCGAGTGCATCTCGCAGAGCCTCATAATCGTTACCGTCAGCAGGATAAACGCCGCAGAAAACCATAGGAAGTACCTTGCGGTAGCCGGGGAGGGGCTCTCTTGCGGGGTTGGCGGTGGTGGTTACGGTATCGCCTACCTTTGCATCTCTTACGGTTTTGATTGAAGCGGTGATGTAGCCTACCTCGCCTGCGGTAAGCTCTGCTGCAGGCTCGAGGGACTGCGCTCTCATATATCCTACTTCAACTACGGTGAATTCAGCGCCCGTAGCCATCATTCTCATAGTGTCACCCGCTTTGATTTTGCCTTCCATAACTCTTACGTAAACGATAACGCCTCTGTAACTGTCATAGACGGAGTCGAAAATCAGAGCCTTGAGAGGCAGGGAGTCATCACCCTTGGGAGCGGGAATATCAGCAACAATGCGCTCGAGCACCTGCTCTACGTTGAGGCCTGTTTTTGCGGAAACGTGGGGTGCGTTTGAACAGTCAAGTCCTATAACGTCCTCAATTTCGCTTGCAACTCTCTCAGGCATAGCAGAGGGCAGGTCTACCTTGTTGATAACGGGCACAAGCTCCAGGTCGTGGTCAAGAGCAAGGTAGGT
>JAZNUP010000118.1:0-3929 GCA_045592385.1 Acutalibacteraceae bacterium
ACCATCTCGTAAACCATTAAATATTCACCGTTGTCCATTCTGGTAATCGAAACCATACCGGGTCTGAGTGATGAATCGGAGCAGGCGACGCACTCAAACTTCTCGCTCCAGTTAACAAGGTCGGTTGTGTACTTATAAACAAGCTTCTGCGAATGCTCGGGATCGGAATCGTCAGAATAGAAACAGAAAAGTCTGCCTGTTTCTTCCTCATAAATCAAATATGGCTCCCATACTCCCCAATCTATTCCGCCTGCTTTGTCAACGTTGCAGAAAGCGTTGAACGATTTGCCCGCATCGTTGCTTGAATAAAGAGTTATCGTGCTGTCCGTAACGCCTTCGCCGTATATTGACGTTGCAGCAAGAATGACCGTGCCCTTTTCAAAATCGCCGATATCCGCAGGCAACTCATAAAGGAACGGCATCCATTCGTTCCAGTAGCCTTCGTTAAGGTTGTCTTTCACCGTGCAGACGTATTGCCACGTTTCAGCATCATCGTTGCTCTCGTATATGGGATAAGTGTCGCCCCACTTCTCAAATGTTGCAAGCAATTTGCCGTTATCAGCTTCATTCTTCTGATAGCGGAGCTTTATGATTGAGGGATATTCAACCACGTTTGCGTTGTTATCCGCAGGAACGTATATATCGCTCACGGACTCAACCTCAAACTCAATCGGAAGATGCTTATATTCAAAATTCAGACCTGCACTCGGAAACAGCGTTCCAAAAACCGTCAGCAACGCAAGCAAAAAACGAAAAAGAACCATTTTATCTCAATCCCATCGTTGAATTATAATAATCACATTATATCACAAATCTTTCTCGTTGCAACAGGTTGCATACCGAAAACACACAAGCTCCGCAGGAAAACTCTGCGGAGCTTGATATGTCATGACCCTCAAATGAAAGGAGGAAGGGATTTTTATATGAATGTGTCGTGTGTAAATTTTGCACCGAGACGGAAACCGGAAATGAAAGCATCGGTGAGGCTGCGGCTTGTGAATTCAATGTATTTGTCCGTGTATTTCAGAAACAACGCTTTTTCATCACCTGTCAGCTTATCTGAAATCTGCTTTTCAAGCTCGGTCAGGTCATTCATTTTATTTTTAAGCTCGCTTCCGAGTTCAGGACTGCTGTAATTCTGAGTCTCAATGTTCCCGTAAAACAAATCCTCTATAAATCCCATATAATCTCCGTTCCGATAATTATTGTTTCTTCTGTAGAATATTATATCGGATTTCATGGCTCACGTCACGTTCTAAAGCGCACAATCTTTAACGCAATTTCAGCATTATGGCCTCTGTAGCGCACAAAAGCCAATGGTTCAACTCTATCGGCTCTTTCTGATCTGTTAATTAAAAAGATTATAAACCGCACCAAGCAGCTTGTAAAAGCCTACTGCAAGCGGATTCAGAACATCCCAGAACCATTCCTCATAAACAACAGTCCATTTATAGGGCACTCTGTAAAGATAGAGCAATTCGCAGTCCGAAAGAAGGTTTGTTCCGCCTTCCGAAAACAGAACGGCATTCATTTCTTTAAGATCATTGTGAAGCTTTTCGCCCTCCGACATCCAAACATACGGGAACTGACAGCGTGAAAATTCGCCCCGTTTGTTTGCGGCTTTCCAGTATCTCCACGAAAGCTCCGTTCTGCGAATCTGCTGAAGCTGTTCATCATCTTCGGCAACAGTCTTTGCCTTTTCCCAGAGCTCATTGCATTTTTCAACATCTTCATCGGTCATATTATAAAGTGTATTTTCAGCCGACTGATAAATTGAAAGATGCTTGCTGTCGGTAACAGCGTGTTCTGTTATGATGTCAATAAATTCTCTGATATAGCATCCGCCCGAACCGTAAACACCGTTAAGATAGCCGTCCATTTCGGCTTCATAATCAAGATAAGGATTCTGCATAAGCTTTGAGAGAAGATATGTCCTCATCTCGGCAAACTCGGCATCGCTGTTGTCGATATAATAATTTCCCTCTTCATAAAGACCCTTGGCATTATTCTCATAGAAAATCTGAATATTTCTCTGAAGTACGCCGAAATTTGGGAATATGCAAAGCGTATTTGCGTAGTTATGAACATAATCCCAGATATAAATTCTGTTGCAGATTTTGCCCCATTTACGAAGGTCATTCATAAAATCAACATTCTGCTCACATTTCGGGTCATCAAGAGTATGACCGAAGCAGCATTCAATCGAGCAAAGTCTGACAATAACATCCTCACGGGGAACAACCTTTGTGGGTGCTTTTCTTGTGTACTGATAAGCGAAGGTATCAAAAACAACATTGTCGTAGCCGTGTTCTTTTACTCTGCGTGCAATTTCGTTGACAAAAGTAATCATTGTACCCGACTGCGAGCCGTTTTCATCGTCAATCGCCTTGCAGTTATTGCACTGACAATAATCAAAATTATCGTGCTGAGTGAGTGAAACAATCTGAATATCCGCATCGGGGTTGTGCTCCGATTCAAGAAGCTCGAGCACCTCTGCCGTCACGATATCTTTCACCTTCTCATTGGTGAGGCAAAGCTGATTGGGTGTTCTCTTGCCGTTTCTGAGTGCGAAATATTCGGGATGCTCCTCAAAATATGTTTCGGATTTGCAGAAAAATGTTGTCATCGTATGACAGAATCTGCCGAGATATTCAACGGCCGTTCCTTGTTCTGCGGTAAAATCTCTGTAAGCACCACCGATCAGACCGTTTGCAAGTGAGAATTCGATATCACGGGAGCTTGCGGTGTCCGTTTCCGTATATTCAAAAAACGGAGTGTATTTGATATCTATATCGGCAGGAACGGTGAGAGTGCTGTTTTCAGGAGCGATAATCACCTGCGTCTCATACCAATGACAGCCGCAGAATTTTTCAAGAAATGCATAAACACCGTTTATAGTACCCTTGTTTCCTGCACCGTTGATGATAATTCTTTTATCGGTTGAGGTGATGATATAGCTTCCGTCGGCGGACTCCGAAAAATCAGTTTTATCTCTGTTTGTTTCGCCTACGCAGATTTCATATTCCGAAGAATCGTTATTGGTAACAATTTCGATGTTTTTACCTGTGATTCTGTCAAGATAATGCTTTAATCTCTGCGAGGCATAGATATCCGTCGCCGAAGCATCGGCAGAAACAACAATAACGCTTTCGTAAACCTTGAATCCGTTTTCAGCCGCAAATGCGGTAAACGGAACTGATAAAGCACCGATTATCATAGCAAGCACCACACTTAAAATCTTTTTCATTTACTGCACCTCGTTACGAATAATCATTTAAAACTTATTGTAAAAAACAGTCTCTTCCGTCGGTCTGTAAGCCGTGTGCCTTTCGTTGGGAACTGCATCGGGTGCAGGATAACCCATAACAAGAAGTGCGACAGGCTCGATGTTTTCGGGGATTGCAAATGCTTCACTCATTTTGAATGGATTGAAGTGCATAACCCAAGTTGAGCCGACACCAAGCTCCCACGCCTGAAGCATCATATGAGTTGTAACGATGCTTGCATCAACAATTCCGCACTGTGCACCGTCATAGGGTCTTGTCCAGCATTCGTCCTTGTTGTAGCAGATAAGCATTGCACAGGGTGCATCAAAATGGCAGCGAGTGCATTCTTTCAGTTTTGTAAGGGTTTCTTCATTGCTCATAATAAGAATCCTCTTGGCTGATAATTGCAACCCGTCGGCGCAATATGCCCCGCTTCAAGAATTTTGTCAATTACCTCTTTCTCCAAAGGCTTGTCCGTAAATTTACGCACCGAATATCTCTCAGTTGCAAGGTCTAAAAAGTTCATAACTTCACCTTTGTGTATTCGATTTAATATGTTTCCTGTATTCATCTCTGGCAAGAGAATAGGTAATAAGATTTTCAATAAGATTGATTACTTCTTTATCCTCAAGAGTCCAATTTCTGTTGTTTTTTAAACCTCCA
>JAZNUP010000119.1:0-3270 GCA_045592385.1 Acutalibacteraceae bacterium
ACAAAGTAATGGGGGAAAAGCTTTACAAAGTCAAAGAGCTTATCAAAAGCAGCTTTGTCAATTTTCATAGGGGTGTGGCTGCCGTTGAGCACGATGCAGTGCTCATTATAATAAACGTAGGGAGAATACTGCATAAACCAGTTTTCACCGTTTACGGTAATGGGAATTATGCGGTGATTCTGGCGTGCGGGGTGATTAACCCTGCCTGCATAGCCCTCATTCTCAACACAAAGCATACATTTGGGGTATCCGCTTTGCTTTGCATTCTTTGCCGCTGCAATTGCTTTGGGGTCTTTTTCGGGCTTTGAAAGGTTAACTGTAATATCAATGTCGCCGTAATCGGTTGAAGTTACCCACTTCATATCGTTTTTAATGCGGTATTCGCGGATATAATCCGTCTTACGGCTGAGATTGTAATAATAATCCGTTGCCGCTTCGGGAGATTCGGCATAGAGAGAATTGAATTTGCTGATTACACAGGAGGGCTTGGGAGTGAGAATACCCATAATCTTTGTATCAAGCAAATCACGGAAAACAACCGAATCCTCACAAAGAGAATTTTCACACGCATAGTCAAGAATAACTCTGAGTATATCCTCAAGAGCTGCGTCACCCTCAGGCTTTATATCCTCAAAGGCATCCATGGAAAGAACGTCGATTATCTGATTGATGCAAAAGATTCTGTCCGCCTTTTCGATAAGCTTATTCTCGCAAGCGTAATCGCAAAGAGCATTTATTGCCTGATAAATATTCATTGTATTTCCTCCGATTTCATAAAAAATTTACCAAACACACGTAATTTATTTACTGAATTCTGATAGTTTTATTATAATGCCTTCCTACAATATGTTCAAGACTAAAAATTTAAAATAAAGTGAACTTTTACGTAAAAACCGTTGTCTATATGTTATAAAACATAAAATGAGGTGTCTGAATGAAAAAGTTATTAAAAATCTGTTTATCGCTAATCCTGACGTTAAGCGTATGTATTTGCGCGTTCTTTCCCATTAACTGTTCATCCGTTGCCGCTCCGCCATGGGTATCATTAGTTTTTTCTAGGGAGGCTGTTCCGGTTGGCGAAACATTCGGAGTAAGCGGTATTGTTTATTCGGAAGCAGGATTTACCGATAATTTCCGCTTGAGCGAAACCTGTGTTTCAGTAAGCGGCACAGGAAAAGCAACCGTAAGCGATTTTACTATGAAAGACACAGAAGGATTAACCCGCACCTTTTCTTTTAAGCTTACGGCAACCTATCCCGGCGAAATAAAAGTCTATATAGAGATAGGTTCTGCAATTGACCGTAACGGAAACAGCAACCCCTCACCATCCGTTCCCAAATGGATTGATATTAAAATTTTCAACACCGAAGGTGAAGAAGCCTACCAAAAAATGAGCGAAGCAGAATACTTTTTTACCGTTCTTATCGCTCCGTTCTGGAGTTTTCTTCACTCACTCGGTTTGGTTTAATTTCTTGTTAAAGTTTATATCAAGGAGGTAAAAATATGGCCGGTTGGATTTTTGTGATAATGACCTGGTTAATTATCGCCGGACCGGTAGAGTTAATCTATTTGCTTTTTGACAAAATTTTTTGAAATGATAGACTTTAAATATTTTTACTTCTATCACTTCTCGCTATGATACTGCACTAATAACAGTTGTAGAAAAAGAGCCCGATAACTTCAAAGAGCTTATTGCTTTCACCTTTGAAAAGCTGAGTGAGGGCATATTCGGTACAGCAGAGAATATAGGCTGGAGCGTTGCAAGCTCAATATTCGGAATGTTCCTGCCCGTGATTTTTGCAGTAACTCTTATAGTTGCTCCCATTATCAACTTATTCAGTTAAACATAAAAGCGATGCACTACGGATTAACGTAATGCATCGCTTTTTCATATGCTCATCATATTTTCAAAACTTTTGTTTACAACCGCAACCGCCTGCTCCGCAAGCCTTGAAAGCTGGAAGGAAAGCTTGTAGAAAATCACTGTAACAGTATCACTTGCCACAACGTTTCCTTTGCCGTCAACAACCTCAACGGTAACGTTTGCTTTTTTTGCTCCGAATAAGCCCTTGCGGGTTACCCTGCCGTTTTCATCAACGAGCACCTTTGGATTATCAGTTTCCCAGCGAAGAGTACAACCCTCAGCGTTGGAAACTTCACAGTCAAGCTCAACCGAAGCCCTTGTATAAAGCGCAAACAGACCAAGCTTCTTATTGATACGCTCAACGGATTTTCCGTTCTGAGTTATGTCAGCCTTGCATCCGTCTGAGGAAACAGAAACGTCAAACATTGCAGTTTTGGTAATTGCACCGAAGGTGTAATAAACCGTAATCTTATGCACACCTACGCTGTTAAGACTCACCATACCAACACTGTAATCGGTAATCTCCTTTTGAGTGCCGTCGCTGAACAAAGCCTTAACTTTCAATCCTGCACAGTCAAGCTGTTCACCGATTGAGTATTGAATCTTTGCAGGCAGTTGAGTAATCTCGATACCGTCAAGCACTGTATCAACCTCAATAACCGCAAACTCGCTGAAATGGTCCGTTTCAAAAACAACGTAGTTGCCGTCAATCGTGTTTGCAAATCGCACAAGAGGATTAACAATATCATCTGTTACGTGATAGACCTTGCATTTGGCGGGGTCAACACCGTCAGCAAGCTTGATTTTAACCGTCACCGTGCCCCCGGGCTGAACGGTTTCACTGCCGCGCACAAGGTTGATATCATAAAAATGCAGACTTCTTATAGAGCCGCCCACAGCGAAATTCGTGCCCTCATGTTCAGAGGAATCGACCATTTCAACCGCAAGCACGGTATCGGGATTTATTTCCTTGGTTGTTGCCGAAACAATAACACCGCAAACATCGTGACGAAGCACTACAGAAGCGTATTCAAGGCTTAAAATGGCAGTTTCTATATTTTTTGCATACCCGTCAACGGTTGACTGCTGCGTAATATCAAGGCTGTAATCAACTGCATTTACCGCATTATCAAGCACAGCAAGTGAAACAGACGAAAAATACCTTCTGTCTATCGACTGCGCATTTATTACCGCCGTATTAACCTCTGAATAGTCAGCGGGCTTATACTTAAGATTTTCATGCGCTTCTTCAATTGCCTTTTTCCACTCTTCAACCTGAGACTGTCTGTCAACGGTCAAATTATAATCCACGGCATTGATTGCTTTATCAAGCTCTGCAAGGCTTTCTTCCGTATACAAGCTGCGGTCTATGGTCTGTGCAGTTTTTGTCAGTTCATCGAGTGATG
>JAZNUP010000120.1:0-10411 GCA_045592385.1 Acutalibacteraceae bacterium
CCATATTTCTTACGTTTACGAGCCCGAAGTTTCAAACTTTATGGATGTTGTAAAAGAGCTTAACGAATCAGGCAAATTTCCCGTTAAGATTACAGTTAATACCATTATGCTCAAGGCTCTCTCCGAAGCATTCAAAGAAGCTCCCCAGCTCAATGCCCACATCAAGTTTGACCGCAAGCTTGTAAGAGGCGAAATCACCGAATGGGACGAAATCCACGCAGGCATGACCTGGATTCTCCCCAACGGCGAAATGATGACAATCAATCTTCACGATATTGGTAACAAATCACTCGTTGAGCTTACCGAATACATTGCAGACGTTGGCAGAAGAATCGGCAACACTGACCTTACCGAGGTTATGTTCTCCGTTTCTCTTAACGACACTCTTGAAAAGCTCAAGAAGGGCAGACTGATTAACGCTATTTACCGCCTTGTAGGTGCTAAAACAGGCAAGCACAGAATCAAAACCCTTTCCGGCCAGGCAAAGAAGGATTATTACAGCATCCCTGAATCAGACAGACTTACCAAAGATGATATCAAGCAGGGCTCTGTTACAATTTCCAACATCGGCTCCCTCACAAGAGGAATCCCCGGCAGAGTCGGTCTGCTTGCAATTATTCCTCCTCAGGTTTTCGTTGCCTGCATAGGCGCAGCGAACAAAAAGCCCGTAGTAAAGCAGGATGAAAACGGAAACGACTACATAGCAATCGGAACCGAAATGCCCATCGACCTTGTTTTTGACCACAGAGCAGTCGATTTCGCAGAAGTTCTCCCCTTCATCAAGAGACTTGAAGAAATCTTCAAGAATCCTGAAGAAATGTATAACTGGTAAAATTAACGGATACAGCTTTGCGGCTGTATCCGTTTTAATTTTGACGATGTTTTAAATATATTAAAATAGTTTTAACGTTTTTTTAAAAGCATATTAATCATTATAAAAGTTTGCCTTGTGCAATTGACTTTTAAAATAAAACGCTGTAAACTTAAAGCACATAAAATATTAAAGAAAAGGAAGGAATAAAAATGAAATCCACCAAAAGAATCATTTCTCTTATCCTCGCGCTTGTAATGGCTTTTTCGGCAAGTGTTGCTGTTTTTGCCGCAGACGTTGACGATTCACTTACCGTTGAGCTTCTTGAGGATATCGCCAAAACCGAAGAATTCAAAGCAACCGCAACCAGCTTTACTTATGACAACATCACAAACAAATTTGAATTTGACGTTTATGCAAACCTCGATGATGATGAATTCTGCTGTGACCTCACCAAGGACAAGGGCTTCAAGGTTATTGCTGACAATTCCGCAATCAAGGTTGTAATTCCCCGTTTCTTCTGCTATCTTTCCGTTGATACGGCAGGCCTTGAAATAGCAAAAGAACTCACCAAGGGCACCGATATTCTTGACACTGTATTTGACAAATTCCTCGACGACCCCGACCTCAGCTCTTTCAGATTCACAACAGAAACAGTAAAAATCGACGGTGAAGAATACACCCTTGAAAAGTTCACAGGAAAAGCTATTGCCGTTTCCGGCAGCTTCTATTACAATGAAGACGATGAGCTTTCAAGAATTGACCTGACCGACACACTCGGCGAATCCATCAGCCTTACTCTTAAGGACGTTGAAACAAGCTTTGAAAACGACGTTTTTGACGTACCTTTCTATTTTCTTAACCTCTCCCTTCTGTTCAAAATCCTTTCCATGTTTATGTCAATCAGTCTTGTATAATTAAATTTAAAAGCCTCCCGTGTGGGAGGCTTACATTTTACGAAAGAGTGATAACATGAGAATATTCAACTGCATTTCAGATTTAATAGGCAGCACACCTCTGCTTCGTCTTAATAATATTGAAAAAGAATACGGCGCAAAAGCCGCCATACTTGCAAAGCTTGAGGCATTCAACCCCGCAGGCAGTGCAAAGGACAGAATTGCAAAATCAATGATTGAAGCCGCAGAAGAACAGGGAATCCTGAAAAAAGGTTCTGTTATTATAGAACCCACAAGCGGCAATACCGGCATAGGCCTTGCAAGCGTTGCCGCCGCAAAGGGTTATAAAACAATTTTCACCATGCCCGAAACTATGAGCGTCGAGCGCAGGAATCTCCTCAAAGCATACGGCGCACAAATCGTGCTGACCCCCGGCAGTGAAGGTATGAGCGGTGCAATTAGCAAGGCAAACGAGCTTGCGCGAACCATCGAGGGCTGCTTTGTTCCCTCTCAGTTTGAAAACCCCGCCAACCCTCAGGCACATTATTGCACCACAGGGCCGGAAATCCTTAGCGATACCGACGGCAAGGTTGACTTTCTTATTGCAGGCATCGGCACGGGCGGTACTCTCAGCGGCACGGGCAAATATCTCAAAGAGCATATCGAATCAATCAGAATCATAGGCGTTGAGCCAAGCGGCTCTCCCGTGCTTTCACAGGGCAAATCAGGCCCCCACGGTTTGCAGGGTATCGGAGCAGGCTTTGTACCAAAAACACTTGACACGGGCATTTACGATGAAATTATGACCGTATGCGAAACCGATGCTTATGCCGCAGGCAAAGCAATTGCTCAGAAAGAGGGCTTTCTTGCAGGAATTTCATCAGGCGCTGCTCTTCACGCTGCAATCCTCACCGCTCAGAAGGAAGAAAACGCAGGCAAAACCATAGTTGTAATACTTACTGATTCAGGTGAAAGATATCTTTCAACCCCGATGTTTGATTAAAAACACAGGACGGCTGCACCTTTCGGTGTAACCGTCCTGATTTTTATTTATGCTTTAAAAGGGGAAAATTGACATCCACAAAAGCGGCATCAAAATACTCATCATATAAATAAAAGCCTGAAAGCTCTGATATCCGCTTACAAAGAAATCCTCCACCTTCTCTTTGAAAGTCATATCCTCCCGTATGTTTGCGCGTAATTTAAGCGTATTCGTAGTAGTGAGCACGTTCCCGTCGGAATCGGTAATATCAGCAGTTATGTAATAATAACCGTACCTTGCAGAGGTAAAATCCGCCGCTGTTATAAGACCCGTACCGCCCGTATCCTCATAATAAGCTGCATCAAAAGCATCACCTTGTGTGCGCCAGACAATTCTGATATCCTCCCTGCCTGCCGCATAGTAGCGTATATAATACTTTTTGGTTATGCCGGGTTCTTTGATTTCGCCGAATTTTCCAAGCTCTCTTTGCTGCAATTCGCAGAAAATCTCGGGCTGAGCACCGTTAAAATACGCCGCACAGTAAGGATAAGCATCCAGATTAAAGTGCGTCTCCTCTTTTTTAAACGTACGGCTTATTTCACCTGTTTTTCTGTCTGCAACAAACTCATACAAATTAACCTTAACCTTATAAAAATCCGTTATATCGTCCGGATAACAAAACACCCTTACCTGCCCCTGATTTTGCTCACCGGTCGCAAAAGGTGTTGTATCAATATGGTTACGGACCTCCATATATTTGAGTGACGAAGGAAGATTGACTCTGTGATATTTTGTTTTAACATCCGCAAAAGCATAGCTGCCTATGCTCTCAACACCCTCACTTACGGTTATTACTTTGATTTTATCATAATACCCGTACCAGGGAGGAAGCTTTTCAGGGTCATTCTTTTCGCCGCGGATGTCCACGTAATACCAATCCATTTCGCCCGAGCCGCTTATCACAAGCTCGCCGTCTTCATAAAGATTCCACTCAAGATCAGTGCCGCCGTCTGCTGAGCAATATCCGCCCGCAACACTTTCACGCTCAGCGGCAAAGACGTTCGTCACAGGCACGCCCGTAACAAACATTGCTATGCACAGCATAGCCGATATAATTCTTTTCATTTTTTTGTTCATAACATTTCTCCGTATAACTCAGATTTGCCGCATTCAACAAATCTCCTCACTCAAAAAGCTATCAACCGTTCTTTTTACATCCACTCCTTTCATCCTCCTCATACATAAGGTACAAGCAATATGTACCGCAAAACAATTGTAACATAAAACTGCACCGTAAAACGGAAATTAATTGAAATTTAAGAAAACTTTAACAGCAGAGTCAGAGTTTGTTTACATCACGGAAATATTTGGTCAGGGAGCAAAAAAGGATTGCTCTGCTCAGCAAAGCAATCCTTAAATTCTATTTTGCATAAATCTGACCGACGATATAATTCTGAAAACTGTCCGGCAGGATTTTGACAAGGAATGTGACAAGTTTATACGAAAGCCCCACCGTATAAATGGGTTTTACTTTTTTCTTAAGCGCGAGCTTTGCTATAAAGTTGCCGATTTGCTCAGGCTCCATTCCGTTTTGCTCATCCTTTTCCATCTGAGCAACTCCCCTGCTTATTCTGCCCGAATAAACATCGTCACCTTCAATGAACTTTTCCCTTGCTCCCGTAAAGCCCGTTTTGATATCTCCCGGCTGTACCGCGCATACCGTTACACCGTAAGGCCTGATTTCGTTGGCGAGGGCAAGAGTGTATTTATTGACTGCCGCTTTTGTTGCTGAATAGAAAGCCTGGAAAGGTATTGCAACGGGTGCCGCAACGCTGCTTACGTTTATAATTCTTCCCGAGCGTTGCTCACGCATTATCGGAATCACTGCACGGCTTACATTGACTGTACCGAAAAAGTTTACGTCAAAAAGTCTTTTTGCCGCTTCGGTATGAGTAAATTCTATCGCTCCCGAAATACCGAAGCCTGCATTATTTACAAGCAAGTCAATGCGCTCTTCAACCTTGAGTATTTCTTCAATCGCGCTTTCAACAGCTTTTTCATCGGTGATATCCACCGATATATGATGCATCCCCTCTACGCCCTTTTCACGTCTGCTCAGCTCATACACATTAAATCCGTTTTTAATCAAAGCCAACGCGGCTGCTTTACCTATCCCTGAGGTGCCGCCGGTGACAATAGCTGTTTTACCCATAAAATCACCTTACATTAAAGGGGTCTGCCGCAAAAGGCAAACCCCTTTTCTCCATTTTATCCCTGAATGTAGTCTTTATTCATCTGAGCCTTTGCAACTCTTGCAATTTCATCTGCATCCTTCGCCTGCTCAACAGCGTTGTTCATAGCCTCTCTTCTTGCAAAGAGTTCCTGATACATTCTGTCACGCTTAGCGCCGTTAAGATTGTGGAAGAACTTGGGGATAATACCGAGAGCACCGGTGATAACGGGGATTCCGGTACCCATTGCAAAAATCCACCATTTTGTGGAATCGGCCTGAGTTCCGATGGAAAGACCCTGAACGTAACCGATTCTCTTCATAATAAAGTTCTGAATCGAGCCCATTGCAATGCCCTGAAGCTTTGTTACAAGTCCCCTTGCAACACCGGTCATAGCCTCTGCACGGTAACCGTTTTTCCATTCGCAATAGTCCATTGCTTCGTTGAGAATTTCCTGCGGAATAACATGCCTTAAGCCGTAAACACACATCTCGAAAACTTCCTCAACAGCCATAACGGGAAGCATTACCCATTTGTTCTTATAAAGGCCCTTTTTCATACCGCCTATGGAACCTATACCGAAAACGGCAAGCCAGCAGGCATCGGTCCAAACATCTTCAAGAATCCATATCGCCTTTGTGGAAAGTCTTTTGCGAAGAGGAGCAATAAACGCATAGCTTGCGGTTGAAACAGGAGAAGCCGGAATACCAACTATCGTCTGATATGTAGCAGAACCGAGAACGTCAATATAATAATTTATTCTGCTCTTACCTACTGCAAAGCCCGCAAGGAACTCGGAAAGAGTGTAAAGCAGGATGGGTCGGTTATTGATAATAGCTTTAAGACCCTGAATAATACTCGGCTTTTCAATCGACTGCGAAACTCTCTCTTTGGTTACGCAAATAAAGTAGAAAGACATAAGACAGCTTGCTACTGCGGTAAATATACCGAATCCGATAAAAAGACTGGTTCTGTTCCATTTGACAACCTGATTGTTTACAAGGTCAAGCAACAAACCGAAAGCAAGTTCAGGAAGCTTTTCGCCCACAAGGCCCGAAACAAGGTTTGCCATAGTTATAAGTCCCGTTCGTTCCAACGGGTCCGGCGTTATGGTTGCCATAAATCCCGTGCTTGCAACAGCAGTAAAAGTTCCCGCTGTTTCACATATAACCGAAAAAACAGCATAAAAAACGAGCTTGGGCAGGTATGTTCCGCTTGTGTCGCCAAACAAAACAGGCATAAACCAGTACCACAGACCTATAAGCATAAGCGGTATTTTGCCAAGAAGAATGTAAGGCTTAAACTTACCCCAACGGGTTCTTGTTCTGTCAACAATAACGCCTATGAAAGTGTCGTTTATTGTATCCCACAAACCCGAAAACAAACCGAAGACTGCAAGGAAGTCAAAATCCAGCTTAACAATATCGTAAATAAATCTTTCCTTATATTTATCAATATTGAAGCTGCCTGAAACGTCATTGAGAAGGTAACCTATCCTTTCTTTATTACCTATATAACGCCTCTCCCTCAAAAGAGGGTTTTTGACACCTTTTTCATAGTCAATAACTATACCTTGATTTTTTTCGTTGTAAGCAACATTTGTATTTTCGCTCAACACACCGCCTCCAATCCAAAGTTCTTTTGTTAAATGATAACATATTATTTTAAAAAATACAATATCTTTTATGTAAATTGTATCCTTGCAGAAATATACTATATGCACAATAAAAATCCGCAGGCTTTCACCTGCGGACGGTTATTATACTGTTTCAAGTGCTTCGGAGGTTGTATCCTGGAATCTGTAAGAAATTGCTTTGAGCTTCGCAATAAAGTATTTGAATATGGCGGGCATATTATCATCCAAAAACGCATAAAGGTTTGCCTTGGCACTCACACTCTCCTCATAAGAAGGATGAGCATAACCGAGGATTACAGCGTTTTTCATATCGAAGGGTCTGGTTTTTTCGGTAACGTAGCACTCACCCTCGTAATTTATATCAGAGGTGCATCCGCCTATAGCGCGAACGTGCTTCTTGCCTGACTGCATAACAAATCCGCTTCTTGTGACAATTTCAACGTGAGTTGCACCTTCACTGCCGTCTGTTGCGGTATTCATAAACATAATGTCCCCCTTCTGAGGAACATAACCACTGCCCACGGGGTAATATTCTCCCCTCTCCCTAAACCAGTTCATCATTGAAACACAGCTGGCTTCCTTGGGCACAGCAACACCGATTGCATTACCGCTGTCTGCACACCACGAAACAAAAATCGAGCACCACGAGGCCGAAGTTTCAATACCGTAATACCAGGTTGTAAATTTATTTACGTCGCTTTCAAAATGGCCGATTTCAGCCCTTGCCGTAGCCACGATGAGGTCAGCCGTTTCAACCCAGACCTGCTCCTGTTCAAGGCTGAGCTCTTTTGCAAAAGCGAAAATTCCGCAGGCGCTTGCAAGAGTTATTACTGCCATAAGGAATGAAAGAATTTTAACTGCAGTTTTTTTCATTGTATACCACCCCATAAAATTATGCTAATCCAAAAACTTACGTTTTAAGATTTTCACTTTTTCTTCTGATTCTTTTTGATAAAAACCGATGCAATCACGTTTCTCTTTATGCTCATATGATAAAAGCCATCAGTTCATCAGCTACCGCTTTTGCAACGGCAAGCTTATATCCGAAGCGTGAAGCGCAGGGTCTGAGCGTTATTGCACAGTTCTTGACTTTACCGTCAAAATTGATTGCAAAATAAACTTCACCTGCAACACTGTCCGCATTTTCAGGGTCAACGTTGCCGAAAGTGCCCGTTATGCCTATACCTATGTTGGTTTTGTAGCTGTTTTTGCATGCAGCTGCCATTGCCGCGGCTGTCTGCGAAGAATAAACGCCGTATTCTTCTATTACTCTTTCAGGCACTCCGCGCATCATTTTGGCTTCGTTGCTGTAAGTAACGTCAGAGCCTTTGAATGCCGCAGAAGCCCCCTCGGTATCGGTAAGCAGACTTGCTATAAATCCCGAAGTACAGCTTTCCATAGCAGTAATTAAAAGCCTTCTGCCGATAAGTGCTTTCGTTATTGCTTCATACTGTTTTCTTACTTCGCACTCAAGATTAATCAAATCACTCTGCACAGATTTTTTTGCACGCTCTGCGTCCACGCCGACACCTCCGGATTCTTTTTTAATATTATAACACAACGTTTTATGTTTTTCAATCAAAAGTATACGGTATGCTTATATAAAGAAGCCGCAAGAACTCAGTTCCTGCGGCTCACAATTTTTATTCTTATTTCTGATAAATCCTTACGTAGTCCACTATAAACTCTGTATTATAGTTTTCTTTATCAAGCTCTGAAAGCTCTTCAGCCGCAGGAATTTCAAGCGAAACTATAACGTCCTCTTCAACCTCAGAAACACCGTTGCCGAAAGAAGTGCGGCGGGTTTCAACGCCGTTGATGTAAAAGATGTATTCATCATCTGTCCATTCAAGGCCGTAGGTATTGTATTCCTCGTAGATATTGTTACCGTAGAAGCTGCCGAGATTGTTTGACTGGAAGCCTTCCTGCACGCCGTCAACACCTGCGCAATGAACAGTCTGAGTAACAGAGTTACTTCCTACGGTGTCACCCCAGCTCATTGATTCAAAGATATCAATCTCAGCACCGCCGGGTCCGCCTTTTGAAACCGAGGCTGTATAGGGTGCGTCAGCCTGAATCCAGAATGCTGACCAGAAGCCGGGATCGTTATTAACAATACAACGGATTTCAAAATATCCCTTGCAGTAGCGCTCCTTGAGCTTTATCATACCTGTATACCAGCCCTCACCGTATGCGCCGTCTGTAAGATATTCGCCGGTCATAATCATATTACCGTTTTTCAGTTCAACCTGACTTTCGGCATTGAAGCCGCCCCTGCGCGGACCGCTTCCTCTGTATTCCCACACGTCGGTGTTAAGGGTGGGTGCATCAAACTGATCCTCAAAAACAAGGCTATATCCCGTAAGGTCAAGCTCCTGCCCTCTGGGTGTGGTTGGGAAATCAAGAATTGTAAGACCGAAAAGTTCAATTATCGCAAGCAGAGAAGCGATAATCTTTTTAGGAGAAAAGGAAGTAAAAATCTCGGTAAGATAATGCAGCTGCTGCTCAACACCCCACATCTGCCTGGGCGCAAGCTTTAAAACTTCAACCAAAAACGTTTCAAACACATCTGTCACCTCATCAAAAAATTTGTTACCGTCAGTAACATAAAAATTCTAACACTTCAACCAGATAAAGTCAATTACTCAACGCAAGTTTTATTGCTAACAAAGAATTCTTTTTCTGCTTTATTCAAGGTGCTCCAGCGTTTTGTTAACCGCTTCTTCTATATCAACAGTACCTACGCCGAAAATGGAGGTATGTATTTTGCCGTTGACGGGCTTTTTCCAGTATTCATCAATACCGTCAACCGAATTTCTCATGCCGAGAACAGAGCCGACGGTAGCACCGTTGCAATCCGTATCAAAAGCCATACTCACGGCAATGCAGATTGATTTGCCGAAGTCGCCCTCTCCGTAGAGAAGCGCCGCGGCAACAATCATAGCGTTTGAAATTGTATGGCACCAGCCGTGGTCGGTATGCTCATCATAAGCTGAATGGATTATATTAAAACATTCATCAACGCTTGTTCCGTTTTTATAGCAATCAAAAATTCTCGTTACCGCTTCATAAAGCCTTGAGGTTGAAGGAATTTCGGCAAGACCGCCGAGCATTATATCCTCAATATTATCAGTAACAGCCGCACACGCAATCATTGCAGATGCAAACATTTCGCCGTAAACGCCGTTTTTAACGTGCGATATAACGGCATCCCTAAATGCCATTTCCGCCGCTTCTTCGGGTTTACCGGGATTGATATATCCGAAGTAATCGCCCCTTATCTGAGCCCCTATCCATTCACGGCAGACGTTTTTATACATTGCCGATGCGGGCGGCTCAATGCAATTCACAAAATTCACAAAAGCTGTTCTTTCCGCTGTAAAATACGAAAATATGGACTGATATTTCATCCACGCAAGAGCAACATCCTCTGAGTTAAAATCCCTGCCACACTCTTCAACAATCTTCTGAGCAAGGGCAACGTAATTTGTATCATCATCAACAGGCATACCGTCAACAGTGTCGGCATACGCTTTATTTTTAAGGTAGAATTTATAATGCGAGCAGACTTCTTGCGTGATGTCCGTGCTGAGAATATATCTGTGCATGGGATAGTTGCCGGTTTCTTTGAGCAGAGGAATAAGCTCGTTGCTTCTTATTCCTTCTACAGGCTTGCCAAGCAGGCATCCGCAAGCTCTGCCCGTCCAGGCGCCGAGCAGCTTTTTGCGAAGAGTTTGCGCATCAGGCATCTTCATTTCAAACTTATGAGGATTTCTCAGAGCCTTAATCCCTTCAAGCGTTGTAGGCTCATTATATTTATAGCCGGGAAGTCGGATCGTAGCCATGTCGTTCTGT
>JAZNUP010000121.1:0-41527 GCA_045592385.1 Acutalibacteraceae bacterium
GGAAAAGAGCCGCAGAGAATGGCTTATTATATGATGGAAGAAATGGAAAGGTTCAATTCAGGTGAATCCGTTAAATACGAGGTTACGCTTGAATCTCTTGAAAGAATGGCATGATTCTGAAACCGTTTCTCTAAATCGACCGTTCGCAGCTTTTGACGTATTGGCAAAAATCGTTGAGAAAGTAAGCAGAAAAGATTATCACGAATTTTTAATGCAGGAAAATTTTGAGCCGTCCGATTTTCGGACGGCTTGTCGTTTATGTATTTGATTTTCTGAGCTTTGCCGAAAGCTTATCAAGTCCTTTATCAACAACGGGGAAAAGGAATTTAACGATTAACACTGCGATAAGTCCGCAGACTGCACCTGCAACAATTCCGCCGAAAACGTCTGTGCAGTAATGCACCTGAACGTAGATTCTCGAAAAGCCCATTATTGCCGCAAAAATCATTGTCGGAATGCCCCATTTTCTGCTGTGCCAAATGAGAGCGGTTGCCGCGGCAAAGGCAGATGCGGTATGTCCCGACGGGAATGAGAAGCTTGAGGGTTTATATACAAGCTCGGGGAAAACGTACTCCGCACCCCATACGGCATATTTTTCGGGATTTGACTCAAAGAGGTTAAACGGTCTGATTCTTGCAAAAAACTCTTTGAGGAAAAGGTCGCTGCAAAGAAGCATTACGATAAGGGCAATGAGTACGGCAAGCCCTGCCTTGCGGTATTTTTTTGTGAACAAAAGCGCAAAACCGAGAACAATAAAAATTGCACCTGCATTGCCGAGAGTTGTGACACCGACCATAAGAGCATCAAGGAAACCGTTCTGAATGCTCTGAATCCATTGGAATACGCTCAGGTCGAAACCTGAAAGCGAATCAAAAAACACTTCCATTTTATCTCTTCTTTCTTTTTTATGATTGTATTGTATCAAAAAAAGCTTCGGATTGCAATAATCTGATATATTCACGAAGCGTAGGTTGAGATTTTATTTCAGATAAACTATACTGTAACCGTAAAGGAGAAACGGCTATGGATAATTATATAACAGGTGCAACAATCAAACGCTTAAGAGAAGCAAAGGGAATAACGCAGACTCAGCTTGCAGAGCAGATAGGAGTCAGCGACAAGGCTGTGTCAAAATGGGAAACCGCAAAGGGACTGCCCGATATTACGCTGATTGAGCCGCTTGCAAAGGTGCTCGGAGTTTCGGTTATGGAGCTTATGTCAGGCGAAACAGTTATCAATAAAAACGTTTCGTCAAATATACTGCGCTCAAAGTTTTATGTTTGCCCCGTATGCGGCAACGTAATCCGCACAACGGGCGACACTGTTATAAGTTGCTGCGGAATTACTCTGCCACCTCTTGAAGCGGAAGAGGTTGACGAAGCACACACGGTAACGATTGAAAGAGTTGAAGACGAGCATTTTATAACTGTCAACCATGAAATGACAAAAACTCATTTTATTTCGTTTGTCGCTTATCTGACATCCGACAGAGTGCAGTTTGTCAAGTTTTATCCCGAAGGCAACGCGGAAACACGCTTGCAACTGCGCGGCAGAGGGTATCTGTATATATACTGCAACAAACACGGACTTATGAAAAAGAAAATATAACACGAAAGCCGTCCGGTTTTTTATGTCCGGGCGGCTTGATTTTTATTTGTTACCGAAAGCTTTAAGCAGCGCTATTGCGCCTGCAATCAAAGCAACGGGTAAAAGCAGGATGAATCCGCCAACAAAAATCGCCAGTAAAATGAACACCGGAACTGCGACGGCAAGCAGCACGGATGCCGCGATTTTGGCCGCACCCCACGTTATTTTAAAGGTCAGTCCAATGGCTTTTATAAAAAGAAATATTGCCAGAACGGAAAATATTATTTCAATCATCAATTTTCACTCCTTGTAATATCAGTATAGTTGTCAGGCGGCAGGCTGCGACTCTTTCCATTGGTTATATGATTCCAGATCATTCTTTATTGTATCGAGAACAATTTTGAAAACCATCGCATCATCGGCAACACCCAGCACGGGGAAGGTATCAACAATAAAATCCACGGGGCTTAAAATATAAATGAGTGCAACGGCAACAGTCACCAGGGAAGAATACGGAATGCTTTTGTAAACTCCGTTAATTGTGTCGATTAGCATATCGCACACGGCAGGAACGTCCACAAACCACTTTTTCAGAAATGATACGTTGCCTAATTTTTTTGTGAAGGTCAGCGCGTTTGTTGCCATGTTGCGTACCGAATCCTTGCTTTTCAGTATTTTTTCGGCTTTTCTCTGTAAAAACGTGAATATCATTCTGAATGAAAAACTTTTCGCTTTTACGGTGCTGATTGCGTCAGGGCTTGCGAAGCTTTCAACTTCAATAAAGTTATTGTTTCTTAAGGCGACAGCCGTGTTTCCTGAATTATGCATTTTAATTGCGGTTCTCATCATTCTCCGCCTCCTTTTTGTTTTTTGTTTATTATTTCCACCCCGAGATTGCGAGCGTATCCGGGATTTTTTGCAAGTTTTTCTGTCAATTTTATTGCCAGAATTCTCTGCCTTGGGTTCATATGCAACACTCCTTTATGTTTTCCTTGACTATATAATAGCTCACAAAAAAGCAAAACTGAACGGCACTTTGTGCGGAAAACATACCCTGTTTTTTCACAATAAATGCAAAAACGGTGCCCGGTTTAATTCCGGACACCGTGATTTCTTATTCACCTTTAAGTTGGTTATATTTTTCTATATTGATTTTTTTATCTGCTAACATCTGCTCAACCCAAAGCTGGAGTGTTTCAACGGTGATTGAAATGTGCTCAAGCTCTTTCTGGATGTAAACGAAATCCTTGATTTCGTCATCGTCAATCATACCGTCGGCGGTGATTTCAATGAGTCTTTCCTGCCTTTTTTTCATCGAATTGAGCGATGAAAGCATTTCAAGAACAATCTGTGCAAGGTCTTTGACCTTGACTTCGGGCACGTATTTTTCGCCGATAGGGCACTCTTTTGAGCAGTAATGATTGCAGAGGGTAGGTTCACCGTAGATTTCGGAAAGAAGCATCACCTCATCGGGAGTTATGGGGAATTTACCGTTTTCAATCCGCTCAAGACGCTCGGGCTGAATGGGGCTGCTTATAAGCGACGCTTTGTCGCAAACGTCGTCCCTGGTCAGCTCGTGCTTTTTACGGATTTCTTTATATATAGTGTCTGCCATGCCTTGCTCCTTTAGCCGAAGTTTTCAATTCTTCAAGGTCTGTAAAAAATTATGTGTTCTTCATAATAACTGCGCCTACGCATTCGCTGACGTGTTCGCATGCGTCAGCGCAGGATTCAAAGCAGTCGTAGATTTTTACGAATGAAACTACCTTAAGAACGTCCGTCTTATCCTTGGTGAGCTCGTGGATTGAAGTAAGGTAAAGATTATCGCATTCTTCCTCAACGTCGTTAAGAGCAACAATGAGAGAGTGGATTTTCTTTGAACGCTTGAAGTTTTCAAACTCCTCCATAAGCTCGCAAAGAAGATTGCAGGATTTTACGATTTTCTTTGCAAAGTCGATAGCAGCAGGGTCAACGGACTGAATGTTGTAGATATAGAATTTCTGCAAAATTTCTTCGATTTTGTCAGTTACCTGGTCAAGGTTATGGCTGAGCATATCCAAATCTTCACGGTCAACGGGTGTTACGAATGCCTTTGCAAGAACTTTATTCATTTCGTGCTTTTTCACATCTGCACTATGTTCAATTTCGTGCATTTCCTTGAGCATTGTTTCGATGTTTTCAGGCTTATAATTCTCAAGGCAGTTCACAAGGTACAACGCCGCCTTCTTAGAGAGTTCGGTGCATGCTGCAAAATTTTCAAAATAAAACTTATCGCCTTTAGCCATTTTTAAAAACTCCTTTCCGTCAGGTAAATATGAACATAAATAATTTTGTCATCAAAAAGCCTACAAGACCGCAGCCGGGGAAAGTCAGCACCCAGGTGAGTACCATTTCCTTAACAACGCCGAAGTTAATTGCAGAAACGCGCTTTACCGCACCTACACCCATAATAGAGGTGGTTTTTGCGTGGGTTGTTGATACGGGGAGGCTGAATACGGAACAAATCAAAAGCGAAAGCGCAGCGGCGATATCGGCTGAGAATCCCTGGTATTTTTCAAGCTTAACCATATCCATACCAACCGATTTAATAATCTTTTTACCGCCCATAGCTGTGCCTGCGGCCATAATGACTGAGCAAACAATCATAAGCCAAAGGTAATCGTTTGCAATATCAATATCCTTGGGTAATCCCTGACCCTGTGACATATATACGCAAAGCAGCACAACGCCCATAAATTTCTGACCGTCCTGCGCACCGTGCATAAAAGCCATTGATGCCGCGCCCACAATCTGCGCACCTCTGAAGAACGGCTCGGTTTTGGGTCTGTTTGCGTTGTAGAAGATTTTGGTAACGAGCTTGCATACAATCCAGCCAAGGCCGAAGCCGAGGATGACCGAAATAAATATGCCGTAAACAACCTTTATCCATTCACTGCCGTTAACACCGTCAAAACTGCCGTGCAGTGCAATCGCGCTGCCTGTAAGGCCTGCGATCAAAGCATGGCTTTCGCTGGTTGGAATACCAAACAGCCAGGCAAGCGTAGCCCAAAGAACAATGGCAAAAAGCGCCGCACTCAAGGCGATTATTGCTTTGTCAGGGTCTGAGCCGAAGTCTACCATTTTTGTAATGGTTTCGGCAACGGTGGCATTGATGAGTGTCATTAAAAACACGCCGAGGAAGTTGAAAACTGCTGCCATAAGTATTGCAGCCTTCGGCGGCATACATCTGGTTACAACGCAAGTGGCAATAGCGTTAGGTGCGTCGGTCCAACCGTTTACCAGAATAACGCCGAACGTAAGCGCTACTGCAACAAACAGAAGCGGGTTTGCCGTCATCTGACCCCAAAATTCCAACATCGAATTCATAAGCAGCCCTCTTTTGGATTTCTTGATTTTTAAACAAAAAGTGTGTTGATTTTATTTTATTTTACACTAATAAATATGTCAAGCGCTTTTGAACAAAATAATAAAAGAGAATGTAAAAAAGCGCAGACCGCATAATACAATATATGACAAAGGGTTCTGCAGGAATTAATATCCTGCAGAACCCTGGATTTTTGCTATAAATTTAAAAATGAAGAAAAAAACAACGTTTTATGCTGCGAACAAACTTCGCCGCCCGACGTACCTTTGTACGCCTTCGGGCAATCATAACAAGGCCGAAGCCTTGTTATTGCTCAGCTTGTCCGTTCTGTATCTTTTTTATATCCCCTTTACTCATAATTCAAATATTTACGTTACTCCGTTCCGGCTTGTAATATCCGTTGGGTTTGCCGCGGGTAAAATACTATTCTTCGGAGAGCTTCTTCATTTCTTCGCGAAGGGCGTCGGCTTTGTCCTTTTCGTTCACGCAATCGTAACAGATTGCAAGGTTATCCATAAGCCTTAAAAGCTCTTTAGTGTCTGCGCCGAGTGTTTCACGTCTTTTCTCAAAAACGGTTTTAAACAACGGCAGAGCCTCTTCAGACCTTTTCAAATTGTTATAAATAATGTTTGCAGCAAAATCCAATGCGCTGAGGGCTTCCACATCAGCTTCACCGAAGAGCTTGCAGCGCGCTTCATAAAGCTTCTTATACATATCGGCAGCTTCCTCGTATTCACCAAGTTGTCTGAGTGACGTTGCAACATCATTCATACTTGATATTGTATGGGGATGATTTTCTCTGAGGAGACTGATTCTCTTTTCAAGCACGGTTTTTCTGAGTTCCAGCGCTTTTTGCGGTTCATCAAGCCGGTTCAGAGTAAAAGCAAGGCTGCTCATAACGGAGAGAGTTTCGGGGTGATCTTCGCCGAGACTTTTTTTGGCTGTTTCAAAGGCTTTTTGTTGCAATTCCAAAGCCTGTCGGTATTCTCCCAAACTATATAGGGAATTAGACATAGTGGTCATAGAGCGCAAGGTGCCGTCAGCGTTTTCTCCGAGAACTTTTTTATGCTTTTCATATGCATGCTGTGATATTTCAAATGCTTCGCGGTATTTTTTTGCTCCGTAGAGGAAAATTCCGAGGTTCATTAAAGAGCATAATGTAGCTTTGGCGTCTTCTCCGAGAAGTCTGCGGCGGTGCTCCAATACAAACTCGGCTGCTTCAACAGCATCTTCATAGTCTTTGTTGTAGAAAAGTATATTTGCCATAGTCTCTAATATTATGAGGGTATTAACGTCAATTTCGGGGTGCAGTTCCATTTGCAGTTTTAATGATTCGGCTGCCTGCTCATAAGCTTTTTTGTAATCACCTTTGATTTGTGACAGGCGTGCATTGGAGAACAATATTGTTTTGCGGAAAAAGTCATTTTCGTTTCCTGCTTTTTTTGACAGCATATCAAATATATTGTTGGAACATTCAAACATTCCGGCTTCAGCAAGCGAAATAAGATTATCGTCAATGTTTTCGCTGAAGAAATCACAGAGTTGATCACGGTCATCGCAGAGCAGAATACCTGCCTGTGTAACGTAGGTGAGAGCGGTGGGAAAATCGGGTGAAAAGTACTCTTTTTTCTCCAGAATCTTTGAAAATTTATCAAAGAGAACCTTTCCTACATTCTTTTTCAGTAACTCGGGGCATGTATTCATCAGAACTTCTGAAACGGTACGGTTGATGCTGTAGTTGCCGTTGGGATAAAGAGTAACAAAGGAGTGGTTCTTGATTTTTTCATAAGCGGAAAAGCTGAAATTCGGGAGGATATCGGGTGCGAGTTTTAAAATAAGATCATCATCCCATTCGTATAAGCACGTAAGCGCATACACAAGGTCCTGATCACTGCTTCCCATATAGGACAGCAGACGGGCAACAATAGTCTGGGTGTTGTTGCCGAACATAGTGATATCGGGGGTGATGCCTTGCTCCTTAAGATGCAAAAACGTATCAACGCACAGGTCAAGATGATTAGGGGAGCCGCCCGTCAGCTTGAAAATCTTACTCCGGAGTTCTTTATCGTCAATGCCTGCGCTTTCAAGAAAACAGTTACTGTATTCAGGAGAAAGATTTTTAAGAACGTGCTGCTCAAGTGACTCGTCCCACTCAGGGTCAAAGTCTTTCCATTCGAGATGCTCTCTGCCTGCGATTACCCAGAGAGTGTAGGGTATGTTCTGAACAAGGCCGTTTTCTCCGCGTATCCACTCGTCGGCAAAGCGAGGGTCACCGAGAGCGCTGATTTCATTAACCAGTTTTTCATATGTATCCAGGAAAACTACAAAGGGCTCAGTGGGTTTCTTTTCAAGATTCTCCGCCATATCAAGAGCAAACAGATACGGTAAGTATTCAATCAGCTTGTTCGTATCAAGAGAATCAAGGAGCAGCAGATTCTTATCGTGCTTTTTAATTCTGGTAAGAATAACTGAAGCGGCTTTGTCGGATATCTGCAAAGCGGCTGCTGTAATGTCTATGATTTTTGCCGCGGAGCCTACGAACGGCAGTTCTTTGGATACCTGCAAAAGAAGGCTGAGAACAGGGCTGCTGGCGATTATCTGCTTAACGTCAATTGATTCCGCTTTTTCGCCTATTTTTTTAGCGTAAACGTATAAGCCGAATTCAAACAGTGAGAAGCTGAACTTGTAAGAGCTTGAAAGGGTGTTCCTCATTCTTTCGAGAACGGTAATTCTGTCCTGACAAACGTTTAAATCAACGTAAATATACTTTGGTGAGTAGATTTTTTCTTTTAATTCAGATTCAAGCTTTTTCAGTAAGTGGGTTTTTCCGACACCTCCGGTACCGTGATAGCATAACACGTGAGCGCGGCTTTTGCTGTTGAGTTCTTCTTTGACGGTTTCGTATGCGTTCCAGAATGCATCACGGGGTTCAACACGGTCAGTAAACATACGGGCCGCTTTGGGAAGTGCGAGGCTGGTTCTGATATATTTCACAAAATCCCCTCCTGAAATATGTTAATCAAAGTATACCACAGGCGACAGAATTTTACAAGAAATGTGTTTATAAAGGAAAAAACCGCCTTGCGTGCAGTGTAAACACAGAAGGCGGTTTTACAGTATTAATCTTTTATGTGCTCAAAGTGGGGCACGGAATTGATAAAATCAAAAACAATGTCGCCGTAAGGATTTGTTCCCTCTTTGTAGAACAGAATTCTTGTGAAGCTTGTGTTTTTGAAATTGATATCGTAAACCGGCACCTTGCCGCGGTAGCCCATAATGTAGAAAACAAAAAAGGTCATAAACGCCGCGTGGCTTACAACGGCGATTTTCTCACCCTTTTTGTAACGGGCGCGCAGATACTCCACAGCCTTTTCAGCTCTTTCAAAAAGACCTTTCTCATCCTCGAATGCGTTGAAGCATACCAGCGGTTTTGTGCCGTCAACTCCGTCGGCAAGCATTGCCTCGGGGCAGATGCTCCTGAGCTCTTCAATCGAAGCACCGCCGTATTCGGGCGGAATTTCGGTTTCGGTGAGAAGTGGCAGAAGGTTAAGCGGCTTTTCGGCACAGTCGGGCTGCTTTGCTTTTATGTAAGATGCGGTCTGCACCGCTCTGAAAAGTGCGCTCGAATAAAAGGCATCAAACTGCATTTCTTTAAGATATTCGCCGGCGGCTTTTGCCTGAATTTCACCCTTTGCGCTGAGAAAAGGGTCGCAGCCTTCGCGCAGGGTGAGGTCTGTTCTTCCGTTGTAGCCTATGTTGCCGAGGCTTTCTCCGTGGCGGATAAGATAAATTTCAAGCTCAAGAACGGGCTTGGAGTTGCTTCTCATTTAAAACACCTTCATTTGCAGGATTTTACCGCGCCGTAAACCATATCGGGATAATCGGTCATAATGCAGTCAGCGCCGTTGTTGATAAGGGTGAGCGCTTCCTCTTCGGAATTTATGGTCCAGTACTGAACGGCAATGTTGTTTGCGTGAGCGTAGTTTATCATTTCCCTTGTGCCGAGGTTGATAAGATTATCAAGAGCGCTTGAGCCGTAAGGAATCTGCAGGGCAACGTATTCGGGGGCTACGTCGTTGAGATTTCAGTTCATTCTGAAATAGAAATAGAACTGAATTGCTTCAATAACACTTGCGGAACGGGGCATATCGGGATGCTGAGTTTTCATATAAGCGGCAACTGAGGGAGCAAAGGTTGCCCAGATTACTCTGTCCTGCAAATTGCGCTCGGTGACGATTGAATAAAGCTTGTCGGCAGCCTTCATACCGTGAACACCGATGCTTTTGATTTCAATAATATATCTGTATTCCTTATCGCCGCAGTTTGCTTCAATGTAATCAATTACCTCATCGCAGGTTACAACCCTGAGATTCTTGGGGATATCCTCGCCTCTGAGACCTCTGTAAGGATATTCGCCGTTAAGCTTGAAGTTTTCGCCGAGGTTGAGCACCTGAGCCTCTTCAAGAGTAATGAGCGATGCGAAGTTGAACTTTCTGCCGAAAGCTTCTTCTGCATTCGAGGTGTCGTCATAGGTGAGGTTGTGGAGAAGGATAAGCTCGCCGTCGGCGGTAATCTGAACGTCGAACTCAATTGTGTCAACGCCGAGAGAGTCGGAGTTCTTGAGCACGTTTTCAAATGCCATAAGGGTATTCTGCGGAGCAATTCCCGCGCCTGAGCGGTGAGCGGAAATATCGGGGTCAAGGTATTCGTTGATGTAAGAATTTGTGGCGTTTTCGTTTGGGATAACGGGAGTGTCGGGGTTGCCTGCGTTGCCCATAGTGAGCAGAATGGGGATAAGCATCAACACCGCAACTGCGCCGTGGAAAATGTTTTTGAGAGTAAGTAAAACCGATGATATTAATGCTGCCATTGATATTCCTCCGATTATTTTATTCTGTTCTTCTTTTCACAACAGCTTTGGTTATATTGGTTAAAACCGTTATACCGTGCTGATTTTTAACTGTTATGGTGATTTCGACCGTGCCGTTGTACTTGTTTCTTGGTGTAAGAGCGGTTACGGTTGCCTTGCCGGTGAGAGTATCGCCTGCATAGACGGGGGCAAGCCATTCCACCTTTGATGATTTACCTGCCACAAGCTCGCTACCCCACAAGTCAACCTCAAGATACTTTGCCCACACCGCCATAAAGGACATCATACCCGGGGCAATAAGAGCGCCGAAGGGTGAAGCTTTTGCGTATTCCTCGTCTGTGTGCAGAGGGATATTATCATATTCCAGAGCAAAGTCAAGCATTTTCTGCCTGTCAATTACTGCGGGCGGAATATCTATAACAGTGTTGAGCCTTATATCGTCAAAATACATATATTTACCTCCTGAGCAGTGGGTAAACACAACGGGCAAGCAGAGTTATCCGTTCGGCTTTATTGATTTATAATCGCCGAAATAAGCCAGGTATTCAGCACTTGTGTTGCCGTTGATTACGGGATAGTCTGTTGAAACAATCTGAGCGGAGCTATTAAGAGCAAGGTCGCTGTTTTCTTTGTTGATTGCACCGAAGGAGTCTGCCATGGTGCGTACGATGAATTTGCCGTTTTCAATGATTTCGCCGCTGAGGGAGGATGCTTCTTCAGGCTCGTTTATAATCAGGAAAGATGCACAGTCACGCTCAACGTCATTTTTGCGAAGCATAGGGAACATTGCGAGGGATCTGAGAGTCGGGTCGGAGCTTATGTATTTTTCGGTAACCGAACTGTCGTGTAAAAGAATAAGCACCTTGCCGAGCATATCCTTGACTTCGCACCAGCCGTCATCGGCACGCATGGCAGCGAAGCTTTCGTAATCTCTCAGCATATCGTCAGGGGTAAAAAGTCTGTAGCCGAGCTGTTCCCTGAGCAGGGAATCAAAAGCCTGCGCGTAGTTGAGAGTGAAGCTTTTCATATCCTCAAGGGCGAGAATAAGAGTTTTTGGCTCGATTATTATTGTTATGGGCAGGTGGTTGGGGTTATTGTCAGACCACATGGCGATTTCCTTGAGAGTGAGTTCGAAATCGTAGCACGAGGTGGTCATATCAATTTTGGGGGAGTGAAGACAGGTGAAAGAGATTTCACCGTTTCTGTCAAAAGTTTCAATGTCGAGCTCAAGGCTGTAAATTCCGCTGTTGAGCTGTTCAGTAACGGTTTCACGCTTGAAATCCGCTTCGCTTGCAATAAGACCGAAGGTGAGCTCGGAAAGGGTGTTATAAAGAGTTTTTATTTCCTGAGTTGCTTCAGTCTGATAGCTGTTGTGAGTGGCGATGTAGCGAAGCTCATTGAATTTAAGGCCGTTGTTAAGCTCAGCCTCAAGGTCGCCGTCAAAGAAAACAGATTCATCAACGGGGGCAATTTCACCGTTTTTGTAAGCCTCTTCAAGAGCTGCGATGCGGGTTTTCTGCTCTTCAATATCAAGCGCGAGCCTTGCATCGGCATTTGAGAAAAGAGGGGGCAGGGTGATGAATACGGTAATCAGCAGCGGAATAAAACGGGTGATATAGCGAAAAGCGGAACGTAGCATAAACGGAACCTCCTAAGAAAAATACGAAAGCATTATATCACTGCTTAAAATTCAATGCAAGAATTTATTCAAAACACGGTTCAAAATCTTCTAAATGCTTGACAACGGCTTTGGCATTTGATAAAATAATCGGGCACAAAACGAATGCGCGGATTAAAGCGCAGATAAAATTAAATATACGCCTCCTTAGTTAAATGGATATAACAGGCCCCTCCTAAGGGTCAGTTGTGAGTTCGATTCTCGCAGGGGGTGCCATTCTCCGATGCAAAAGCATCGGAGTTTTATTTTTTTGAATGGATATAAGAACCTGATGCTGACGCATCAGAACCTTGTTACTCGCTTCGCTCGTAATATACATTGACCCCTCTTAAGGGTCAGTTGTGAGTTCGATTCTCGCAGGGGGTGCCAAAGGGCTGTCTCACTTTTTCGGTGAGGCAGCCCTTTTTATACGTTTTCAATTTCAGTTTCAGTTCTGATAATTTTCACCCTGGCCGATGAACATTTCATAATATTTGCCCTTCATATTCATCAGTTCATCGTGCGTTCCGCTTTCAATGATTTCGCCGTTTTCGATATGGTAGATGCAGTCAAAATCCCTTACGGTTGAAAGACGGTGAGCAATCATAACGGTTGTGGCGGTGTTTGAAATATCGAGAATATTCTGCATCAGCTTAACCTCGGATAACGGGTCAAGGGCAGATGAAGGCTCATCGAGTATCAGCAGCCCGAACGAGCTTGTGAAAAGCCTTGCAAGCATCAGCTTCTGCGCTTCTCCGCCTGAGAGCGAGATTCCGTCCTGCGTAAACTCACGGGAAACCATTGTGTCAAGATTTCCGTTTGCCTTTCTGAGCACTCCCGACAGCCCGACTTTTTCAAGTATCTCACACAGCTTTTCATCCGTTGCGCTGTTATATACGGTAAGATTATCGCGCAGGCTCATTGCAAGCACGCGGACATCCTGAAACACCACCCCTGTGTTAAGCCGCAATTGATGAACGTCATAGTTTTTTATGTTTTTGCCGTTGATGAGTACCTCGCCGTTATTCACGTCGTATAAACGAAGCAGAAGTTTTGTGAGCGTGGTTTTGCCTGCGCCGTTTTCGCCGACGATTGCCACCCTTTGCCCCGGCTTTATGCAAAGATTGAAATTTCTGAACAGCAGAGAGGAATCCTCATATCCGAAGGAAACGTTTTTGAATTGGATTTCATAGTTTCCGTCAGGGGCAGGGAGAGTGTTACTTTTCTCGGGCTCGATTTCCGATTCCGCCTCGAAAAACTCCGCAACCTTTTCTCCGTTTGCTATGCATTGAAGCATCTGCATAACGCTGCTTGCGGCATCGTTGAGGCCTGAGGCAAGAGCGGTTGAAGCAACGGTAAGTGAAGCATACAGACCTATCTGCGATTTATCACCGTCTATAACGAAAAAGATTATATATGCAAGAATGCACGCTGCCTGTATCGGAGAAACGGCACCCTGCAGAAGATGAAAGGGCGCGGTTTTTCTTATATATTGCTTGTAGACCTTCTGAAAGTTATTCATTGCCGCGTTGATTGAGTCAAGCAGCTTCAATCCTGCGCCCGATGCGCGTAATTCGGCGGCGTTTTCTTTAGTTTTCAGCACCCTGCCCGAATACTCCATGGGGCGCCAGGCATCAACAAGGCTTTCTTCGTAATCTGCGGTAGGTTTTATGGCAGGGAAACCGACAATCGCATTGAGTATAACGAAAAATGCGGTAATTCCGAGCAGAACGGGACCCGTTGAGGCGATAACCGTAACCATAGCAACCACCGTTGCAACACCGCGCAGGATATCGGGCAAAATCATAACGACGTTCTGAGCGTGAACGGGATAATTATCCTGAGCAAAAATAAACTTTACAAAGAAATCGGGCTTATCGTAGTATCTGAAATCTGTTCTTAAAGCTTTTTTGTTAACGTCATTTTTGATTTTGTTGCTGACTTTTACAAGAGTCATCTGCGTATATGCCATTTCAATAACCTTTTCAAGCGCAGAAACAAAAACGATAAACAGCGTAAACATAATGATTGTTAAAATAACGTTACTGTGAGGGGCATCGTTCATAACGGCATCAATTGCCTTTTGCGGCAGGAGTGCCGTAAGATATGCGGATACGGGCTGAAGCACCGCAGACATAAGAAAAACGGTAAGAACGTAGCCTTTTCCGTATTTCCAATAGGGCTTGAGGAGAAATAAAATGTACTTTATCTTTGAGAGCTTTTTTGTTTCTTTATTTTTCATATAATCACCTTTTATTCTTATTTTTGGGCATAACAAAACTTACCGGCATTTAACAAAGTGATTAGCAGCTTGATTAATTGCCGATATTCAAAAGGTAATTATTGATTTACTGGTTGAAAACGCAAAGTAAAGTTTCCATATCCGCTCTGTCAATCAGTACCGTCTTATGGGGAGGTCTGGTAACGGAGCTTTCTACGGTATCAAAACCCATACTTTTCTCCTGAACGTTTTAATTTTTTTACGGTATCGTTTTTAATATAACATATCTTGCAAAATAATAAAAGTGTTTTTTTCTGTGTGATTATTAAAAAACGCCGTGGATTTGAATCCTGCGGCGTTTTATGTTGAATATTGAATTATACGGTGATTTCAATGCGTACGTTGCAGCGCTGCTTTACCTTCATCTGTGAAAAATACACGTTTTCAAGCGGAATCCACTCGTTGTGAAATCTCTCGGCAAACTGCGGCGAATTGCGCACGGCTATGCGTTGGCGCTGCAATTCGGGAGAGATATCCAGAAATACCGATATGTCATAGTATTCCGAGAGCGCAGGGTGCATTGAATAAGCTCCTTCGATTACCGTAAGCTTTTCGGGAACAATTTCGGTTGCAGGGGAGAGTTTGAAGGTTGAGCAGTCAAATCTGCGGTAGCTGACGGACTCGTTTTTGCTCAGAGGAATAAGCACTTCCTCAAGGAAACGTTCTCTGTCAATATTTCCTCCGACCTCTGCAAGGCGCTCAGGGGTGCGCTGCACGGGACGCAGGAAAAAGTCATCCATATGAAAAACTGTGCAACGGTAAATATCCTTGAGAATCTGACTCAGTGTAGTTTTGCCGCTTGCGCTGCCGCCTTCGATTGCGAGGGTTACTCTGCCCTTTTCAAGAGCTTTGTCAATAGCAGCGAAAAGCGGAAGGAAAGCAATGAAGCGGTTGGAAATAACGCGGTAAGCGGGGGAGTAAACACTGCGGAAAATATCCGAATGGTGCAAGGCGGGATATCCTTTATCCTGCCACGCTTTTACCGCTTCGTCAAATTCATTTTGAGAAAACGGAAGGAGTTTTTCGCGCACAAGCTCTTTTGCAACGTTCAGCTTGTATTCCAGATTTTCCTTGCCGTCAGGCTCGTTTTTTGTGGATGCAAAGAAAAGCCTGCCGAGTGTATCGGGGGATAATCCTTGCTCAAGGTAAGCAAGATGCACGCGGCTGTAATTGCCGTCAAGGCGGTCAATAAGCACGTTGCTTTTGCAGATGCCTCGGCTTTCCGCGCATATATAATCCGTTGCGGTTTCAAGAGAGGACACCATATGCTCACACCCGAAGGAGCTCTGATGAAGATATTTGAATAAATCCTGAATCTGTAACTGAGGATATTGCTGATAATGCGTTATCAGCGCTTCGCGAGTTCTCCCGCTGTTTTTCATAACTGTCTCCACTTTAATTCTTTATGTTTTTAAATACTTTCGGATTGTCAAGAGCTGCGACGAGAATGGGGATTAACACAAGCTGAAGTATAATTCCCGGTATTGCGTTTGTGAATGCTCCTGCAAGGAATGCGGCGAATGTAAAGCCTGCACCGTTTATACCCATGCAAACAAACATTGATGCACCCCAGACAAGCCTGCCTGCAAGCATTGCCGTAAGCAGGGAGCAGTAGATGTACGGTTTTTTGTTGGGAAGAGCTCTGTGCATAAGACCTGAGATTGCACCGTAAGCTGCAAGCTCAAACGCCATACAGACGGCGGTGGGGAAAAACGGCGGCATTCCGAGAGTCAATGAGCGCAGAAGCGGAGCGATAAATCCTACCGCAAGCCCCCACGGCCATCCGCAGATGAAGCCGCAAAGAATAACGGGGATATGCAACGGGCACAGCATAGAGCCGATTTCGGGTATCTGCCCCGTCAGAAACGGCATAATAAATGCAAGGGCCAGAAACAGTGCGGAAAGCACGGGCTTTAAAAGTTTTCTTTGAGTGTTCATTGAAAAATCCTTTCTTAATACAAAAAAGTGACACTACCTCTTCTGAGATAATGACACTTTCATAGTATCGTTAATAAACCTGTTTTTGAAAAAAAGAAAGGAAACTTCTGCTTCCGCCGTGTTCTTCTGAACAACGTCAGTATTCTACTACAATATACGGGTATTGTCAAGAATTACGGGCATCAATTATACCGTGCAATTTAAGAATTGCATCCTCCACGAGCGCGCCGACATTGAGATTGGGAACACCCGCAATGATATTGTCGCATTTATTCATAGGAATAAGTAGGCGCACAGCTCTTGACTGACCTACCGCCACCGCCATTTTTTCGGTGATTTCGCCAAGGAGAGAGTCTGCAATCACGATACCGACGGGGCCTATGATGACGTCAGCATTGCGGCAGGCAACTATAACGGGATTTTCGCCCGTTGCGGCATATTTTGCTCCTGCCTTAAGCATTGTCGCCGTGGCAACGGAGTTTGTACCTACAGCGGTTATGCTGACGAACGGAAAATCTGAAGATATTGATTTTATAAGCTGAGCGCCGAGCTGACCGCCCTGACCGTCAATGATTGTGATGTTCATAAAAATACCTCCGTGTAAACAATAAAGGCATTATAACACATAAATTACAAAAAATCAAAAAACAGTTTTCAGATTTTTCCTGATAGTCGGTATGCACAACGAAAAAATATGAGAAAACTCACAAAACGTGATTTTTGCGATATACATTTGTATGAAATTGTGATATAATACTAAAAAAGTGAAAAGGAGGCAACTATGTATATCGTATTGCTAACGGCACTCGGAGTAGGCGGAGCTTCGGTAATAGGTGCGGTTTTCGGTTTTGCGTTCAAAAAGACTACGCACAGGTTCAGTGATATAGTGCTTTCCTTTGCCGCAGGGGTTATGCTTTGCGCCGCAGTGGTGGGGCTTATAATCCCGTCGCTTGAGCACGGCGGCAGATTTCCTCTGCTTGTTGCCGTTGCGGGCGTTTTCTGCGGTGCGCTTTGCGTGAACGTTATTGATAAAATTGTTCCGCACCTTCATAAGCTTACGGGTGTTGAGCAGGAGAGTCACCCCGAAAAGCAGGAGCAGCTCAACAAAGTTCTGCTTTTTGTAATAGCTATAGCCATACACAATCTTCCGGAGGGTATTGCGGCAGGTGTCGGCTTCGGCACGGGTAACACCGCTCAGGCGCTCACTGTTGCGGGCGGCATAGCCCTGCAGAATATTCCCGAAGGTATGGTTATAATCTCGCCTATGCTTGCGGCGGGAATGAAGAGGGGCAGAACGTTCCTTGTTGCAGTAATAGCAGGCTTTGTGGAGGTTATCGGCACGCTTATCGGATATTTTGCGGTAAGCCTTTCAAATGCGGTTCTTCCGTTTGCGCTGGCTTTTGCAGGCGGCACAATGCTTTATGTAATAAGTGACGAAATGATACCCGAAACCCATGCCCACGGCAGCGAACGCGGCGCAACGTATTCATTGCTTGCAGGCTTTTGTCTGATGCTGGCATTCGATTTTCTTTTAGGTTAATTTTAAAAATCAGGAGTGATAAATTATGCAAAAAGGAATTATTTACGTAGGTGTAAATGACAGAAAGATTGATTTATTTGAGGGTCAGTACGTTGTACCTGAGGGAATGGCGTACAACTCATATATAGTTGCGGATGAAAAAATTGCCGTTATGGACAGTGTGGATGCCGCTTTCAGAGATGAATGGCTTGATAATATTGAAAAAGCCCTCGGCGGCAAGGCTCCCGATTATCTTGTGGTGCAGCATATGGAGCCCGACCATTCCGCAAACATTGACGAATTTGTAAAGCAGTATCCTGATTCCGTAATCGTTGCAACGGACAGAGCCTTCGCTATGATGAAAAAATTCTTCGGCAAGGATTATTCTGAACGCAGACTGGTTGTAAACGAGGGCGATTCCCTTTCGCTCGGCGAGCGCACTCTTAATTTCTACACAGCTCCCATGGTGCATTGGCCTGAGGTTATGATGACTTATGAAGGCCTTGAAAAGGTTCTTTTCTCTGCAGATGCTTTCGGCAAATTCGGAGCTCTTGATGCTGATGAGGACTGGGCTTGCGAGGCACGCAGATACTACTTTGGCATCGTAGGCAAATACGGCGTGCAGGTGCAGGCAGTGCTCAGAAAGCTCGGCGGTCTTGAAATCAGCAAAATCTGCCCCCTTCACGGCCCCGTGCTCAGTGAAAATCTCGGCTATTACCTTGGCTTGTATAACACCTGGTCGTCTTACGGCGTGGAAAGTGAAGGAGTTGTAATCTGCTACACCTCCGTTTACGGCAACACCAAAAAGGCGGCGCTTATGCTTGCAAAGGAGCTTGAGGAAAACGGCTGTGCAAAGGTTGCGGTAAATGACCTTGCCCGTTGCGATATGGCGGAGGCGGTTGAAGATGCCTTTCGTTACGGCAAAATCGTGCTTGCAACCACCACCTATAACGGCGATATTTTCCCCTTTATGCGTGAATTTGTGCACGAGCTTACAGAGAGAGGCTACAGAAACCGCACAATCGGTATAATTGAAAACGGAAGCTGGGCCCCCGTTGCCGCAAATAAAATAAGAAAGATGCTTGAAAGCAGTAAGGATATCACTTTCACCGAAACCACGGTTACGATTCATTCAGCAGTAAAGGATGAAAACGTTGAGCAGATAAAGGCGCTTGCAAAAGAGCTTGTGTAAATTCTCCCGATTCAGGTAATACTATATGTAAAAATCAGGAGGTATTACTATGAAATACGTGTGCGAAATATGCGGCTACGTCTACGACGAAGCTGAGGGTGACCCCGAAAACGGAGTGTCTCCCGGTACTGCGTGGGAGGACGTGCCCGAGGATTGGGTGTGCCCGCTGTGCTCGGTAAGTAAGGAGCACTTCACAAAAGAATAAACGCAGCCGTCCTGTCGGATAAGAGAATCGGCAGGGCGGTTTTTCGCTTTTTGATATATGGGCTTTATTTTTACGGAAATATATGTTACAATTTAATTTATAACAAATATAAGAGGGTGTTGGTATGAAGCTCAGTGAGCTTTTTGAAAAAAAGAATCTTTCTCTTTCCTTTGAGGTTTTTCCTCCCAAAACGGATACCGCATTTGAAAGTGTAAAAAAGGCGGTTGAGGAGATTGCCGGGCTCAAACCGTCATTTATGAGCGTTACGTACGGTGCGGGCGGCGGCACAAGCCGTTACACCCTTGATATAGCAAAGAACATCAAGGCTCAGCACGGAGTACCTACCCTTGCTCACCTTACCTGCGTTTCATCAACGAAGGAAACGGTAAGGGCTAAGATTGAAGAAATAAGAGCGGCAGGGATTGAGAACATAATGGCCCTCAGGGGTGACCTTACTCCTGAGCTTGAGGCGAGTGACCGCAGCAAGTGGGCTTACAGCCATGCCATTGACCTTATAAGGGATATAAAGGAGAGCTCTGCGGATTTCTGCATAGGCGCCGCCTGCTATCCCGAGATTCATCCTGAAAGTGAAAACCAGGCTCAGGATATCTTTTACCTCAAGGAAAAGGTTGATGCAGGCTGTTCATTTCTTACAACCCAGATGTTTTTTGATAATAATCTGCTTTATAACTTCCTTTACAAAATCCGTGAAGCCGGTATTACCGTGCCTGTAATTCCGGGAATTATGCCTATCACAAATGCAAATCAGGTTGCAAGGGCAATAAAGCTTTCGGGCTCGTTTATGCCTCAACGCTTCAAGAGTCTTGTTGATAAATTCGGCCATTCACCTGCGGCTATGAAGCAGGCGGGCATTGCCTATGCAACGGACCAGATTATTGATTTGTTTGCAAACGGAATAACCAACGTCCACGTTTATTCGATGAATAATCCTGACGTTGCGGCTAAAATTCAATCCAATCTTTCCGAAATCATTGAAAAATAACGGGTGAAGGATATGAGAATTACAGATTATTTAAAAGATAATATACTTTTTCTTGACGGCGGAATGGGCACTTTGCTTCAGGCGTGCGGCCTTGAGGTGGGTGAGCTGCCTGAGGAGTGGAATATTACTCACCCCGAAGAAATTGCCGCAATCCACCGCAGCTATTTTGATGCGGGCAGTAACGTGGTAAATGCAAACACTTTTGGCGCAAACTGCCTTAAATTCTCAGAGGAAAAGCTTGAGCAGATTATATCCTGCGCGCTTACAAACGCAAAAGCGGCAAGAGAGCAGAGTGAGTCGGCGCAGGAAAAATGGATAGCTCTCGATATCGGCCCTACGGGCAGAATGCTTGCCCCTTACGGTGATTTTGATTTTGAGGATGCCGTAGAAGTCTTTGCAAAAACGGTAAAGCTTGGTGTAAAATACGGAGCTGACCTGATTTTTATTGAAACGATGAACGACAGCTACGAAACAAAGGCGGCATTGCTTGCGGCAAAGGAAAACAGCAGTTTGCCCGTTTTTGTTTCAAACGCTTACAGTGAGGACGGTAAGCTTATGACGGGTGCCAGCCCAGCGGCAACGGTTGCGCTGCTTGAGGGTATGGGCGCCGATGCAATAGGTGTAAACTGCTCTTTCGGTCCTGATATGCTTGCAGGGATTGTGGAGCAGTATCTTGAGCGTGCATCAGTTCCCGTTATCCTTGAGCCGAATGCAGGCTTGCCCAAGGTGGAAAACGGCAAAACCGTTTATGACGTAGCCCCTGAGGAATTTGCGAAGTCTGTTTCGCAGCTTGTCAGAAAGGGCGTAAGGGCTGCAGGCGGATGCTGCGGCACTACCCCTGAATATATAAGCGCTCTTATAAAAGAATGCGAAGGTATCGGGCCTTCGGCAATTGAAAATAAGAATATAACGGTTGTTTCGTCATACACCCACGCCGTCACTTTCGGTGACAGACCCGTGCTTATAGGCGAACGTATCAATCCCACGGGTAAAAAGCGCTTCAAGGAAGCGCTTATGGCAAACGACGTTGATTATATTCTCAAAGAGGGAATTGCTCAGCAGGAAAAGGGCGTTGATATACTTGACGTAAACGTTGGCTTACCCTCAATTGATGAGGAGCAGATGCTTAAAACCGCCGTTTGCCAATTGCAGGCGATTATCGACCTGCCTCTTCAGATTGACACCTCTGATGCAAAGGCGATGGAGACAGCTCTGCGCCGCTATAACGGAAAAGCTATGATTAATTCCGTGAACGGCAAAAAAGAGAGTATGCAGGCTGTTTTTCCGCTGGCAAAGAAGTACGGCGGAGTGATTGTTGCGCTTACGCTTGATGAAAACGGAATTCCCGAAACTGCGCAGGGCAGGCTGGAAATTGCCCGTACAATTCTTGAGGAAGCCGCAAAATACGGAATTGATAAAAAGGATATTGTGTTTGACCCTCTTGCCCTTACAATCAGCGCTCAGGCTGAGGCAGGCAGGGAAACTCTTGAAGCGGTAAAGCTTATAAAAGAGAAGCTTGGCTGCCACACCTCGCTCGGTGTATCAAACGTATCCTTCGGATTGCCTCAGAGAGATATTGTAAACAGCACGTTCTTCTCGCTTGCAATGTGGCAGGGGCTTTCGGCAGCGATTATGAATCCTTATTCGCTTGAAATGATGAAAGCATACAGAGCTTTTAACGCAATCAATGCGAGTGATGAGAATTGCTCTCAATATATTGAATTTGCTCAGAATTTGCCACAGACGGCGGCCGTTGCCTCAGACGGCGGTATACAGGCAAAAGCGGAGGATGAGTATAAATCTCAGCTTCAGAGAGCTATTGTGAAAGGTCTTAAGGATCAGGCTGCGGCACTTACCGCGGAGATTATAAAAACGCAGGATTCTCTCAGTGTTGTGCAGGAGGAAATAATCCCTGCGCTCAATATTATCGGTGAGAGGTTTGAAGCAAAAAAAGCATATCTTCCTCAGCTTCTTATGAGCGCTGAGGCAGCAAAGGCGGCGTTTGAGCAGATAAAATCCGTTATAAGCTCGGATAAAGGTGCCGAAAAATGCGCGTTTGTAATTGCCACTGTAAAGGGCGACATCCACGATATAGGCAAAAATATCGTAAAGCTTTTGCTTGAGAATTACGGCTTTGATGTTGCAGACCTCGGACGGGACGTGCCTGCCGAAACGGTTGTTGATAAAATAATTGAGCTTCACGCTCCCGTTGCAGGGCTTAGCGCTCTTATGACCACTACCGTGCCATCTATGGAGGAAACCGTAAAGCTTATTCACGAAAAAGCACCGTGGTGCAGGGTGATAGTAGGCGGAGCGGTTTTGAATCCCGAATATGCAAAGGCAATAGGGGCTGATAAATACGCAAAGGATGCTATGGAAACCGTAAGATATGCTGAGGAAATCAACAGCACTCTATAAAAACACAAGGAGCTGTAAAAAAACGAAAGTTTTTTTACAGCTCTTTTTGGGATGATAAGAAAAAAGATGCAGAACGGACAAACCGAGCAAAAACAAGGCACCAGCCTTGTTTTTGGTTACCCGAAGACGTACAAAGGTACGTCAAGTGGCAAGGTTTGTTCGTAGCATAAAACATAAAAACATTAAGAATTTGTACTTCGTTGAATGGTTAAAAGGGTTCCTGCAGATATCTGACCTGCCGGAACCCTTGGCTTATATTGTTTTATGCGGTCTGTGCTTTTTGACAGCCCGTTTTGCAGGTTTTATTCGTCTGTATTGCTTTGCTTGGTTTGGTTATCGGGAGAATCAAATTCAATTACAATTTTAAAAATATCGCCGTCAAGCTCAATGTCAATGTTTGCGTGCTGAAGCTCAACAAGGCTTTTTGCAATGGAAAGTCCGAGTCCGTGACCTTCCGTGTTTCTTGAACTGTCGCCCCTTGCGCTTCTTTCAAAGAATTCTTTGGGGTCACGGTCAATTACATCCCTTGAAATATTGCGTATGGAAACTCTGATTTTTCCGTTTTCTTCCTCAACCTTCATAAAAACTCTTGTGTTTTCCAAAGAATATTTGAGGACGTTGTTCATCAGGTTTTCAAACACTCTTCCCATCAGGTTGCTGTCCGCCATAACGGAGTATTCACGGTCCTCCCTGGAGAACTCAATGGCAAGGCTGTGTTTTTCAAAAAGCTCGGCATATTCGCCCGCAAACTGCTCTGCCAGCACACCGATATCAATTTTTTCAAGCCTTGCAACCTCAACACCTGCACTCGCTTTGGAGATTTCAAGAAGGTTCATAAAGAGCACGTTAAGCCTTTCTGACTGCCTGCCGATAATCTCGGCATATTCACTGTATTGCTCGGGGGTGAGGTTCGGTTTCTGCAGGTGCTTTACGTACTGGAGAATAGAGGTCAGGGGGGTTTTTATATCGTGAGAAATGTTGGAGATAAGCTCGTTTCTGAAGCGTTCACTCTTCATCTCCTGCTCGATTGCGCGGGACATATCCTTTTTGATATGCTCAAGGTTTCGGTTGTGCACACGGAAGGGCTTGAGGAGAAGCTGAGGGTCAATTTCATCCTCTGAAAGATCGCCGTGTGCGATTTTTTCACCTTCATCCTTGATGTAGCTGAAGTTGAGCAGGAACATAATTATAACGGGAATGGTAATCATACGGCTTATTACCCAGTAAATCAGGTAAAGCTCAAAGTTTATATCATCAAGAATAAAGTAACGGTAAGCAAAGTAAAGAACAATGGCGAGGCTGAACGCAACGCCGGCAAGGACTACGGCAAGCAGCTGCTTGAAGGTGGATTTTTTTCTGTAAATGCTGCGTACCTTTTTGGGCGTTTTCCTTGCAAGGATAAGATATATGCGGTAAATAAGAGTGTTTCTGAACGCTTTGCCCATTTTAATTCTTGAGGTGAGAGTGTTGAGGAACATCAGAATAACGAGCACCACAACAACCGCCGCAAGAATTATTATTATGTTGTTTGTTACCATATCTATGTTCGACAAGTTTGCAAGATACGGCAAGGACAGCGACGACAGGCAGAACATCACTGCCACCACCACAACGATATCCAGCGGTATACGGTCAAGGAAGCCTTCGGTAAGCTCGCCTTTTTCGTTTGTTTTGCCGCTGCTGAGAGTGAGCAGTATGAGCAGAATTACCATAATGGCAAAAGCCAGCGCAATAATGAAGAAAAGCGCATATTTGAGGTCGTCTGCAAGCTCTATCCATCTGTAGGCGTTATAAATAGCATCGTGAGCAATCCACTCACTGCTTTCGGGCACGTAAAGCTCTATCGTGAAGGATACTTCCTCGCCCGAAAAGATATACACCGTGCAGCCCTTTATCGGGTTATACTGAACGGGCACGGTGCCGTGAATCTGCTGCGTTTCATCGCCTACGGTAACGGTTGCGCCGGAATCGTTGAGAAGATAGTTGTACCAAACAACATCTCCGTTTTCATCCTTTACGTTAAAGAAATAGTTGCAGTTTTCCCTTGAATAATGCAACAGCGTACTGCGGTCAAGCAAAGGGTTACCGTCGGCGTCATAGCCGTTGCCTATCTTTGGCAGGGGCTTGCCGATTTCGTAGTTTTCAATAAGGTAGCCGTAATAGACCTGCTCGATTTCTTCAAATTCCTTCTGAGCTTTTTCATAAAGATAAAAAGACCACGCGTGCTTGCCGTTATCGTTATAGAAGTTGTAATCAATCAATGTATCAACGGCAATGGCGCTGCCTGCGGCAAGAATCGTTATGCATATAAGCACAACGATTGCAATCAGGCGGTCGGAAAGGTTTTTCAGATGAAGCTTCATAAATTTGCCCTGCCTTACTGTGCTTCCATTTTATATCCGTGACCCCATACCACCTTGAGATATCTGGGATTGGCGGGGTCGATTTCTATTTTTTCACGCAGATGCCTTACGTGAACGGTTATGGTGTTTTCTGCGCCGAAGGGGTCGTTATTCCACACGTTGCGGTAAATATCCTTAGGCGAAAACACCTCGCCCACGTGAGTTATAAAGAATTTGAGCATATCGTACTCTTTTGGGGTAAGCGATACCTCTTCACCGTCAACGGTAACGGTTTTTGTTTTGTCATCCACAATAATTCCACCGTTGACGAGGGTGGTTTCGTCAGCCTGAGGAGCGGAGTTGCCGCCGAGGCTTTTGTAACGCCTTATCTGAGCTTTGACTCTTGCAAGCACTTCCATCGGATTGAACGGCTTTGTGATATAATCGTCAGCCCCTACGTTGAGCCCCACCACCTTGTCAGTATCTTCGCTTTTGGCGGTGAGGAGGATTACGGGCAGGTTTGATTTTTCTCTTATTTTAACAAGAGCTTCAATTCCGTTCATAACGGGCATCATAATATCCATAAGGATAAGGTCTATATCGTTTTCACTTTCAATAAGTGAAAGTGCCTGCATACCGTTGAAGGCGGTGAGGACCGAATATCCTTCGCTTTCAAAGTATATCTTAAGACCCGAAACAATGTCCTTTTCATCATCGCAAATCAGAATTTTAAACATAACATAATCCTTTCAAAGAAGATGCTCCGGCCACCGAAAGGGGATGCCCGGAGCAGGAATTTATTTTTTATTTACGTTTTTAACGTATGCGAGAGCGGCGAGGATAACAGTCAGCATAAGGAAACCGCTTGCGCAGATTACGGAAAATCTGAGCTCGATTACGCCGTGATGATAGTAGTTATCCCAGAGGAAGCCCCAAAGAACTGAGAATATTGCCGCCTCAGCGCTCGCAACAGCCCCCAAAGCAAGTCCCCTGAGCTTTGTTGAGTTGATAAGAGCGGAGTCAAGACCTATGAACACCGCAAGAATCAGGAGAACGGGCAGGGCGAACATTGTAAACCATTCCATACTGCCGGTTACCTGACGGACTATGTACATCACGTACAGCGCCGCGGACATAAAACAGATTATGGCGGTAACGGGAGCGGGAGTGATTCTGATAGCGGGGAGCACGCTGCAAATCCAGATAACAAGAAGAGCGCCTACTATGTACCAGGTTGCTTCCCAGTCTATATGATAGTTCCAGATGTAGTCGATAGTAACAATGAAGATTGCAGGCAGAAGCAAAAGTGCCGAAACGATTGCCGCGTAGCTTTTGCCGCTCTTACCGGGAGCGTTGAAAAATCCCTTTTTTCTTTCGTTATTTTCAGGCTGAGTGACGGGCTGCGGAGCCTGCTGAGGAGCTTTGGCTGCTTCGGGGTCGGGAGCGATTGTGGGTACTGCGAGGCAGTTGGGGCAGGCATTTGCGCCGTCGGGAATCTGAGTTCCGCAATTTCTGCAAAACATATAAAAGCCTCCGTTCGTTATTATATTTGTTTTTCAAACGGGTAAATTATACACTAAGATTATACAAAAATCAATTACTGCGCGCAATAAATTGACAAAAGTTTAATATCATTGTAATATAAACTTAATTATTTGATAAGAAAAGGAAGGATTTCAATGGCAGTTTTCAAGCCTGTTAAAGCTATCCGTCCGCGCCCTGAGTTTGCTTCAAAGGTCGCGGCGTTGCCCTATGACGTTATGAACAGCGAGGAAGCAAGGGGGATGACAAAGGGTAATCCTTACTCATTTCTTCACGTTGATAAAGCGGAAATAGATTTGCCTGAGGGAACGTACCTTTATTCCGATGAGGTGTATGCAAAGGCGGCGGAGAATCTCAAAAAGCTTGTTGATGACGGTGTATGCATTGATGACACCGAGGCAAAAATCTATATATACAGCCAGACTATGAACGGCAGGGAGCAGACGGGACTTGCAGGCTGTGTTTCCATTGACGATTATATGAATAACGTTATAAAGAAGCACGAGCTTACGAGGGCTGACAAGGAGGCCGACCGTATAAGGCACGTGGATACCTGCAACGCAAATACGGGTCCCATATTCCTCACCTACCGTAAAAATGAGGCTCTTGCTGCAATTCTCAGCGAGTGGAAGGCGAGCCACGCTCCTCTTTACGATTTTATTACAGAGGACGGCATAAAGAACACCGTGTGGGAGATTGACTGCCCCGAAACGGCGGCACTTATAATTGAAAAATTCGGACAGATTGATTATCTTTATATTGCAGACGGTCACCACAGAGCGGCATCGGCGGTAAAGGTGGGAATCAAGCGCAGGCAGGAAAACCCCGATTATACGGGAGAAGAGGAATTCAACTTCTTCCTTGCGGTTCTTTTCAGCTGTGATGAGCTTGAAATAATGGATTACAACCGTGTTATGAAAGATCTAAACGGCAACACTCCCGCAGAGTTTATTGAAAAGATTTCAAAGAGCTTCACCGTTGAAAAGGCGCAGTGCGAGGGTCCGTACCGCCCTGAAAGCCGTCACACCTTCGGTATGCTTCTGGAGGGTGAGTGGTATAAGCTTACCGCAAAGGACGGCACGTTTGATGAAACCGATCCCGTTGCGGCGCTTGACGTTTCCGTTTTGCAGTCAAATCTTATTTCTCCCGTGCTCGGCATTGACGACCCGAGAACGGATAAGAGGATTGATTTTGTTGGCGGAATCAGAGGCCTTGGTGAGCTTGAACGCAGGGCAGGCAGCGATATGTGCCTCGCTTTCTCTATGTACCCCACAAGCCTTGAGGAGCTTATGGCAATAGCGGATGCGGATAAGCTTATGCCTCCTAAATCCACGTGGTTTGAACCGAAGCTTCTCAGCGGACTTTTTGTTCACAAGCTTTCATAAGCAAAAACTGAAAACAAAATAATAATCGGTTTGTACGGGAACAAAATCCTGCACAAGCCGGTTTTTTTGTTCAGCACAAAATTTTGGGGCTTATCCGTCTTGTACAGACAGCCTGATTATTAGTTGATTTTATACAAATATATTAAAATATATGCAACTATTTGCACAAAAATGGATAATTTTTGAATATTTCATCAAATTAATGAATATTATTCAAAAATCTCTTGACATATTTAAAATAAAGTTGTATGATTATGCACATCATTTGTAAAATGCAGTAAATTTTTCTATCGGAGTGATTCCCATGGCGGCAAAAGTTTTTATTGACGGTAAAGCAGGCACTACAGGCCTGAGAATATATGAAAGGCTTGCACAAAGGCAGGATATTGAGCTTATAACTCTTTCTGACGAGCTCAGGAAAGACCCTGCTGCAAAGTCGCAGGCAATCAACAGCAGTGACATTACCTTTTTGTGCCTTCCGGATGCGGCGGCCATTGAGTCCGTGGCACTTGTTGAAAATGAAAACACCAAAATAATTGATACCTCCACCGCTCACCGCACTTCGCCCGATTGGGCATACGGTTTCCCCGAGCTCGGTGAGGAATTCCTTGAGAAAATCCGATCATCAAAGCGTGTTGCCGTACCCGGCTGCCACGCAAGCGGCTTTGTTTCACTTGTTCAGCCTCTTGTTAAAAACGGAATAATCCCCGCAGACCTCGGCATCACCTGCCATTCGGTAACAGGTTACAGCGGCGGCGGAAAGAATATGATAGCCCAGTATGAGGCTGACGGCAGAGCGGTTGAGCTTGATGCTCCCAGACAGTACGGTCTCACCCAGATGCACAAGCATCTGCCTGAGATGACTGCCGTAACGGGTCTTGCTCAGAAGCCCGTTTTCTGCCCCATAGTTTCCGATTATTACAGCGGAATGTGTGTTACCGTACCTCTTTTTGCTAAGGATTTGGTAAACGGTGCCACTGTGCAGGATATAAAGGATATTTACGCAAAAACCTACAATTCACCTATCGTTTCTTACTGCGGCGAAATCGGAGAAGAAGGCTTCATATGCGCAAACGCTCTGAGCGGTAAGGATTGTATGAATATTTACGTGCAGGGCAATGAGGACAGAATCCTCCTCATCTCCCGCTTTGATAACCTCGGCAAGGGTGCCTCGGGTGCGGCGGTTGAGTGTATGAATATTATGCTCGGCATTGATGAAAAAACAGGTCTTGATTTATAAGGAGAAAGAGCTATGAAACAGATTGAAGGCGGCATCTGCGCCGCAAAAGGATTTACCGCAAACGGAGTGCATTGCGGAATAAGGAAGAATAAATCAAAGCGAGACCTTGCCCTTATTTTCAGTGAGAAGAAAGCGGCGGCGGCTTGTGTTTATACAAAGAATCTTGTAAAGGGTGCTCCTCTCACCGTTACCAAGGCAAACGTTGCCGACGGTTACGCTCAGGCAGTTATCTGCAACAGCGGCAATGCCAACACCTGCAACGCAAACGGCATTGAAATTGCTGAGGGAATGTGCGCTCTTACCGCAGAGGCCCTTTCCATTTCTCCCGCAGACGTAGTTGTTGCATCCACGGGCGTTATAGGTCAGACCCTCGATATCACACCTATTAAAGAAGGAATCCCCTCTCTCGCAGCAGGTCTCGGAGCAAACGGCACCTATGCCGCTGAGGGAATAATGACTACCGACACGGTTGAAAAGCAGATTTCCGTAAGCTTTGAAATCGGCGGCAAGGAGTGCAGAATAGGCGGAATTGCCAAGGGCTCGGGTATGATTCACCCCAATATGGCAACAATGCTTGTTTTTGTCACTACCGACTGTGCCATTTCTCCCGCAATGCTTCAGAAGGCTCTGAGTGCCGACGTTGAAACCTCTTTCAATATGGTAAGCGTTGACGGTGATACTTCCACAAACGATATGGTCTGCGTGCTTGCAAACGGTATGGCGAAAAATGAGATGATAACCGCTGAGGGCGCTGAGTTTGATGAATTCTGCAAGGCTCTCAATGAAGTTACCGTTTATCTTTGCAAGAAGATTGCAGGAGACGGTGAGGGCGCAACAAAGCTCCTTGAATGTGCCGTAACGGGTGCATCGGATTGGGAAACCGCGAAGACTGTTGCGAAGTCCGTAATCTGCTCATCTCTTCTTAAGGCGGCAATGTTCGGCGCCGATGCAAACTGGGGCAGAGTGCTGTGCGCAATCGGTTACAGCGGTGCAGACGTAGACGTTACAAAGATTGACGTTTCCTTCACCTCCTGCGAGGGTACCGTAAACGTTTGCGAAAACGGAGCGGGCATTGATTTCTCCGAAGAGGAAGCAAAGAAAATCCTCACCCAGAAGGAGATTACAATAAACGTAGCCCTTAAGAGCGGCGATGCATCAGCTACCGCGTGGGGCTGTGACCTTACCTATGATTACGTAAAAATCAACGGCGATTACCGCACTTGAGAAAGGATAAATAAAAATGTCAGAAATAAACTACACAAATTCACAAAGAGCAGAGGTGCTTATTCAGGCACTTCCCTATATTCAGGATTATTCAAACGAAATCGTTGTTATAAAGTACGGCGGAAACGCTATGATTAACGAAGAACTGCGCGAGGCGGTTATGCGTGATATCGTGCTCCTTTCCCTTGTAGGAATCAAGGTTGTGCTTGTTCACGGCGGCGGTCCCGAAATCACAGAGCTTCTCAATAAGGTAGGCAAGAAGAGCGAATTTGTAAACGGTCTTCGCGTTACCGATAAGGAAACGGCGGAAATCGCTCAGATGGTTCTTGCAGGTAAAATCAACAAGAATCTTGTAAATCTTCTTCAGAACGTCGGCGGCAAGGCAATGGGTCTTTGCGGCATTGACGGTCATCTTATCGAAGCAAAGATGCTTGATGAAAAGCTCGGCTACGTAGGCGAGATTACCAATATCAATACCCAGCCCATCCTTGACGTGCTTGAAATGGGTTACATCCCCGTAATTTCCACCGTAGGATGCGACAGTGAGGGCAACGTTTACAATATCAATGCTGACACAGCGGCTGCAAGAATCGCAGGCACTCTCAAGGCAGGCGGATTTATTTCCCTTACAGATATCTGCGGAATCCTCAGGGATAAGAACGACGAATCATCCCTTATTCCCGAAATCTGCGTAAGCGATGCTCCCCGTCTTATGAGCGAGGGTGTAATTGAAGGCGGTATGATTCCCAAGGTTGAGTGCTGCATAGATGCAATCCGCAGGGGCGTTAAGAAAGTGTTTATCATTGACGGCAGAGTGCCCCATTCAATTCTTATTGAAATGTTTACCGATGCAGGTATCGGTACAATGTTTGTAGGTGGTTAATTATGAATATCAGAGAAGTTGATAATAAATACGTTGCCAATACCTATGCCCGTTTTCCCGTAACTCTCGTAAAGGGATGCGGCTCGCTGGTTTACGATGAAAGCGGCAAGGAATATATTGATATGGGCAGCGGTATCGCCGTAAGCTCCTTCGGCATAAGCGACCCCGTATGGAAAGCGGCGGTTGAGGCTCAGCTCGGTGAGCTGACTCATACCTCAAACCTCTATTATACTCAGCCCTGCGCTCTGCTCGCTCAGATGCTCTGCGAAAGAACGGGTATGAAAAAGGTGTTTTTCGGCAACTCCGGTGCCGAGGCAAATGAGTGCGCAATCAAAGCCGCAAGACGTTGGTCATACCTTAAAAACGGCGACGGCAGGTCAACGATAATCACTCTTAAAAACAGCTTCCACGGCAGAACGGTTACAACTCTTGCCGCAACGGGTCAGGATTCTTTCCATACCGAGTTCGGTCCCTTTACAGAGGGCTTTGTTTATGCCGAGGCGGAGAATATTGAAAGCGTCAAAAAGCTTGCGCAGGAGAATTCCTGCTGCGCAATAATGATGGAGCTCGTTCAGGGAGAGGGCGGCGTTCACGCTCTTTCCAAGGAGTTTGTAAATGCGGTTGTGGAGTTTGCCCACGCAAACGATATGCTTGTAATCGTTGACGAAGTGCAGACGGGTAACGGCAGAACAGGCAGCCTCTATGCCTTTATGGAATATGGCTTTATGCCTGATATAGTAAGCACTGCAAAGGGTCTTGCGGGCGGTCTTCCTCTCGGCGCTTGTATGCTTGGCGAAAAGACTGAAAACGCTCTTACCGCAGGTACTCACGGCTCTACCTTTGGCGGAAATCCCGTTTGCTGCGCAGGTGCAATCAGCGTTCTTGAAAGAATTGACGATGAGCTTCTTTCACAGGTGAAAATGAAATCAAAGTATATCCTTTCACGCCTTGAGGGCGCAAAGGGAGTAAAGAGCGTAAGCGGTATGGGTCTTATGCTCGGTATAGAATGTGAGCGCGCAAAGGCTGACGTTATAAACGATTGTATGGAAAACGGTGTTCTTGTGCTTGGCGCAAAGGAAAAAGTCCGCTTGCTTCCTGCTCTGAATATCCCTATGCCTCTGCTTGAAAAGGCAATGGACGTTCTTGTTGAAGCGCTTGCAAAATAAACAGTTTGGCATCACCGTCTGATTTTTCAGGCGGTGTTTGGCAACTTATTGAGAACTTTATAAAGGGGGATTTTGTGTGAATTCAAATAACGGAAAAGTTGCAATAGTGCTTGAGGGCGGTGCAATGAAGGCGCTTTACAGCTCAGGTGTGCTGGACGTTTTTCTTCAGGAGGGTATTGCGGCAGATGCACTTATCGGCGTTTCCGCGGGTGCTCTTTTCGGAGTGAATTATAAAACCAGGCAGCCCGGCAGAGCGATACGCTATAATTTGAAATACATAGATGACCCCAGATATTTCGGCTTGAAGTCGTTGATTAAAACGGGCGATATAATGAGCAAGGATTTTGCTTTTTATACCGTGCCCTCCAAGCTTGATATCATTGATTCCGAAACCTTCAGGCAGACTCCGGAGGAGTTTTACTGCGTGGTTGCCAATATGAATACGGGCAAGGCGGAATATATAAAAATTGACGACCTTGACGTTATGAGACAAAGTGAAGCACTCAGGGCTTCAGGTTCGCTTCCGTACCTTTCAAGACCTGTTGAGGTGGACGGTCAGCTTTACCTTGACGGCGGCAGTATTGACAGTATTCCGCTTGAAAAGGCTCTTGAGATGGGCTTTGAAAAGGTTATTGTAATCCTTACAAAGCACCGCTCTTTCGTGAGGGGTAAGGACAGCAGCCTCTTGCCAAAGCTGTTTTACGGCAAGAAGTATCCCGAGTTTGCCCGTGCACTTTCCTGCAGAAACGCTGAATATACAAAGCAGTTTGAGCTTGTGTGGAAGCTTGAAAAGGAAGGCAGAATTTTTGTTTTCAGTCCGTCTGAAAACATTGAAATCAGCAGGGTTGAAAAGGATAAAGCCAAGCTTCAGGCTATGTATGACCTCGGTATAAAGGATGCACATAATTCTCTTGAATCATTAAAAGAATATCTTAAAAAATAAATTCAGGCAGGTGTACGTGTTGTATACCTGCCTATTGTTTACGGATTTTTTTATATTTATATATTGAAAAATAACTGTAATGTGGTATAATAATCTGTAACCAATTTGTAACTTTTCGGAGTATTGATATATGGATAAAGAAAAGAATAAAATTCTTTCAATACCGGATGATGATAAATTGCAGGAGTCTCAGGCTGAGAATTCCGGCGATCTTGATTTGTTCGATATTGATGAAATATATGAAGAATCTGTGCAGGAAAGTGAAGCGCAGGAGTCTGCTGCCCGTGAGGAAAAAGCCGGGGAAGAGAAGGAGAGTAAAAACTCCTTTTATGCGCTTGTTGAGGGCTTCGGAAACGCTATTCTTAACTGCATAGGTATCTTTATTACTTTCCTGGTACGTCTTTTGTCAAAGCCCTTGAAAAAGCTTGGTGTCAGGCTGGCGGTATCCGGCAAAAGGGCTGATCTGAAAATCAAAAAATATCTTTCTGTATTCGTTTCGGAGCTTTCTGTTTTCGCTAACGAAATCAAATCCGCAGGGCAGACTCTTAAACGTGCTGTGCGCCACCCCGTTAAATTCTCAAAGCTGTTTTTTAACTACGTTAAAAAAGGCCTGAGCAATCACGATAAATTGCTCAGAACGGTTGCGAATTTCGGCTTGCCTGTAGTTGCAGCGGCGGTGCTTGTGCTTGCGGTAAGCTACTGGAACGGCGTAACCTTTGCCCTTGAAGTGACCTACAATAATCAGAGCATCGGCTATATCAGCGATGAATCGGTTTATATAGAAGCGCAGGAAATGATTGAGGAAAAGCTTGACACAGGCGTCCTCACTCTTTCGCAGGGTGACGGTCAGGGTGCGGCTTCAACCGATTTCCTCAATGCTGAGTATCAGCTTAAAATTGTTTCGCTTGAGGAGCTTAACGATGCGCAGACTATATGCGACAGAGTTATTGAAAATTCAGCGGATAATCTCATAAATGCTTGCGGTGTTTACATTGACGGCGAATTTGCAGGCGCAATCAAGAATGAGGCAGATGCCAAAACCGTTTTCTACAATATCCTTGAGCCTTATGAGCTTGAGGCTCAGCAGGAGGGCTACGTTGTAGGCTTCGCAGAGAATATCGACTATGTTCAAGGTCTTTATTCTGACAGTTCAAAAACTATACTTGATGCCGTGCAGTTTGAGGAATTGCTCAATTCCGAAAAGAAAACCGTAAGGGAATATACGGTGCAAAGCGGCGACTCTCTTGAGAGCATAGCGGATGATTTCTCAATGGATACCGAAGAGCTTGAAGCTCTCAATGAGGGCTTTGAATGGGATGATATCCGCAGGGGCGACACTGTGCAGATTGAAGAGACCTCAAAATACGTAAGAATTCAGAAAACCGTAACCAGCACCGATTACGAGGAGGTTGATTACGATTCCGTAATCACCAGGGATGCCACCAAGTATTCGGGATATCAGAAGATTACAAAAGCAGGTGTTGAAGGACTTAACAGAGTTACGACCACCAGGATTTATATCGACGGTGTGCTTGACAGTGTTGAGAAAGAAACTGTTGTTATAAGAGAGCCTGTTTCCGAAGAGAAAACCGTTGGCACAAAGAGCTATTACGGCGGTGTTACGGTATCTCCCTCTGCTTCGGGATTCCTGTGGCCTGCACCCAGCTGTAATTACGTAAGCTCACCCTACGGTTACCGCCGAAGCGGCTTCCACAAGGGTATTGACCTTTGCAAGAGCGGCGGCGGAGCAAGCGGCACTTCGGTTATCGCATCCAAGGCAGGTACGGTAGAGTTTGCAGGCTGGAGCGAAATCGGTTACGGTTATCTTGTAACCATAAACCACGGCGGCGGTTACAAAACAAGATATGCCCATATGCTCAAGATGCCCAGTGTTTCCACGGGTGAGAAGGTTTACGCAGGCCAGGTTATAGGTCAGGTCGGTTCAACCGGCAACTCAACCGGCCCCCACCTTCATTTTGAAATTCTTTATTACGGTGAACATCTCAATCCCGGCAACTATATAAGCCGATAAAATGGGGCTGTTTCACCAAGTGAAGACCAAAAGAAACAAAAATAATAAACGGCTTGTACGTCAATGCGTACAAGCCGTTTTGCATATTCAGTTATTAAACGTTGAATCTGAAAAGAACAACGTCACCGTCATTCATAACGTATTCTTTTCCTTCGCTTCTTACAAGACCTTTTTCCTTAGCGGCTGCAAGTGAGCCGAGAGCAATAAGGTCATCGTAAGCGATAACTTCTGCACGGATGAAGCCGCGCTCAAAGTCTGTGTGGATTTTTCCTGCCGCCTGGGGAGCCTTTGTGCCTTTGGTGATGGTCCATGCTCGTACTTCGGGCTGACCTGCCGTAAGGTAAGAAATAAGGCCGAGCAGTGCATAGCTTTTCTGAACGAGTCTGTCAAGTCCGCCCTGTTCAATTCCGAGGTCCGCAAGGAACATTTCCTTTTCTTCCTTGTCGAGTGAAGAAATCTCAGCTTCAAGCTCAGCGCAGATGGGGAGCACCTCTGAATTTTCAGCCTTTGCGATTTCACAAACTCTCTTGTAGTTTTCGTTAGAATCAAGTCCGCCTGCGAAATCCTCTTCGCTCATATTGCAGGCATAGATTACGGGCTTTGCGGTAAGCAGAGCGATTTCTGCAAGCCAGGCTTTTTCGTTTTCGTCGCATTCAAGGTTTCTTGCAGGGATGCTGCTTTCAAGCGAGGCCTGAAGACGCTTGAGGAATTCAAGCTCTGCGGCGCACTTTTTATCTCCTTTAAGCTGCTTTGTAACTCTGTCAATTCTTCTTTCAACCATTTCCATATCTGAGAAAATAAGCTCAAGGTTAATGGTTTCAATATCTCTTGCGGGGTCTATTGAAGCGTCAACGTGAACGATATCGCTGTTTTCAAAGCAGCGTACAACGTGGATTATGGCATCAACCTCTCTGATGTGTGAGAGGAATTTGTTGCCCAGTCCTTCACCTCTGGAAGCGCCTCTTACAAGGCCTGCAATATCAACGAATTCGATTACTGCGGGAGTTGTTTTAACGGGATTATACATCTCTGTAAGTTTGTCAAGCCTTTCGTCGGGCACTGCAACAACGCCTACGTTGGGCTCGATTGTGCAGAAGGGGTAGTTTGCAGACTGTGCGCCTGCGTTTGTGATTGCGTTGAACAAAGTACTTTTGCCTACGTTGGGCAGACCTACTATACCAAGCTTCATAAAATGAAACACACCTTTCTTTCAAGTGAATACTAACGCTAATTATAAACAATAATTTCAAAAAAAACAATAGTAAAAAAATAATCATTTGCAATATAAGATATTATAGTGTAATATATAAATTGGTATAGAGTTTATTAAAGGGGTGAGATAGTGGAAAATCAGTTCATAAGAAGCGAAGCGCTTATTGGCAAAGCTGCTGTTGAAAAGCTTAAAAACAGTGCCGTTATAGTTTTCGGTATAGGCGGAGTGGGCTCATTTACCGCTGAAATGCTTGCAAGAGGCGGCGTGGGCAAAATAACTCTTGTTGACTGTGACTGTGTTTCCGTTTCAAACCTCAACCGTCAGCTTGTGGCGCTTCATTCAACTCTCGGCAAGGATAAGGCTAAGGTTATGAAGCAGCGCATAGAGGATATCAATCCCGAATGCTCCGTAAACGTTATAAACTGCTTCTATCTGCCCGAAAATGCTGATTGCATTGACCTTTCCTGCTATGATTATATTGCCGATGCGGTTGATACCGTAAGCGCAAAACTTGAACTGATAAAGCGCGCTGATTCTCTCGGGATTCCCGTTATTTCCTGTATGGGTACGGGCAATAAATTTGACCCTCTCAGGCTGAGGGTTTCCGCAGTTGAAAAAACTCAGGGCTGCCCCTTGTGCAAGGTTATGCGCAGGGAGCTTCGCCTGCTCGGTATAAAGGGAGTAAAAGCTGTGTGGTCGGATGAAGAGCCGAAAAAGCCGCGCCGTCAGCTTGATTCCCCCGAAAGCTCACGCCACGCCCCCGCAAGTCTTCCGTTTGTGCCATCAAGCGCAGGCATCCTTATGGCAAAAGAGATTATTTTTGATTTGATTGGTGACCTTATATGAAAAAGATAATTGCAATTCTTATGGCAGCCGCCGTTATGCTCAGCCTTTGCTCGTGCAAGGGTAACGATGAGCCTGAGACGGAGTCAACCACTCTGTCCGGTGAAGCAGGTGAGAAATACTCTGAAATTCAGACAAAGCTTGTATATTCAAAAACGGATTCAATGAATCCGTTTGAAGCTGAAAGCACGGTAAATATCCGCCTTATGACTCTTATTTACGAGGGGCTTTTCAGCCTTGATGCAAGCTATACTCCGAAGCCTGCGGTTGCAAAAAGCTGCGCGGCAGGCGCAAGCGTGCTCAACGTGACGCTTGATTCTTCGGTAAAATTCAGTGACGGCTCTGCGGTGTCGGTGTCTGACGTTATTTATTCATTCAATCTTGCTAAGGAATCACCGGCTTATTCTGCAAGGCTTGCGAATTTTGAATCCGTTACGTCATCCAACAAATCAACCCTTATTTTCAATCTTACCAAGCCTGACGTTTATGCTCAGAATTGCCTTACTTTCCCGATTATAAAAGAACAGTCGGACGAAGAATTCCCTACGGGCAGCGGCAGATATAAGGTTGTCAACAGAAACGGTGTATACGTGCTTGAGAAGAATTCGTATAAAAAAGGCTTCAGACCTGAAATAACCGTTATAGAATTGCTTGAGATCAAATCCTCTGACGATATGCTCAGCAGCCTTGAAATCGGCAACACCTGCTTCAGCTTTGACGATTTGTCGGACGGTGAGTATTCAAGAGTGAACGCTTCAACCGTTGACGTGCTTATGAATAACGTGGTATATCTCGGCATCAACAGTAATAATGAGATTCTTGCCTCCCCCGATTTCAGAGCGGCGGTGAATGCGTGCATTTCAAAAAAAGATATTGCAAACTCTGCTTTTCAGGGTCACGCCAAGGCGGCGGCTTCTCCGTTTAACCCCGATTGGAGCGTGATTGCAGGTAAGCTTACCGTGGCTGAAGGGGATTCGGCAAAGGCGGCAGAGCTTATTGCCAAATCTGCCGTTGACCTTACAGGCAAAACGTTTACTCTGCTTGTAAATGCAGATAACGGATTTAAAAAAGAAGCGGCAAACCTTATAGCGTCGCAGCTTCTTTCGGCAGGAATTATAGTTGAGGTAAGGGCTCTGCCTTATGAAAGCTATATTGAAGCGGTTGAGAATGAGGAATTTGACTTTTATATAGGCGAAATCCGCCTTACTCCCGATATGAATATTTCTGCGCTCTTCTCAGGCGGCAACTGCGGCTACGGAGTAAGCGGTGATGCCGACGTGCAGAGCATCCTGCGCTATGAGCAGCTGCTTGCAGGCGAATGCGAAATTATGGATTTTATAAATACTTTCAATACGGAAATGCCGTTTATTCCTCTGTGTTACCGCTCTGCTACGGTATCTTACACAAACTCGCTCGATTACGGCAATGTCCCGTGCTGTGACAGTGACGTTTATTCAAACATAGAGAAATGGAAAATTTTAAGCGTTAAGGAGTAAAGATGTTCTCAACTCAGACGGATATAAAATATCTGAAAGGTGTCGGTGAGAAACGGGCAAAGCAGTTGGCAAAGCTCGGAGTTTTCACCGTCAGGGATTTGCTTTACCTTTTTCCGCGCGTGTATGAGGATCAGAGCAAAATCGTGCCCGTGGCTCAGGCTCCGCTCAATGAGACTGTGAGCATCAGGGCTATGGTTTGCCGCCCGTGCACCGAATACAAGGTGCGCAAGGGGATGACTCTTTATAAAACAAAGATAACTGATGGCGAAAGCGTGGTTAATCTTACTTTTTTCAATAATAAATATGCCGCTATGCAGCTTGAACAGGGTGAGGAATATATTTTCTTCGGCAAAATCACGCGCAACGGCTACACGAGAGAGATGACTTCTCCCACGTTTGAAAGCGCCGAATCCGGCGAAAGAATAAAGCCCGTATATCCGCAGACTTCGGGGCTCAATTCAAGGGCACTCGAAAAGCTTGTAAGGCAGGCACTTGACAATGCGGCTATCGAAGACCCGTTGCCAGAAAAGCTTCGCAATGATTACTGCCTTATGCCGCTCAGGCAGGCGCTTGAGAATATTCATTTCCCTGCCAACGAGGATTATATGAGCGAGGCAAGGCGCAGGCTTATTTTTGAAGAGCTCATATTCCTGCAGCTGGGTCTTCTGCGTCTTAAGAGCAAAAACAGCCGTACCACCGCCTGTGTGATGCCGCAGAATTTTATTAAGGATTTCTACAAAGCGTTACCTTTTGAGCTTACCAATGCACAGAAAAAGGCGATAGCACAGAGTGCAGAGGATATGGCAAAGGCTGTACCTATGAACAGGCTTTTGCAGGGCGACGTAGGCTCGGGTAAAACGGCAGTTGCGGCGGCGCTTGTGTATAATGCGGCAAAAAACGGATTTCAGAGCGCTCTTATGGCACCCACCGAGGTGCTCGCTCAGCAGCATTACGAAACCTTCTGCAATTTCTTTAAGGATACCGATATAAACGTTACTCTGCTTACGGGCTCAACCCCTGCGGCAGCTAAGAAAAAAATCAAAGCCCGCATTGCGCAGGGTGAGGTGTCGCTTGTAATCGGCACCCATGCTCTTATTCAGAAGGACGTTGAATTCAAATCTCTGGGATTTGTCGTTACCGATGAGCAGCACAGATTTGGAGTAAATCAGCGCTCGGCGCTTACCGGTAAGGGGGACTGCCCTCACACCCTCGTTATGTCAGCAACGCCCATTCCCCGCACACTTGCCCTTATTATTTACAGTGACCTGGATTTGAGCGTGCTTGATGAATTCCCAAAGGGCAGGCAGAAAATTGATACCTTCAGCATTGACGGTGAAAAACGCGAAAGAGCTTACGGATATGTAAAAAAGCATCTTTGCGAGGGCAGGCAGGGTTATATAGTTTGTCCGCTTGTAGAGCAGGATGAGGAGCTTGAGCTTGTTTCGGCGCAGGAGCTTTATTCAAAGCTTGCCGACGGATTTTTTAAAGGCTTTAAGGTTGGTCTGCTCCACGGTAAGATGAAAGCGGAGGATAAAAAAGAAGCCCTGCGCGCTTTTGCACAGGGTGAAACTCAGCTGCTTGTTTCCACAACGGTTATAGAAGTAGGCATAGATGTGCCGAATGCAGTTATTATGGTGGTTGAGAATGCGGAGCGTTTCGGATTATCCCAGCTTCATCAGTTAAGAGGCAGAATAGGCAGAGGCAAGCATAAATCCACCTGCATCCTTATTTCCGATGCTCTCAATTCTGAGGCTCAGCGCCGTTTGCATACAATGGTTACAACCTCTGACGGCTTCAAAATCGCTGATGAAGATCTGAAACTGCGAGGTCCCGGTGATTTCTTCGGCTCGCGCCAGCACGGTCTGCCGGATTTAAAAATTGCCGATATGATGAGCGATACGTTTATATTAAATGAAACGCGCAGGGCGGCAGTTGCAATGCTCGATGAAAACCCTGCTCTTGAGGGCGAGGAATATGCCTTGCTCAGGAAAGCGGTTAACTCAATGTTTTCTGCGGCGCAGAATTAAAAAACCGCCGCTTATTTGGCGGCGGTGAGGTTTAATTGCTGAATATCAATGTTGGTGCTTACTGTTTCATCGGGAGTGCTTTGTGGCAGGATTCTTGAAACGTTGGAGTTTTCATCTACCATAGCAATGGGGATATCCGGCAGGATTTCGTGGATTTTGGCTATAAAACCGCTGCTTCTCTCACGCGGAAAGCCCGTTACAAGTATACCTGCATTCTCTTTGTGCGCCACAACGGCGGCAAGGATATCGGGGCTGTCATTAAAATAAATGCTCATAGATGCATCCGCCATCCTGGCGGCTTCGTAAAGAGCTTCAAGAATCATAGAGGTTTCGCTGCTTGCGGATTCCTTTTCGCCAAAAACGCTCAGCACCCGAAGCGGCATTCGGTTTTCCATAGCGATAAGCTCGCCTGCTTTTATAAGCCTTTCGCAAGAAAGCTGGGGAGTTACGCACACAAGTACGCACTTGGTTTCGTTTTTTATATTTTTCATTAATCATTCTCCTTCAAAGGAGTAATATTTTCGCTACCTTATAGTAACACATATTTGTTTCAGAATTTGTAAAAATGGGTTACAAAACTGTAAAGAAACGGAGGCATAATATGAACAGGCAATTATTCCTTGGCATTGACGGAGGCGGAAGCAAAACCACCGCCGTTGTGTTTGACGAAATGGGTAATTTTGTATGCTCATATGTTGGTGAAAGCATCAACTATTATTCCATAGGTCTTGATGCCGCGCGTGCCAATATGGCTCAGATTGTGGCTGAAATAGGCAAAACTTCAGGCTGCGAAAGCTTCAAGGGTGCGGTTATAGGAATGTCCGCACTCGGCGAAAAAGCAACCGATGAGGAGCTTGAAGCCTTCGTAAGCGGTGTTATTGAAGCCGAAAACATCTATATGGATTCCGACTTATACATAGCAATGCAGGCGCTTAATGCCCGCGGCGAGTGCGCCGTGGTAATCAGCGGCACGGGCTCAATGGTTACCGCAAGAACTGCCGACGGTGAAATGATTCACGCAGGCGGTTGGGGTCATATCCTCGGCGATGAGGGCAGCGGATACTGCATCGGTCTGGACGCAATAAAGGCGGCGATTGCTTCTTATGAGGGCTACGGAGAAAAAACTGAGCTTTATGAGGAGTGCCTCTCGTTTTTTG
>JAZNUP010000122.1:0-9854 GCA_045592385.1 Acutalibacteraceae bacterium
GATTTCTTCTCTTCTGTACTCATCGCCTACGTTACCTGCAATCTTTGTGTAGAAAAGAAGAGGGTCTGTGATTCTGTAGGAATAAATACCGTTGCATCTTACCTGAACGGAACGGAACAGACCAAGTCTTTTGTTGGCTACCTCAAACATAAAGGGGTTGGGTGTGCCGAATTTGTTATCAAGAATTTCCTTTGTGTTGAAATAGTAGACTCTCTGGTCCTTGCCGGTATCGCCGCCGTAGGTAAATCTTTTGCCTACAAGCTTGAAGGTCTCCTTGATGCTGTCGCCGAGCTTGCCTGAGAAGATTGAAGGCTCTGTTGATGAATCGTAGGTGAATTCACCGGGCTCTGCACAAACTTCAACAATCTTGCCTTGCTCAACGATGATCATGCACTGACCGTCTGCAACTGCAATACCTGAGCCGTTGGAAATGATGTTGTCGCTGCCCTTGGTGTTGGAGCTTCTGCCGCCGACTCTCTTTGTGCCTTTGACCATAAGCACGTCATTTTCGAGTGATTCGCAGTAGAAAAATTCCTTCCACTGGTCTGCCAGTACTCCGCCGAGTGCGCCTATGCCTGCTTTAATAAGTCCCATATTGAATTTCTCCTTTCAGAAATAACTGTTTATTTGTTTAGTCTGATAATTTTACGTAAAGCGTGTAATCAACTCCGTCGCCGGGGTAGGAATATTCAATGGTATGCTCGGCATCCATATAAACTTCAAACCCGTCATAATAATCAAAATAAAGCTCCCACGTTGCAGGGATTTCAACGGTTGTTTCGTCCGTGAAAAGCTCACCGTGTTCGTAGTATTCCTTTACAACTGTAACCTTGCGCTGTTCGCCGAGGCAATCGTCAATAATTTTATCCTCTTCCCAAAGTGTGGGATTCGTATACTCATCAAAAGTGCCTGCATACGAACCCGGCTCTCCGTAATCAAGGCCATATTTATACTGAGTGTCCATTTGGTCGCGCGCACTCACACGGACAGGCAACAACGTTTCTTTATCAAAGCTGTAAGTGCTGTATTCGGTAACATCTTCGTCGGTGCTGAAGTAGTAATAGTCTTCAGATTCCCCGATCAGATTAAAGCAGGAATATTTCTCTGGAGAAAAAACTTTTTCATCATCGTCGATAAATCCGGCAGCCACTTCCTCCTCATTCCGAGGAGACAGATAAAGGCACATTGGGTCAAGGTAAAAATATGCACTCATTCTTCCTCCGTAGCCCCGGTAGCCTTTGTAATATTTATCGTCGTAATAGATATCATATACAAATTCTTCACCAAGCATATCCAGTTCAGCTATGTAGGCAATTTTTCCGTTTTTCAAGAAATAATAATAGAGGCAACCGCTGTCGATATAACCCGTATCAAGCACATACGAACCGTATTTATCAAGAACGGTCGACAGCACGCAGGCTTTTTTAATTCCTGCGATTATTTCATCAATCTCCGCCTGAGTTCTCGTTATTTCGGGTGCGGTTGTTTCGGTGACGGGTGCCGCCTCAGTTGTTTTTGCCGTGGTTGTTTCATCTTCCTTTGCGCCGCAGGCGCTCATAAGAAATACAAAAAGAAACGCGAGTAAAAGTGATACGGTTTTTTTCATAGCAATAATCTCCTTTTGAGGATAAGTATTAACCCCGCCTTTTGCCGCAAGACAGCTTTATATCCCTCTTCTCGCCTCAAAACCTCTGTACATTTACTCACAATAATATTATCATATAAATGCGGCATTCTCAACGATACATTTTGAACAGAAATAATCGCATCTTTTTGGAAGATTTAACGAAGATTTCAACTCTGTTTTTATATTGCAATTTTTGCCGCGGTGTGATTAAATAGATATAATGCTACTGTTTTCAGGAGGTCTCTTATGAAATTCAACAATGAACATTTTAAGCTTATGATGGAGAAGCTTGAATTCCCTGCCGTTGCGGTTGAAACTTTCACCTATATCAACGATATGCTTGAGCGTGACAACGCCTGGGGCAGCAGATTCAAGGCTCTTATTGATGAATATATGTACCCTGAGGCGGACGGTCTTGAGGTAGTTCTCCCCAAGGTTGATGCTTTTGCGGATGAATTTGAGATTGACCGCAGAACGATGAATCTCCTTTTCTTCCTGCACTGCGCCGAAATTATGCACCAGAGATACCCCGAAGCAGGCATCAGCGATGAATACTTCTGGGAAAGCGCAAAGGATTTCAAGTATAAGCTTCTCGAATGTATGGATTGCTGCCTCATCCCCGGCAACGATACAGGCGGATGGCACAGGGGCTTCCTTGAGCTGTGGAGAGTCGGCGTTGGCAGATTCCAGTATGAGGATTCCGAATACGACGGTGAGGACGTTACCCTCAAGAGCGGTTTTGTGCTTAAAAAGGGCAGAAAGATGCTCGGCTTCCACATCCCCTCATCGGGTGTGCCCCTCACTGACGAGGTAAGGCTTGCATCCTACCGCAAGATTTATTCCCTTGTTAAAAACTCAAAGTATGCCGATGAATATATTGATGAAAACGGCTATCTTCTTTTCTGCTGCGGCTCCTGGTTGCTCCACAAGGCGCACTATGAATTCCTTCCCAAGCACCTCAATATCCTTAAGTTTATGGATGATTTTGAGATTCTCAGAAGCAATGAGAAGGATGAATTCTCAAACGACTGGCGCGTTTACGGCAAGTATGCCCGCCTTGCTCCCGAAGCCTGGCCCGAGGATACCTCCCTGCGCAAGGCTTACAAGCAGTGGATTCTCAGCGGCGGCAAAGCAGGCGACGGCTGGGGCGTAATCCTCTTTGACGGCGAGAATATCGTACGCTGAAACAGAACATAACAAAAATCAGGAAGATTAATTGAAAATCCTCCTGATTTTTTGTTTCGTTGACAAATTTTTGATTTAGTATTAAATTATAAGGGTGAATTGGAGGAATCAATATGAAGAAAATAATCAGTGCAATATCAATTGTTCTTGCCCTTTCTGTTGTTATGAGCATCACGGCTTTTGCTGAGCCGGGCTTTGCTTACAAGGACGAAGTGCTTAAAGAGTTTGCACCCGGATGGTCACAGATTCAGGCTGATGACACGGTGATTTCCGTTACACCCGGTGCCGCAGTCGGCGAGCTTCGTTTCGCGTGGCTGTCAGGCTCAACGGACAGTAAACCCGCTTTCAAGGTTTCGGAAAACAGCGATATGTCTGACGCTGAAGCTTTTGAGGTCACCACTGCCGATGCTATTGAGAATCTCAGGTCAAACAAGGTTACCGTAACGGGACTTGAGCAGGGCAAAACCTATTACTATTCATACACTGAAAACGGAGTCTGGAGCGAAGCGCAGCCGTTTACTGTTCAGCCTGCGGAAGATTTCACCGTCCTATACGTTTCCGATGCGCAAATCGGACGTTCCGGCGACGAAACACTTGAAGAAATACTTATCCGTGACACCTGCGGCTGGAATTATACGGTTGAAAAGATGCTTACAACTTACCCGAATGCCGCTTTTGCAATTTCTGGCGGCGACCAGTTTCAATCGCCTGACAGCCTTGTTCAGATGAAGGCTTACCTTTCCCCCGAGGAGTTACGTTCTCTGCCCGTTGCAAACACCATCGGCAATCACGATGACGGTTCTACGCTTTACGGCGAAATTTTCAACAACCCCAATGAGGTTGACGAGCTTATGCCGAGCGAAGCGGGAACGGGATATTATTACACCTACGGCGACGTATTGTTTATCACAATCAACTCAAACAACAGCTTTATGTTTGATACCGCAAAGGTCTTGCGCAGAGCAACGCAGGCTCATCCCGATACTAAGTGGAGAGTTGTCACAATGCATCACAACCCTTATTCGGCATCATTGAGTGACGATGATTTTTCAGAGGAGCGCCTTTTCTTTTCAACGCTATATGATTTATATGATATAGACCTTTGCCTTAGCGGACACGATCATTTCTATTCACGCACAGACGCTATGTATGCAGGCGAAGCTGCATACGGCGAGGGTACGGTATACGTTCAGTCCTCCTCAGCTTCGGGCAGCAACTATGACCCGCTTCCCGAACAGACCGCTTCGTTTACTGCTTCTGCCTTTGACGTGCGGGTACCCACCTACACGGCATTTAAGTTTACGGATGATGCGATTATCGGCACAACCTATCGCACCGACTCAGACGAAATCATTGATTCTTTTGAGATAACCGACAACACAACAAACTCAAAGGTCAACCTTTTCACTGCAACAGTTTCATTTTTCAGAACTCTTTTTTCCATGATATAAAGAAAAAGCGGATTGCAACGAGCAATCCGCTTTATTTTTACATTGAATAATACTGAGCCAGATTTTCAACGTCCTCCTGCGTGAATGCGCCGGAGAAAACAAAGAAATCGTCAATATTGAACAGCAGGCGGTAGGTTTCGTTATTGTAAACACCGCAGGAATCGTTGCCCACGGTGAAGGGGCCGCAGTCAAAATCAATAAGGAATTCTTCATCCATGGCAAAGGCACGGATAAACTTGAAATTGTAGTAAACCCTCAGTTCTTTTTTCTCTGTATCAAGTGTGACTGCCGTGTGAAGCCAACCGTCCGAAATCTCTTCGGGGTAAGGGGTCAAAACGTCGTCGTGGTCGTCGCCGTTGCCGAAATCAAACAGTATTCCGCCGCCTCTTATGGCAAGGGCAAAGCCCTTTTCGTTTCTGTTTTTCCAGAAGAAATTCTTATTTGTGCAGATTACGGGAGGCTCGTCAAGGGTGCGGTCAATCTTAAGCCAAGCCGCAAGGGTGAAGCTCTCTTTTCCGAAAGAAATGCTGTCCGCCGTAACGTAGCCCGTGGCGCCCATTTCGCCGAATGAGCCGCGCACGCCCTCGCTGTAATATTTCACGAGATTGTGCTGCGTAAGCTTTACCTTGCCCGTCGCATCCTCAACACTGTTGTCAAAAAACATAGCGAGCTTGAGCTTTTCGGCAGGGAAAAACGAGTAAAGACCGCCTTCGCCGTCAATGGGCGGAGTGGGTATATTCTCAGGGATAAAGGGCTTTGACAGGGTACGGCGGTAGGTGCCGCTGATTTCGGGGAAGATTCCGTCGGGAATCTGGGAGGAAAAGCCTTTTTCGCAGTATTCGGGCACTTCAAGCCCCAACGCATAAAGCACAATGGCGGCAATATCCTTTGTTTTTGCAAAGCCTATTTCGCCCTTTTCAACTCCCTTGCCTCTTGCGGCAAGGAAAACGAATTTTTCCTCATCCGTATATCCGCCGTGACCGTTGCGTATTCCGCCGTGGTCGGCAGTTACGATAAAGAGGGTGTCGTCAATAATGCCCGCTTTTTCGTAAGCTTCAAAAATCCTGCCCGTGAGCGCATCCGCCTTTGAAATCTGATCAAGATGCCCCTTGGTGCCGTAGCCGTTGCCGTGGCCTGCTCCGTCAACGTTGTCAAACTGAACGAAAAGGAACTTCGGCTTATTCTCAACGTAACGGACGATTTTATCGCAGAGGATTTCATCGTTATCGGCAGTTTCGAGCACAACGTTTTCATCGTGCTCGACGATGCCGTGATTTATGGGATTCCAGTTGCAGAAGCTGGCAAGGGGAGCGTCGGGGAAAGCCTTGCGCAAACGGGAGAAAACTGAGGGCAGGTTCTTATTGGTGTAAAGAGTGCGCCCGACTATGGAGTTTGTAAGCCCGTGTACGAGAGGGTCTGCACCCAGGAGCATTGCGCCCCAGTTTTCGGCGCTGATTGTGGGATTCATTGAGAGCGCGCCGTATGTTGATGCTCCGTTTTCAAAAATTTTATCAATGCAGGGAGTATCGGCCTGACGGTTGAAAATTCCCATGCCGTCAATTCCGATAACGGCAACGTATTCATAAATCAATCTTGACATACTGTCACCCCGATTACTTTTTGCTTTTTACCGCACGAAGACGGTCACATTCCTCAGTAAGACGCTTGAAGGCAATGGTGATGCAGGAGCCTGCGCGGTTGCCCGTGGAAACGGACTCCTCATAGTGAAGCTTTGCAAGCATTGAGCCGAAATCGTTATCCGGCAGTATGTATCCGATAGCGTCGTTGCAAAGGCCGATTACGGTAAGATGACGCTCGGTCATTGAATTGAGGGAGGGATAATTCCAGGGGCGGCGGTTGTAGCTTGTTACCTCATCGGGAGCACCGCCGAGCTGAATCTCCGCTGCGATTTCACCGGGCACAAGAGCAAACGCAAGCTCGTTGCCCATTTCAACAAAGCCGATTTCCGTGGCAATGCAGAGGTCGGTTGATTTTTTGCCCGAGCGCAGCACCTTGTTATTTATGATGCCGGCCTGACCCGCAAGTCTTAAAATGGGGGATTTGCAGGGCACGAATGCCTCGCTGTGGCGGATATTGATAATGGGAGAGAGCTTTGTTTTTTCCTCATCGGGGATATTGGCAACGTATCTGCCCATGGCTCTGCCGTAGCGGATAAAGCTTCTGTCATCGGGGATATCCTCAGGGATGAAATCGCCGTTTGTGGCAACGGCAAGCTCTGCGCCCTGGAAGTAAATGAAGTTTTTATCAGCCTTGTTTACTTCCTCTTCCATATAGTAGATAAAGTCGCCGCTGCATTCGGTATTGTCATAGCCGACGCTTACGGGGTGAGCCGCAAAGAAAGCTGCTACGGTCTGCCTGCTGCCGTCAGCAGGCTCAAAATGCAGGGTGAGGAGGTTTTTGTCAATAACATCGGGAGGTCTTTTGTCGCGGTTATGGTTGAGTTTATCCGTCATAGCAAAGCTCAGCTTGCCTGCGGTCATACCGTTGTAAGCATCGGTTATAGCCTTTGCGGAAAGCTCGAAAAGGCGCTGCATAAACTGCTTGTTTTTGCCCGAAATCAAATCCTCGGGCTTGTTCTTTTTGATTGCCTTTACGTTGTTTTTGACTATTGCGGGAAGGTCACCCCAGAGACCCTGAGTGTCAATGCCGCTGTGGCAGTGGACGGCGGAAACGTTGATGGATGCAATTCCTTTTTCCTTTGCGAAATCTTCAAGTCTTTCACGGATTTCACGCACGTCGGTGCCCGAAAGACCTACACAGTCTATTACCGCAAAGGCAACTGCACCTCTGCCGCTGGAATCGTCAAGGCAGATTGCTCTTACAGCGATATCGTCAAGCACACCCGTCATAGCGTTGGGAGGGAAATGCAGGTAGCCTGCAATATAATAGCGGTTGGTAAGGTAATCGTCGGGGGTAAGGCTTTCACGTGCGTAGCCTAATTTCCACTTTGCGCCCCTTTTTGCTTTCTCAATGAAAGTATCGTGACCTGCGTAGAAATTCTCGCCCTCATAATCCTCAAGCTTCTCAAAATCGGGCATAGGGAGAGCCTTGCCTACTGCGTTGATGAGGGAGCTTATCAGGCTGTCGCCTGCTTCTTCAACAACAATGCGCTTTACCGTTTTATCCTCGGTTTTTGCCTTGATTGCAACGCCTGCCGCACCTGCCGCGGCAACTGCTGCAACCGCTTTGACGGTTTTAAGAATTTTTGACATCTGAATCCCTCCGTAAAAATTAAATATACAAATACATCATATCACGTTTTTTTCTTCCAATCAAGAAAAAGTATAAAAAACTCTTATGTAATTAATTTGTATAATATCTTGTAAACGTGCGACGCTTTATGCTATAATAATTTATTATAATGCAGAAATATGCATATTTTTTCATCAAGATTAAAAACGGAGGGTTGAGCATGCAGGAAAAAACGGCCACTGCACAGAAATCTGATGCAAAAAACAGCGGCTCCGGCTTACAGCTCAATAAAAAATCAATAGCAGGCATCATCATATTGCTTGTGGCAATAATGGCTTTTGCAGGGGTGCTCACTCAGGTATTACCCTCGGGCGAGTATTATTCCTACCCCGAAAATTGCTACCGCCTTGAGGACGGTACTCTCGTGTGCCTTGAGGATGCCGAAGCAGTTTATGAGGCTGATTGTGAGGAGCTGAGCCTTGAAGAGTATCTCGGCAGGCTTTCGGAAAACGGGATTGAAATAAAGACCGTTGAAAGCGTGGATACCGCCGCGGCGCAGGACGTTTCCGCAATGATAATTGACGGCACCTACCACGAGCTGGATTTCAGGCTCCAGTGGTGGAAGATAGCGGGTGCGCTTGTGCTTGTTTTCGGCTCTGAAACCATAACCACGGGCCTTGCGATAATTCTGTTTATAGTACTCATAGGCGGCACCTTCCTGATACTTGACGAGCAGGGGATTCTCAAATACATAATGGCGGCAATCATCAGAAAATTTGAGAAGAAAAAATATCTTCTGCTCTGCATAATAATCTTTGTGTGTATGCTTTTGAGCTCCACGGCAGGCATACTTGAGGAATCCGTTACCCTCGTACCCATTGCGGCGGCTATTTCGCTTGCTCTCGGATGGGATTCCTTCGTAGGTCTTTCCATAAGCCTTGTTGCCGTAGCCTTCGGCTTCACGGCGGCAACCTTCAATCCCTTCAACGTTGTTACCGTGCAGAAGCTTGCGGGTATTCCCGTCTTTTCGGGTATGGGGCTGAGAGTTGTTGTTTTCCTGCTTGTGTATGCGGTGCTTACGGCTTTCGTTGTGCTTTACGCAAAGAGGATTGAGAAAAATCCCGAAAAATCCCTCTGCTATGAAAGCGACAAGGCTCTCAGGGAAAAATATAAGCTCGACGATTCTATGGAAATCCTTGCAGACAAAAGGCTCAAAAAAGCAACCCTTGCATTCGTTGCGTGTGTCAGCGCGGTACTGATTTGTATAGTGGTTGACTTTGCGCTGGGGCTTAACGGTCTGCTTTCAATGCCGGGTATGGCGGTGCTTTTCACCGTTGGCGGCATAAGCGCAGGCAAAATCTCAGGGCTTCGCGGCAAGGAGCTTTTCGGCGGCTTCGGCAGAGGAGTAAAAACAATCGCTCCTGCCATTCCGCTTATACTCTTCATCCTTGCAATCACATACATTCTTGATGAGGGTAAAATTATCCACACTATCCTTTGGCACGTTTACGGTCTGCTTGAGGGAGTTTCACCCTTTGCGGCAATAATGATTCTTTTCTTATTCATTGTGGTGCTTGAGTTCTTTATCGGCTCCGGAACGGCAAAGGCATTTCTTGTAATGCCCATAGTCGCACCGCTTGCAAGCCTTATAGGTCTTTCAGGCAACAGCGTGGTAATTTCATTCTGTATGGGTGACGGATTTACAAATCTGCTTTATCCCACAAGCGGAATTATGATTATAGCAATAGGTCTTGTTAATATTTCATACGGCAAATGGCTTAAATTCAGCTGGAAGCTTTTCCTTGCTCAGGGTCTGCTTGCGGCAGGAATTATGTACTATGCCGTTGCGACAGGCTACGCTTGATTTAAGGAGATTAAAGATGTTAAAATTTAATTCTGACGGTAAATTTACCATTCTCGCCCTTGGTGATGTTCACCACAAAACAACTTATAAGACTGAAAACAAGCTTAAATATGAAGATACAATGGCGCTTCTCAATGCCGCTCTTGATGAATACAAGCCCGATTTATGCGTTTTTATGGGCGATAACTGCTCCTGCCGTCCTCTTACGCAGGAAACACCCGAGGGCGATGCCGAATATCTGGATATGGTGCTTGCGGCAACCGAGCCCGTACGCAAAAGAAATATTCCCTTTGCAATGATTATGGGAAATCACGACCACGATCTGGGTCACGAGGAGAGAGAGGTTGAAATCTGCTCCTCGGTTGAGGGCTGCCTTATGCGCAACGATGCACCCCCTGAGGTAAGGGGCAACGCAAATTACAACGAAATAATCTATTCCTCCGACGGGGAAAGACCCGTTTTCAACCTCTGGTTTATGGACTCCAACAACTGCCACAGTGATATAAACGTTTCT
>JAZNUP010000123.1:0-6034 GCA_045592385.1 Acutalibacteraceae bacterium
ATGTAATCCATGATCTCAGCCATAATATCAGCGTTGATCTGGCGACCGTCTTCGTAGTACTGAGTACAAGCCTCTGTGGAAATTGTGAAGCCCTGGGGAACGGGGAGACCGATGTTGGTCATTTCAGCAAGGTTAGCGCCCTTACCGCCGAGGATTTCACGCATGTTAGCGTTGCCTTCGGAGAACAGATACACGTACTTGTAAGCCATTGATATACCTCCAAAAAAATTATAAACTTTAGTTGGGGGCGCAAAATACACTGAGTGCATTTTCGCACCGTATGATATTATAACAAACTGTTGCAATAAATGCTATATGCTTTTATTAAAAATATGTAAGAATTTCGATAAATCTTTTAGTGAGTTTTGCCATATAAGGGGATTTGACAGAGAAAATATTGCTTTTTAAACAAAAAACAGCGCTCTGACGGATGAAACCGCCGGAGCGCCGGACAGAAATTTATTAACTTATCCGCCGATTTCTGCAGCAACAGCGGAATACTCAACGAACTCAATTTTTACAGTGCCGTCGGGGATTTCAAAACGGCAGTCCATAGTGTCGCCTTCCTTGAGCTTGGCTTCCTTGAGGGGAGCGTAAAGGTAGCTGGTTTTAAGAACCTTGCCGTCCTTATCGTATGCACGGCAGCCGATTCTGATTTCGTCCTCGCCGAAAGCGATGCCGGTCATTTCAACCTTTGCATATCCGATTACTTTTGTAAGGCCGTAGTCAACAAGCTCGATATCAAGGATTTTTGCGTGGGATTTGTTGAATACGTAATAATCGGCGGTAATAAACTCGTAAGAGCTTATAAAGCTGCTGTCAGCAGCCTGTGTTGAGGGCTGGGTTGCAGGTTCTTCTGCGTTTTCTGAAGCGGCTTCGGTAGTGCTTGTCTGAGCCTGAGCGGAGGAGGATTCAGCCTCTGCGGAAGCGATTTCATCAACAACGCTGTAAACGGCCTGTGTTGTGGTTGCAGGTTCTTCGGGAATCTTAGAGCAGGAGCAGAGACCTGCAAGCAAAACAAGAGCGAGAACAAGGCAAGTGATTTTTTTCATAAAGATTTAAGTCCTTTCGGAAAATTTGTAAATGATATTATATCACGGATTTTTTGCTTTTTCAACCGCTGCAAGAATTTCTTTGAATTCATCGGCAATTTTTACCGCGGTTTTGGGTCCGAGGGAGTTAGTTTCCTCATAGTGTCTGCGGTCAAGACGGTCCCTGGGAATTTCCGCATAGGGAGCTTTTTCGTCAAGCAGATAATCGTTGGGAGGAAGGATGTAGCCGACTTCGTCGTTTGCAAGGCCGATGAACATTATATCCTCGCCTGCAATCTTCGTAAGGGGAGTGGGATTGATGCCCTCGGGAGCGAAGCCTGTTGCACATTCGTCAGCGCTGAGATATCCGCCGTAAGCAAGCTCGGGGAAGAGCTCGCCGGGAAGCATAAGCACTTTATGAGTATCAATCTCAAAATATGACATCTCTGATTTCATACAATGCGAAAGCGGTGAGTCGGGGTTATGATACTCGGTTGCCTTAAGTATTCCCGCTTTTGCGGCAATCATAAGTACGGTATTGTCAACGTCAAAATAGAATTCGCGGCGGATGAAGCTGATTCTGGGACGAAGCTCAGTTTCGTCCTTTATGCTCAAAGCATAATCCGCAAGCTGATAGCCTATACGCTTTGTGGATTCGGCAAAATCGTTGGTGGTGTCCCTGATTTCTCTTTCATCGGGGATATCCATACTTATCATACCGCCGATGCAGCCTACGCAGTAGAGCACCTGAGCGCCTGCTTTTTCAGCAATACGTTCACGCAGATATGCGGGGAAATCGGCGCTTACGCGCTCATTGCAGCCCTGCAGGGATTCGGAATGCGATGCAAAGTTGAGAATCCAGGTTTCTCTTGAGCCGTTATCGGGAACGAAACGCAGGCGGGTAAGGGTTTTGGAATATACGATGGGCAGGCGGATATCCTCCTGCATATCTTCAACCTCAACGGTTCCTTTATAAAGATGACCCTTCTGCCTTGATGCATAAGCGCATTCAACGCATCTTACAACAGTGTCACCTACCAGCTTCATATACTTGGGATTTTTGCCTGAAATGGGGAGCGGACCCCAGATACCCATAGTGTCAATACCTGCGTGGTTATGAGTACATACTATGTTGATGCTGCGGCAGCCGGTAAGCATTGCAAAATCCTTGAGTCTGTTGCGGATAACGTTTACATCGTAATTGAGCATACCAACCGCATCAAGCGAAACGAGCACGATTCCGCCGTGACCTGAGCCGTCATCAAGCCATACGGCATGAGCGCAGGGTTCATCAAGAACACCTTTTGCGGGCTTGTTGCTCTGATAACCGGCGATGTAATATGTTTTTTTGAGAATATCGGGAGGGAGAATGCTTGCTGACGAGTAGCCGAGGGTGAAACGGTCGGCTTTCGGGGTGGCTACATAGTCAAATTTAGTGTGTTCAATGGGAGTTGCGATTTTTTTCTTTGAGGATTTGCCGCCTGCTTTCAGCGCGAAACGCAAGCCTTTGAGTGCCGATGCGAGAACGTCCATTGTGATATCACTCCTGCCAATCAAATTTTGTCAGTTTGCCCCTTGTGAGCAGTTCGGGGAAGCCCCACTGTCTTAATACCTCATATGCACCTATTGCTGCTGAGTTGGAGAGGTTAAGGCTTCTTGCATCCGAGTTGTTTATCATCGGAAGGCGTACGCAGGAATCCGGATTGTCATACAGCAACTGCTCCGGCAGGCCAGCCGTCTCTTTCCCGAAAACAAGGAAACAATTGTCTGGGTATTCAACATCCGAATAAATATGCTGCGCCTTGGTGCTGAAATAAAACATTTTGCCCTCTTTGTTTTTATCAAAAAAATCTTCGAGGGAATCGTAATATGTAATATCAAGCAGATGCCAGTAATCAAGCCCTGCACGCTTGAGTTTTGCATCGTCTACACGAAAACCCATGGGTTCAACAAGATGAAGCCTTGCGCCTGTTGCGGCGCAGGTGCGTGCGATGTTGCCTGTATTCTGAGGAATCTGCGGTTCAACGAGAACTATGTTAAGGGTGGGCATAAAACTACTTCCTGATTTTTTCAAAAATTAACAGCTATTTTTTGTTTGCTGCGCGGAAAGATAATAATGCAATACCGAAAGGGGGAAAGAAAATGAAAACAAATGAAATGCTTAAGGGTCTCGGAGTCGGCGTTGCGCTCGGCACTGCGGCGGCGCTTGCCTGCTCTGCCATGACCGATAAAAGCACAATGAAATGCTATAAAAAGAAAGCTGCAAAGTGTGCCAAGAATTTAAGCTGTATGCTTGACAGTGTACAGTCTATGCTCTGATTCTCAGCCGTTAAAGCCGCTCATTGCTCTGTCGATATCGCCGTCTACCATGATTTCGAGAGCGTCGGCGGCTTTTTCGCAGGCTTCTTTAAGAGCTGGGAGTTCGTTTTTGGTGAATTTTGAAAGCACCCAGTCAGCAAGATCCCATTCAGGATTAGGCTTTGCGCCTACGCCGATTTTAATACGGGGGAATGCATCTGACTGAAGGTGGTAAATTATGCTTTTGATGCCGTTGTGGCCGCCGTCGCTTCCCTTGCGTCTTATTCTGAGTTTGCCGCAGGGAAGGGAAACATCGTCAAACACAACGATGATTTTTTCAGCAGGGATTTTATAAAATGATGCCGCTTCTCTTACTGCCTGACCGCTGTTGTTCATAAGAGTCTGCGGCTTGAGGAAAAGGCAGCGGTGGCCGTTGATCTCCATACATACGGTCAGTGCCTTGAACTGGAGACGGTTGATTTTTGCCGAGTTTTTTTCTGCAAGCAAATCGGCAAATATAAAGCCTGCATTGTGGCGGGTGATTTCGTATTCTTTGCCCGGATTGCCAAGGCAAACCACCATAAATTCGGGAGGTCCGCCGGGGTTGAGGGTGCGTCTTTTAAAGAGAGTCATATTAAGTATATCCTTTGATTATTTATCAATTTTTACAAGCGACGTGCTTTCGACTGCAGTGCCGTCATCCTTTGTTTCGGAATAAGCGAAGGAGACGTCAGCGTTCATAAAGAGGCTTTTTGCCTGCTCGAAGGTTAAATCGTTATTATTGATAAGAACAACGATTGAGGTGCTGGATTTCATACCTGCGGGAATGCTCAGCTCGCCCATATTGCCGGTGAAAATATACATATTGTTCTGACCGTTATCTTCATAAACTGCGTTTTTGAAGGAAAGGGGAATATCGCTTGTGTTTTTGATTGAAACGTAAGCGGTGAAGGCAAGCCAGTCAGCAGGGCTGTCCATAAAGCGCAGGGCAGTACCTTCATCCATTTCAAAATTCTTTATAAGGTAATCGGAGGTGAAGGTGGGGGATGAGATATAATCGTCAATGATTCTGTCAGTCATAACAAAATCGTCAAGAATAAGGGAGGGGATTGCGTTATCCGCTTCAATTTCCTTGCTCTTGACGTGACTGCCCGTGAAATAACCTGCAACCATACCTACGGCAAAAATTGCAACGAAAATTATTATCATAACAGCTTTATTGTTCTTTTTCATAATATTCTCCTTAGGATGTTATTAGTTGTTTCTATTATGGCAGAATTTAACTTAAAAAACAAGGGCAGATTCAAATTTAATACATTGTTTAAAAAATATCCGTAAATAATTAAAAATGCCGCAGAGACCCTTGCTGCGGGGTGTCTGCGGCGTGACGGTTATTGCTCTGCTTCGGCAAAAACGTAGCCTGATTCGGTGTGTGAACATTTATAGCTTTTCTGAGTGCTGATTTTACCTTCAAGCAGCATTTCCGAAAGGCGGTCCTCAATATCTGTCTGGATTGCTCTGCGAAGAGGACGAGCACCGTAAACGGGGTCAAAGCCTGCTTTTGCGGCGGCTTTTGCGGCGCTTTCATCAAAGGTGATGTCAATATTCATAGCCGAGAGCCTTTTTGAAAGCCCTGCAAGCATACGGTGCGCAATTTCTTCAATGTTTTCTTCGCTCAGGCGGCTGAAAACGATTATATCGTCAACTCTGTTGAGAAATTCGGGGCGGAATGCGTTTCTCAGCTCTTTCATAACCGCATCCTTTATTTTGGACTGGCTGAGTGTGCCTGAGGCATCGCCCGAAAAGCCGAGATTGCTTACGGTGTTGCAAATCTGCTTTGCTCCGATGTTGGAGGTCATAATGATTATGCAGTTTTTGAAATCTACCTTTCTGCCCTGGGAATCGGTGAGCACACCGTCGTCAAGAATCTGAAGAAGCATATTGAAAACATCGGGGTTTGCCTTTTCGATTTCATCAAACAGCACCACGCTGTAAGGTCTGCGGCGCACCTTTTCGGTAAGCTGTCCGCCTTCCTCATAGCCTACGTAACCGGGAGGCGAGCCTACGAGCTTTGATACCGTGTGCTTTTCCATAAACTCACTCATATCAAGGCGTATCATAGCGTTTTCGTCACCGAAAAGAGTTGCGGCAAGGGTTTTGCAAAGCTCGGTTTTACCTACACCGGTGGGGCCGAGGAAGATAAACGAGCCCGTGGGTCTGTTGGGGTCCTTGAGGCCGGCACGACCTCTGCGTATTGCACGGGCAACGGCATTTACCGCTTCATTCTGACCCACTATTCTTTCGTGAAGCACTTCTTCCATACGAAGAAGCCTTTCGCTTTCTTCACGGGTAAGCTCTGCTACGGGGATACCCGTCCAGGAGGATACTATTTGCGCGATTTCCTGAGCGCCTACCGTACCTGATTCGCGGGAGCTTTTTTCTTTCCACTGTCTCTTTTCGCTTTCGAGTTTTTGTGAGAGCTCTTTTTCTTCATCCCTGATTTTTGCTGCAAGCTCAAAATCCTGAGCTCCTATTGCTGCAGCCTTTTCAGCGGCAAAGGATTTGATTTTTTCTTCAAGCTCCTTGAGTTCGGGCGGAAGTGTAAAGGCTTGAAGTCTTACGCGGGATGCCGCCTCGTCAACAAGGTCTATCGCTTTGTCGGGAAGGTATCTGTCGCCGATATAGCGTGAGGACATCTTTACGGC
>JAZNUP010000124.1:0-12592 GCA_045592385.1 Acutalibacteraceae bacterium
TAGACCTTCTCCAAAGTATACGGGTCAAGCTCAGTGTAAAACATACAGGTAGATACCGTTCCGGGAGTAGGATAAAAATCCTGCACCTGCTCGGGACGGAGTTTTTCTTTTTTCAGGAAAAGCGCAAGCTCAACAGCATCCTTAAGAGTTGAGCCCGGATGCGACGACATAAGATAAGGCACAAGATACTGCTCCTTACCCGCGCTTTCACAAAGCTTATAATATTTTTTCTTGAAAGCAAGGAACGCTTCAATATGCGGCTTGCCCATTTTATCAAGCACCGCCGCAGAGCAATGCTCGGGAGCAACCTTAAGCTGACCGCTTATGTGATGCGCCACGAGTTCTTTGAAGAATGAATCGTCCTTATCCCTCATCAGGTAATCGAAGCGTATACCGGAGCGCACAAAGACCTTTTTAATCTTAGGCAGAGCACGCACCTCACGCAGAATTTCAAGATACTCGCTCTGGTCGGCATCAAGATTTGAGCAAGGGTACGGTGCAAGGCATTTTTTGCCCTTACAAAGCCCCCTCTTCTCCTGTCCTTTGCAGGACGGATGCCTGAAATTGGCGGTAGGCCCGCCGATATCGTGAATATAGCCCTTGAAATCATCAAAGGTTGTAAGCAGTTTTGCCTCCTGAACAACGGAGCTTTTACTGCGTGTCGTTATATATCTTCCCTGATGGAATGCAAGCGAGCAGAAATTGCAAGCGCCGAAGCATCCTCTGTTGTGAGTGACGCAAAAACGCACCTCTTCAATCGCAGGCACTCCGCCCTGCTCTTTATAACTCGGATGCCATGTTCTCATATAGGGTAAAGCATACACCGCATCAAGCTCATCCTGTTCAAGAGGAAGAGCGGGCGGATTCTGCACAAGCATTTTACTACCGTGCTTCTGAATAACCGTTTTGCCCCTGAAAAAATCCTGCTCATCCTGCTGAATACGGCAGGAAACGGCATACTCTTTCTTTGAAGCGCAGACGTTATCATAGGACGGGCATTCCTTTGCGCCGTAAGGAGTCTGACGCACGTCGCAGGAATAACACGTACCCCTCACGTCGGTTATCTGCGAAATCTCCTCACCCGCGGCAAGTCTTTTTGCAATTTCAACAATTGAGCGCTCGCCCATACCGTAGGATATTATATCCGCTCCCGAATCAAAAAGAATTGAGCGTCTCACACTGTCATCCCAATAATCATAGTGGGCAAATCGGCGAAGAGAGGCCTCAAGTCCGCCGGTGATAATGGGGATATCGCCGTAGCTTTCACGTATTCTGTTGCAGTAAACAATTACGGCACGGTCCGGTCTTTTGCCGGCAACGCCGCCAGGACTGTAAGCATCCTCGCTTCTTTTCTTTTTAGCCGCAGTATAATGGGCAACCATAGAGTCAATATTGCCCGCGCTTACAAAAAATCCGTATTTCGGCCTGCCGAAGCGCATGAAATCCTTGCAGCTTCGCCAATCGGGCTGAGCCAGAACGGCAATCTTAAAGCCTGCCGCCTCAAGCACTCTGGTAATTATGGCCGCGCCAAAGGCAGGGTGGTCAACATAAGCATCTCCGTTTACGTAAATGAAATCAGGCTGTTCCCACCCCAAGGCAAGCATTTCTTCTTTTGTTACAGGCAAAAAAGGCATAGTTACCCTCTCAATTTTTATTTTCAGTCTTCAAAATCTATATCGCTGATATTCTCCATCATACCTGCTATATCCGAATCATCCTCAGTTTCGGCATAATCGTCAAAATCCATCTGAGTTTCCTCGGGCACGGAGTAATCACCGCTGAGTCCCGATGCATCTTCAGACGCATTATTCATCTCATAAAGCTGCTGGAGAGTTATAAGCACACGGCGCTCCTTATTGCCCTCTTTAGGCGCAATAAAACCTTTTTCCTCAAGCTCATTCATAACTCTTGCCGCCTTGGGATAACCCCAGCCAAGCTTATTCTGCAGGAATGTGGTTGACGCTTTACCCGCTTTTATAAGCACTTCAAGCGCCTGCATAATCGTTTCATCCTTGGCAGACGAAGGGTCAACCGCTTCAACGGATGCCGAACCCTTCTTTTTGGAATTAGCGGTAGCCGCAGCGATATTTTCAATCTCTTTCATAACGTCGTCGTTATACTCAACCTGCATACTCGACTTAATATGTTCAACAACACGTTCAACCTCAGCCTCAGATATAAAGCAACCCTGAACACGCTGAGGCTTTGACGAACCGATGGGGCTGAAAAGCATATCGCCGTAGCCGAGAAGCTTTTCCGCACCTGAAGTGTCAAGAATTGTTCTTGAGTCAATCTGTGAAGAAACGGAAAGCGCAATTCGGCTGGGAATATTAGCTTTGATAACACCGGTAATAACGTTGACGGAAGGTCTCTGGGTGGCAACAACAAGGTGCATACCCGCAGCTCTTGCCATCTGAGCAAGGCGGCAGATTGAATCTTCGACCTCATTGGGCGCTACCATCATAAGGTCAGAAAGCTCGTCAATGAAGATAACAACCTGATGCATCTTCTTCATATCGTCACGGGTTTCAGCCAAACGGTTATAGCCCTTGATGTCTTTAACGTTATTCTCCGAAAAGGTCTTGTATCTTCTTTCCATTTCAGACACAGCCCAGCCGAGAGCACCCGCCGCCTTACGCGGATTTGCAACAACGGGAACTTCAAGGTGAGCAATGCCGTTATAAATGGTAAACTCAACCTGCTTGGGGTCTATAAGAACAAGTTTAACCTCATCCGGAGAAGCATTATAAAGAATGCTGATTATCATTGTGTTGAGGCATACGGATTTACCTGAACCCGTAGTACCTGCAATAAGTAAGTGGGGCATTTTTGCAAGGTCTGCAAATATAAGGTTACCCGTAATATCTTCACCGAGCGCAACGTTAAGCTTGCTCTTTGAGTCACGGAACTGCTGGGTATCAATAACCTCTCTCATACCGACGGTTTCCCTTGATTCATTGGGAACTTCTATGCCGATAGCAGACTTATTGGGAATAGCGGCAATACGCACACCTGAAGAAGCGAGTCTGAGCGCGATATCGTCAGAAAGCCTTGTTATCCTGCTTATTCTGACACCCTCGTCAGGCTCGATTTCATATCTTGTTACGGAAGGTCCGCGGCAGATATTAACAACCTCCGCCTTTACACCGAAACTGTCAAGAGTAGATATAAGTCTGTTTGCGGTTGCCTGCATTTCACCGTTAGGGTCGCCCTTGCTTCTGCGCGAGGTAATATCAAGGCAATCAATCGGCGGGAACTCATATCCCTTTGCCTCGGGAGGAGCAAACTCCTTCTCGGGTTCAGGATTTTTCTCAACCTTTTCAACCGGCTTTACCGGCTTTTCCCTGGGCTGTTTTTTCGCAATTTCAATAACGTCTTCAACGGGTTTTTCGGGATTTACATCAGGAAGATTTATCACCGGCATAACGGGATGCTCGGCAGGTTTCTTTTCAACCTCAGGTTTTTCTTCCCTTACCGTGAAGGTAGTTTCATCTCTAATGATATCAACGGTTTCGGGGATTTTTTCTTTTTCTTTCTTCTTGTTGCTTGCCTTGGGAGGCTCAAAGCCCTCGGCTTTTTTGCGCTCTCTTTCCGCCTTTTCTTTTTCTCTTCTTTCTCTCTGCTCCTGAAGAGCGGCGGCACTCTGCTCAAATTTTTCGTTGGTCATTTCTCCGACCTTTTTAACGGGCTTTGCAAAGAAGCTTGCAAGACCGCCAAGGGTCATCCCTGTAACAAACATAAGCACCACAACAAGCAGAATAATAACAACCGCAAGAGCGCCCGTCTGACCGAGAACTCTTGAAAGTCCGCCGCCGATAACTGCGCCAAAAACGCCGCCTGTTTTTAACGGCTCCGTACTTTTCCATACGGATTCTATCTGCTCACCGATAGAAACGCACGAAAGATATTTTTCACCGCTCACGGTCACCTTGAGATATCTTACAATATGTACCGCCGCAGCAAAAAGAGTTACAAACGCGGCGCCGCCCGCGATATTTGCCGCAACGCTTCCTATTGATTTATTGCGCGTATAAACTATTGCAAGGTAAAGCAAAGCAACAGGCCAGATAAACGCACACATTCCGAACAGACCGAAAAACGCATTATGAAGCACAAGCCACGAACTCTCGCCCTTGATAAACGCAAGGCAAGCAAGTAATGCCGCACAGCCAAAAAGCACAATTGCTGCTTTCTGCCTCTGAGCCTGCAAACGCTTTTCATCCGCTATTTTCGCCTGCTCCGTCTGCTTTTTGTTCTGAGCCGTCTTCTTGGGAGAAGCGGCTTTTTCTTCTTTTTTGGGTGCATCAAACTTCGGCATCTGCGCCGTTGATTTCTTCTTTGTTGACGCATTGCTTTTTTTGTTTGAATTCGAACTGTTTGCCATTTGAGAAGCTTTCCTTTCCTGTTGATTTCATATATGCATCAATACTTTTTCTGTCAAAATCCCTGCCGGGCAAAAAATACGGGTTAAGGTAATCGTAAGGGTTGGTGGACACAAGCCGTTCAACGAATTCTACGTTTTCGTATTTACGCACGGTAAGCCACGAGTTACCCATACGCTTATTATAATATCTCGTTTCATCGCCAGCAAAAACATCACCGAGGCCGATAACCGTATAAAGCATCAGCACTCTCCTTTCGAGGCATCTATCATACCGTAAAGGCAATCAAGAGCATCGCTGAGAGTACCGAGAGAATCAATCAGTCCCTCTTTCACGGCATCCTCGCCACTGAGAACTGTGCCGACGTCCATCGCAAGTCCGCCCGTTGCAAGCATCATTTTTCTGAAACGGTCCGCAGGCATTTCGGAATTGTCTGCCACAAAACGCACTATACGCTCCTGCATACGCTCAAAATAGGACATCGTCTGCGGCACACCCACAACAAGTCCGTTCATTCTTACGGGATGAATAGTCATGGTTGCCGACGGAGCAATAAAGGATTTATCTGCCGAAACAGCAAGCGGCACACCTATTGAATGACCGCCGCCAAGCACAAGCGACACCGTAGGAGTACGCATACCCGATATGAGCTCCGCTATCGCCATACCCGCTTCAATATCGCCGCCCACGGTATTGAGGATTATAATAAGCCCCTCAATATCCTCACTTTCCTCAATAGCAACGAGCTGAGGTATAACGTGCTCGTACTTCGTGGCTTTATTCTGCACAGGTAAAATATAATGCCCTTCGATCTGACCGATTACAGTAAGACAATGCACAAGTCTTCCTTTTCTGCCAACGGTTACACTGCCTGTTTCAACAATCTGTGAGGCGTATTCACTCACCTGTTCTTCCTGCTCAAAATCTTCATCTGAAGCATGGTTGTTTCTGATTTTTTCCGTCATAAATGCACTCTCCTTGGAATTCAGAATTAATATTCCCCGTTAAGAGCGCATTAACCACAATACTGATTATGAAATTATATCATATCATTTTATTTTTATCAACAAAAAAACTCAACATTTTGTTGCCGAACATAAGTTTTTCGCAATATGTATCAGATTTTTTTATGTTTGCTTGACAAAAAAACTCTTTTTTAATATACTATACAGTTGTAATAATATAATGAGGTAATGTTGCTGATTTACCTTAAAACTGGAGGTTACAGATATGGGTCTGACAATTGCTCAGAAAATCATCAAATCACACCTTGTCAGCGGCGAAATGATTCCCGGCACCGAAATCGGCCTGAGAATCGACCAGACACTCACTCAGGACGCTACCGGCACTATGGCTTATCTTGAATTTGAAGCTATGGGAATTGACAGCGTAAAGACCGAGCTTTCAGTCGCTTACATTGACCACAACACTTTACAGACCGGTTTTGAAAATGCGGATGACCACAGGTTCATTCAGAGCTGCGCTAAAAAGAGAGGTCTGCTCTTCTCAAAGCCCGGCAACGGAATCTGCCACCAGCTTCACCTTGAACGCTTCGGTATCCCCGGCAAAACCCTTATCGGCTCCGACAGTCACACTCCCACAGGCGGCGGACTCGGAATGATCGCTATCGGTGCAGGCGGACTTGACGTTGCAGTTGCAATGGGCGGCGGCGAATACTTCACTACTATGCCCAAAATGACTCTTGTAAGACTCAGCGGCAAGCTCAGCCCCTGGGTAAGCGCTAAGGATATCATCCTTGAAGTTCTCAGAATTATGTCCGTCAAGGGCGGCGTAGGCAAAATCATAGAATACGGCGGTGAAGGCGTTAAAACTCTTTCCGTTCCCGAAAGAGCAACCATCACCAATATGGGTGCAGAGCTCGGCGCAACCACCTCCATCTTCCCCTCAGACGAAATCACCAAAGCCTTCCTTAAGGCTCAGGGCAGAGAAGAAGATTGGGTTGCTCTTGAATCCGACAGCGATGCCGAATACGATGAAATCATTGATATCGACCTTACCAAGCTCGTTCCCCTTGCCGCAATGCCCCATATGCCTGACAACGTTAAAACCGTTGAAGAAATCGGCAACATCGAAATAAGCCAGGTATGCATAGGCTCTTGCACAAACTCTTCACTTTACGATTTACTTAAGGTTGCGGCTATCCTCAAGGGCAAGAAAATCGCCCCCAACGTAAGCCTCACAATCTCCCCCGGCTCAATGCAGGTTCTCAATATGCTTTCACTCAGCGGCGCTCTTTCCGATATCCTTTGCGCCGGTGCAAGACTTCTTGAATGCTCCTGCGGTCCCTGCATAGGAATGGGTCAGTCACCTCAGTCGAAGGGCGTTTCACTGCGTACCTTTAACAGAAACTTCGAGGGACGTTCAGGCACTGCTGATGCAGGCATTTACCTTGTAAGCCCCGAGGTTGCTGCAGCATCTGCAATTGCAGGCTGCCTTACAGACCCCAGAACTCTTGGCGAAATGCCCGAAATTGTTATGCCCGAAAGCTTTATCATTAACGATAATCTCATCGAAAAGCCCGCCTGCGCTTGCGAAGCAGACAGTGTTGAAATCAAGTACGGTCCCAACATAAAGCCCTTCCCTGTAAGCGTTGCTCTGCCCGAAAGCATCCAGGCAAAAGCAATCCTCAAGGTTGGCGACAATATCACAACCGACCATATTATGCCCGCAGGTGCAAAGATTCTCCCCTACCGTTCAAACATCCCCTACCTTTCAAACTTCTGCTTCCGTCAGTGTGACGAAAAATTTGCAGAAAACTGCAAGGCTGAAGGCAAGGGCTTCATTATCGGCGGCGCAAACTACGGCCAGGGCTCTTCCAGAGAGCACGCAGCGCTTGTCCCCCTTTACCTCGGAATCAAGGCTGTTATTGCCAAATCCTTTGCAAGAATCCACTGCGCAAACCTCATCAACGCAGGCATTATGCCCTTCACCTTTGAAAATCCCGATGATTACGACAAGGTTTCTCAGGGCGACATTCTCGAGCTTCCCGAAATCAGAAACGCAATTAAGAGCGGTTCAAAGGTAACTCTTATCAACAAAACAACAGGCGAAGAATACGCTCTTTGCTACGACTATTCCGAAAGACAGAAGGCTATGATTCTTGAAGGCGGTCTTCTCAACTATACAAAAGCCAACGGAGGAAATAAATAATGACACAGGAACAAATCAAAGCTGCTGTTGAAAAATTTGAAGCTCTTATCCGCGAACAGGACGAGCGCAGCGAAAGAATTAAAAACGCAGGCGATTTCGTTGATTACGAAAAGCTTGACAAACTCACCATCGGCATCTGCGGCGGCGACGGTATCGGCCCCATCATCACAAACGAAGCTGCAAGAGTTCTTGCTTTCATCCTTGATGACGAAGTCAAGGCAGGCAAGGTTGAATTCAAGGTAATCGACGGTCTTACAATCGAGAACAGAGTTGCATGCAACAAGGCAATCCCCGACGACGTTCTTGAAGAGCTTAAAAAATGCCCCGTTATCCTTAAGGGACCCACCACCACTCCTCAGGCTGGCGATCCCTGGCCCAACATTGAGAGCGCAAACGTTGCTATGAGAAAGGCTCTTGACCTTTTCGCAAACGTACGCCCCGTTAAGCTTCCCGACCAGGGTGTTGACTGGACCTTCTTCAGAGAGAACACAGAAGGCGCTTATGCCGTTGGTTCAAAGGGCATCAACGTTACCGATGACCTCGCCATGGACTTTGTTGTTACTACAACCGAAGGCACCGAGCGTATTGCACGCCTTGCTTATGACTACGCAAGAAGAAACGGCAAGGACAGAGTTTCAATCATCCAGAAGGCAAACGTTATCAAAACATCTGACGGTAAATTCCTCAGACTCTGCAAGAAAATCGGCGAGGAATATCCCGAAATCACCACCGATGAATGGTATATCGACATCACAACAGCAAAGCTCATTGATGAAAAGCGCCGCCGTGATTTCAAGGTATTCGTTCTCCCCAACCTTTACGGCGACATCATCACTGACGAAGCTGCTGAATTCCAGGGCGGCGTAGGCACCGCAGGCAGTGCAAACCTCGGCAAGAAATACGCTATGTTTGAAGCGATCCACGGCTCCGCTCCCAGAATGATGAGAGAGGGCAGAGGCATCTATGCTGATCCCTGCTCAATGCTCAGAGCAACCGTTATGCTTCTCTCACACATCGGCCGCCAGGAAGAGGCTGACAAGCTTGAAAAGGCTCTTGATATCTGCATGATTACTGAGAAGAAGCTCAAAATTACCGGCAGAAGCGACGGCTGCACCTGCGAAGAATTCGGCAACTACGTAATGGAAACTCTCGCATCCCTTTAATATGCAAAAAAATTCCCCTCCGATAACGCTTAAGCGTTATCGGAGGTGTTTTTTATTATGTTCAGTTTGTTTCCTTCTGAGTTCTGAAATTAAGGAATTCGGAATTCTTGGGAACAACGAAGGTTATTGCATCTTCAACAATTTCAAATGTGCAGTCATTAACAACAGTGCATTCACCGTCCACGTTAACAGCAGCCGGATTCTTACTGTGAATGGTAAGCTTCTTGCCTCTTACAAAGGTGGTCATATCCCAGCTGAGATGCTCACCCTTCTTGTAAGAACCGAGAAGAGTGACAAGCTTTGCTCTTGTGCACTTCTTTTCAACAATTATAAAGTCAAGCAAGCCGTCATCAGGCATAGCAAGAGGACCGCCCTTGAATCCGCCGCCGTACCAGCGCGAATTGCCGCAGAAGCAGAAAATACAGTCTCTTGTAAAAGGCTCACCGTCATCAATAGTAATTGTAAAAGTATTCTTAACCTTTTTAAGCAAGCAATAGAGAGATGATGCAACGTAAGCACCCTCACCTGTTACCAGAGGAAGTTTTTTGAACTCGGCCTGCTTTGCGCAAACCTCGGCATCAAGACCCATTGAGCGCTGGTTGAGTGCAATTTCATCGAGGCACTTTATAACGTCAAGGGGCACGGGTACACCGTTAATAACGTTATGAAGCTCAAGAAAATCTTCCTTACTTCCGAAAAGGCGGATAAAATCGTTACCTGAGCCAAGAGGAATTACGGCAACCTCTACATTATCGTAACCGTATGCACCGTTTACAACCTCATAAAGAGTACCGTCGCCGCCGCAGGCATAGAAACGGATATTTTCGCCCGTTGCCGCCATTTCTTTGACTATTCTCAGACCGTCACGGCTTGCCTTGGTGGTTACTATTTCAAAATCAAGACCGTTCTTTTTGCAGCACTCCTCAATCTGTGGCTTTATGGCTTCGTAAAACTTGCCCTTACCTGCTGTGGGGTTAATTAAAAATACATGCTTCAAGGGATATCATCTCCTATTTAAAATACATATAAAGCTGACACTTAATCATACCGTTGTAAAGCTTGCGGCGTTTGTCCGCTTTTCTGCCGAAAGCGGTTTCAAACTCCTCATCGGGGCTGATTATGCTGTAAGACCAGCCTTTTTTCTTCTCAAACACACGCCCCATATCTTTATATAACATTTCACACTGCTCTATGTCAAGTAGTCTTTCACCGTAAGGCGGGTTGCAAATCAAAGTTCCCCTCTCAGTAACGGGCTTGAAATCCTTGATATCACACACTTTGAAGTTAAGTTTTGATGCCACTCCGGCTCTCTGTGCATTTTGTTTTGCCTTTTCAATCGCCTGAGCATCAATATCTGAGCCGTAACCCTCAAAATCATCAATAGCAACAACGCTCTCCCTTGCTCTTTCTCTTTCCGCAGTCCAGATTTCACGGGGTATGCAATCCCATCTTTCTGCCGAAAAGCCTCTGTTGATACCGGGAGCCATCTTTGCCGCAAGCATTGCACCTTCAATAAGAATAGTGCCCGAGCCGCACATAGGGTCATAAAGCTTATGGTACGGTCTTAAACGCGACAGACTGCAAAGAGCCGCAGCAAGAGTTTCTTTAATGGGTGCATCGTTTGCATCAAGGCGGTATCCTCTTTTATGAAGGCCTGCGCCCGAAGTGTCAATCAGCATGGAAACTCTGTTTTTCATTATGGCAAACTGTATCTGATGAACGGGACCCGTTTCATCAAACCATTCTGTATGATATTTGCTCTTAAGACGCTCAACAACTGCTTTTTTGGTGATTGCCTGGCAGTCGCGCACGCTGAACAAATCCGAATTAATCGAATATCCTTTTACGGGGAATGCATCCTGCTCGCCAATCCATCGCTCCCACTCGAGAGCCTTTACTCCCTGAAACAAATCTTCAAAGGAGTGCGCCTCAAAAGAGCCGACATGAATCTGAACTCTTTCAGCAAAATGCGAGCAGATATTTACTCTGGCAAGAATAGACTCATCACCGTCAAACAACACTCTGCCGTTTTCTGCGGCAACGTTGAGAGCACCGAGCTCTCTGAGTTCATCGGCAATAAGCGATTCAAGACCCAAAAGACAGGGGATAACAAAATTAATCATAGCAAATCCTTTTCTCTAATTACATCAAAAATGCCGGTGGAAACCAGCAAACGCGTTCCCACCGGCTTAATTTCAGAGATTAATCTTTATATACAAACGCTTAAATTTCAGGCTCGATGAGACCGTAGCCTGAATCGCTACGCTTATAAACAACATTCACAGCGTTGGTTTCAGCATTGAGAAAAACATAGAACTGATGATCAAGAAGATTCATCTGAAGAATTGCCTCATCAACCGACTGAGGCTTAAGCTGCACCGTTTTGGTTCTTACAACCTCGAATTCCTCTTCTTCTGCAACAGGCTCGTCTGCAGGAAGCAGGTCATCAATAACGCCGTTGCGAAGCTTCTTTTCTACTCTGGTCTTGTTTTTTCTGATCTGGCGAACGAGCGAATCAACACATTTATCAAGTGCTTCGTTCATATTTTCCGCACGTTCCTGGGCTCTGAAAATCATACCGCTGTTGACAATGGTAATTTCAACGGTCTGCGAACTTTTTTCAACCGTTGCGGTTACCTTTGCCTCGGCATCATCACCAAAAAAGCGCTCAACCTTAGCAAGCTTTTTCTCAGCGTGAGCCTTGAAAGATTCTCTGGGTGAACATTTGCGTCCCAAAATAGTGATTTTCATTAAAGTCCATCCCCCTTAGGTTTAGTTGAAGCCTTAGCTTCAATTGAATTGTAGCACAATTAAACAAAAAAATAAAGGGGTAAACTTAATTTTTTTAATAAATTTACAAAAAATACACAAAATTACAGTTCAACGCTTGCGTGCCTTGTTACGTGGCAGCCTACGTTGACCGCAACCGGTAAGCCTGCTATATGAGTAGGAGCCGTTTCAACCGACACCCACAGTGCCGTTGTTTTACCGCCGAAGCCCTGGGGACCTATATTAAGGCGGTTTACTCTTTCAAGAATCTCCCGTTCCATTTCACAATAAAACTCATCGGGATTATTCTCGCCCGCATCTCTGCACAAAGCCGTTTTGGCAAGCAATGCGCACTGCTCAAAATCTCCGCCTATTCCTACACCAAGAACCATAGGCGGGCAAGGATTACTGCCTGCCTGCTCAACAACGCTGATAACGTAATTGATTATGTCCTCACGGGATGCGGAAGGAGTAAGCATCTTAAGGCAGCTCATATTCTCACTGCCGAACCCCTTGGGGACAACGGTTATTTTCAACTTATCGCCGTCAACTATCCTTGTGTGAAGCACGGCAGGAGTGTTATTGCCCGTATTCACCCTGCGAAGAGGGTCAGCAACAACCGAGCATCTGAGATATCCCTCGGTATATCCTCTGCCTACGCCGTTGTTTATAGCTTCTTCAAAGCTGCCGCCGACAAAATGGACCTCCTGCCCTACCTCGGCAAAAACAACTGCCATCCCTGTATCCTGACAAATCGGAATATCAAGCTCCCTTGCTGCATCAAGATTTTCGCAAAGGCTTTTCATTATACCTGCAGCAGGTTCTTCGGTTTCGTTGCAGGCACTTTCTCTTACTGCTTTTTCAAGCTTGCAGGGAAGGTGCTTATTTGCTTTAATACACAAATCCCTTACAGCCTGTTCAATTATTTTAACGTCAATTTCCCGCACTGTCTTCACCACCCTAACAACAAAAAAACAGGGGATTGGAGCATCCCCCGTTTTGAATAATTACTGCTTATTGCCGCCGCGGCGTGAATATCCGCCTCTTTTGGATTCATTGCTATGCTTGAGATCAGCCATTTTTTCATCGCTTGCCTGCTTGAAACGG
>JAZNUP010000125.1:0-17100 GCA_045592385.1 Acutalibacteraceae bacterium
CAGGATCCCGCTAAGGCTAACCCCTACGAATACGCTTGCAAAGCAAGAGCATACATTGCTGAAAAGACCGGTCTTTAATTAAAAAATGCGGTTTGCATAGGCTGAACAAAGCCCGTGCAAACCGCTTTTCTTTTTATTTGAATTTTTGCTTTTTCCTGATATTTGCTGCTGTTATTCCGCCGGCAGCAGCAGCGGCGGCGAATATCAGCAAAAGAATCAGCACACTCACGGGTGAGCTTTTTGTGTTGGCCAAAAACACAGCAATCATTGCAGGCACTGCACCGAGCGCTCCACCGGCAGCGCCCGTAACAAGCCCCTTTTTCCTCACGGGCAGCACGCTCACAAATCCGCCTGCAAATCCGGACACAAAAGCAATAGCCCTGCCTGCGGTTGCGTATAATCCTTCGCTCATATCGCTTTTAAGAGCCGCAAGCGAAACAGCACACAGAATAACAAAAAACAATCCTGCGGTAATTGCCGCACCGATAAGTATTCTTTTTATGAGAAGCGAGGACGTGTTTTCTTCTTTCTTCCGCATTTCTTTACTGTTCATATAAAAATATCCCCCTCATATCGTCTTGCTCAATGATATGAGAGGGATTTTGATTTTATTACTGATTAATCGTCAAAGGTGCTGTCCTTCTTCTTGGACTTCTTTCTCTTTGACTTGCTCTGCTCAGCAGCTTCTTCCATCTTCTTTGCCTTTTCTTTTTCAGCAGCTTCCTTTGCAGCAGCCTTTTCAGCCTCTGCCTTTTCAACTGCGGTGTTGTTAGTAGAAACTGCCCAACGGGTAATCTTCATCTTGTTGCGATCTGCACCTGTTTCGATGATAAGAGAATCTTCTTTAACTGTAACAACTCTGCCCATAATGCCGCCGATGGTGGTAATTTCATCGCCAACCTGGATATTGTCACGCATTTCCTGCTCTTCTTTTTGCTTTTTCTTCTGGGGTCTGATCATTACAAAATACATAACTGCGAACATTACAACGATGAGAATGATCATTGAATAGGATGAGCCGCCGTTTGCAGAAGTTGAAGCAGCTGCGCCGGCTGAGGGCATCATAAGGGGAATAAGATTAATCACTGTAAATAACCTCCAAAAACAATTTCATTAATTATACATTATTGTAAAACATTATGCAAGAGATATTTTGCATTATTTTTATATTCTTTTGTCAAGCACGTCAACATTTTCCTCTCGAAAACGCTCGTAACGTCCCTCTTCGATTGCGCAACGGATTTCTGCCATAAGATTGTTATAGAAATAAAGATTATGTATAACGCAAAGACGCATGGCAAGAATTTCCTGACATTTGAAGAGATGACGGATATAACTGCGTGAAAAACTGCGGCAAGTCGGGCAATTGCACTCGGGATCAATGGGCAACGCATCACGCTCATATTTTTTATTATTGAGATTGATAATTCCTTTTTTAGTGAAAAGATGACCGTGCCTTGCGTTGCGGCTGGGCATAACACAGTCGAACAAATCAACGCCTCTCCACACGCCCTCAATTATATTTCCGGGAGTTCCTACACCCATAAGATATCTCGGTCTGTCATCAGGCATATGGGGCTCCACAGCAGAAATAATGCGGTACATATCCTCTTTGGGTTCACCTACCGCAAGACCTCCTATTGCATAACCGGGCAAATCAAGCTTTGCAATTTTTTTCATATTCTCAACTCTTAAATCATCAAAGGTTGCGCCCTGATTTATACCGAAAAGGAGCTGATTTTTATTGATTGTTTCAGGCAAAGAATTGAGCTTGCTCATTTCAGCCTTACAGCGTTCAAGCCAGCGTTCTGTTCTTGCGCAGGATTGCTTTGCATATTCATATTTTGCGGGATTTTCAACACATTCGTCAAAAGCCATAGCAATGGTTGAGGCAAGATGCGACTGAATCTGCATACTTTCCTCAGGACCCATAAAAATATGCCTGCCGTCAACGTGAGAATTGAAGTAAACACCCTCCTCTTTGATTTTGCGCAAAGAAGAAAGGGAGAAAACCTGAAAACCGCCGCTGTCAGTAAGGATGGGGGCATCCCAGTTTGTAAACTTATGAAGCCCGCCCATATCGTAAACAAGATCATCACCGGGTCTGACGTGAAGATGATAGGTATTGCAAAGCATAACCTGACAACCGATTTCCTTTAAATCAAGCGCAGAAAGTCCGCCCTTGATAGCACCGCAGGTTGCAACATTCATAAACGCAGGAGTCTGCACCGTACCGTGTACGGTAGTGAATTCGCCACGCCTTGCGTTACCGTCTTTTTTAAGAAGCTTGTACATAAAAATCTCCGTGTTCTAAAAACTTTATTCTTTAAAAATTACCATACTGTCACCGAAGGAGAAAAATCTGTACTTCTCCTCAACGGCAATCCTGTATGCATTCATCGTATTCTCATATCCGCAAAAAGCACTTACAAGCATTATAAGCGTACTCTCAGGCAGATGGAAATTCGTGATAAGGCAATCTATGCACTTAAATTCATAGCCGGGATAGATGAAAATATCCGTCCAGCCGTCATCCTCCTGAATTCCGCCCCTGAAATTGGCAACGGACTCAAGAGTCCTGCAGCAGGTTGTACCCACCGCAAAAACCCTGCCGCCGTTTTTCTTGGTTTCGTTTATGAGGTCAGCCGTTTCGGCAGGAAGATGATAATGCTCGGAGTGCATATGGTGCTCTTCAATGTTTTCAGCCTTTACGGGTCTGAAAGTACCGAGACCCACGTGAAGCGTTACAAAGCCGATTTTTACACCCTTTGCCCTGATTTTTTCAAGCAGGTCGTCAGTAAAATGAAGCCCTGCAGTAGGCGCCGCAGCACTGCCCTGCTCTTTGGCATAAACAGTCTGATAGCGCTCTTTATCCTCAAGCTTTTCAGTTATGTAATGAGGAAGCGGCATTTCTCCGATTTTATCAATAACTTCAAAGAAGTTACCCTCAAATCCGAATTTTGCTATGCGGTTACCGTCATCAAGCACTTCCACGATTTCCGCCGTCATCAATCCGCCGGCAAAGGTAAACTTATGCCCTACCCTCGCCTTTTTACCGGGACCCGTTATAACCTCCCATGTATCGGCACTTTTCTGGCTGAGAAGCAGGAATTCAACAACCGCTCCCGTATCAACTCTTTCACCGTACATTCTGGCAGGCAAAACCCTTGTGTTATTAAGAATAAGACAGTCTCCCTCGCGGAAGAAATCAAGGATATCCCTGAAAGTTCTGTGTTCAATTCTTCCGCTGTCTCTCTCCATAGCAAGCAGGCGGGATGAATCCCTCGGCTCAGCAGGAGTCTGAGCTATAAGCTCCGGCGGTAAATCGTAAAAAAATTCGCTTTTCTTCATTAAAAAACCTCAAATTTCCCGTTTTTTGATAAATCTTTGTATTTATCCCTTAATTTTAAAAAATAATTTGTATATATTATTATTTGACATAACCAACCATAAATGATATTATAATTTATCAGTGTTGTACTTATGCCGCATTTATAAAAGCATTATAAATCAACCGAATGAAAATTACAACCATAACTTTCAGAAAGAAGGCCGTATCAATGAAACATTACAAAGTAGGTATCGTAGGCGCAACAGGTATGGTAGGCCAGCGCTTTGCAACTTTGCTTGAGAATCACCCCTGGTTTGAGGTTGTTGCTCTTGCTGCAAGCTCACGCTCAGCAGGCAAAACATACAAAGAAGCTGTAGGTGCAAAATGGTGTATGTCCACCCCCATTCCCGCAAATATGGAAAACCTTGTTGTTATGGACGCCACCGCAGATATCGACAAAATCACATCTGCTGTTGATTTCGTTTTCTGCGCAGTTGATATGAAAAAGGATGAAATCAAGGCTCTTGAAAAGCAGTACGCTCTTGCAGAGTGCCCCGTTATCTCCAACAACAGCGCTAACAGACACACACCTGACGTTCCCATGATGATTCCCGAGCTCAACCCTGACCACTCCGAAATCATTCACGCTCAGAGAAAGCACCTCGGCACAAAGAGAGGCTTTATCGCTGTTAAGTCCAACTGCTCCCTTCAGAGCTACGTTCCCGCTCTTTATCCTCTTGATGAAAAATTCGGCGTTAAGGACGTTCTCGTTTGCACTTATCAGGCAATCTCCGGCGCAGGCAAAACCTTTGACACCTGGCCCGAAATGATTGATAACGTTATCCCCTACATCGGCGGCGAAGAAGAAAAGTCCGAAATTGAGCCCCTTAAGATCTGGGGTAAAATTGAAGGCGAAGAAATTGTTCCCGCATCCTCTCCCAAGTTCACCGCTCAGTGCCTTAGAGTTCCCTGCTCTGACGGTCATATGGCTGCTGTTTTCGTACGCTTTGAGAAGAAACCCACTAAGGAAGAAATCCTTGAAATCTGGAAGAACTTCAAGGGCTATCCTCAGGAAGTTGAGCTTCCCAGCGCTCCCAAGCAGTTCCTCAACTACTTTGAAGAGGACAATATGCCCCAGACAAAGCTTCAGCGTGACCTTGAGGGCGGTATGGCTGTTTCCGTTGGCCGTCTTCGTGAGGACTCACAGTATGATTATAAGTTCGTCTGCCTTTCACACAACACCCTGCGCGGTGCTGCAGGCGGCGCAGTTCTTATGGCTGAGCAGATTTGCAGCCAGGGATTTATTGATTCCAAGTTTTAATTTCAACCTTTCAGAAAGGATCTGATTATTATGAAGCCCGTACTTTTCACAGGCGCAGGCGTTGCTATCGTTACCCCCTTCAATGAGGACCAGAGCGTTAACTATGACCGCTTTGTTGAGCTCATTGAGTATCAGCTCAAGAAGGGCACAGACGCAATTGTTGTATGCGGCACAACAGGCGAAGCAAAGACTCTTTCAACCGAAGAGCACGTAAACCTTATCAAGCTTTGCGTTGAAGTTGTAGACCACAGAGTTCCCGTTATCGCAGGCGCAGGCAGCAACGATACTCACTATGCAGTGAAGCTTTCAAACGAAGCTGAAAGATGCGGCGTTGACGCTATTCTTTCAGTTACTCCTTACTATAACAAAACTTCACAGAGAGGCCTTATCGCTCATTACAACTATATTGCTGACCGTGTAAGCGCCCCCATCATCCTTTACAACGTTCCTTCAAGAACAGGTGTTAACATCAAGCCCGAAACCTATGCCGAGCTTGCAAAGCATCCCAGAATCATTGCTACCAAGGAAGCAAACGGCAACATTTCGGAAATCGCTCAGACTGCTGCTCTTTGCGGCGACGAGCTTGCTATCTACTCCGGCAACGATGACCAGGCTACCGCAATTATGGCTCTGGGCGGAAAGGGTACAATCTCTGTTCTTTCCAACGTAATTCCCGGTATTGCTCACAAAATCGTCAAGAAGTACATTGACGGCGATTATATCGGAAGCCGCGACCTTCAGCTTGAGTACCTTGACCTTTGCAACGCTTTGTTTATTGACGTTAACCCCATCCCCGTAAAGGAAGCTATGAATATGATGGGTCTTAACGTTGGTCCCTGCCGTCTTCCTCTCATCGAGATGGATGATGCAGCTAAGGCAAAGCTTCGTGCGGTGCTTCTCAAGCACAACCTTATCGAAGCATAATTAACATAACTCGCACCGAAAGGATTTTTAATATGGCAGGAATTTTATTAACAGGCGCCCTGGGCAAAATGGGCAGAACTCTCTGCTCTCAGGTGCTTACAATCGAAGACCTTGAAGTGGTTGCAGGGGTTGACATAGTTTCATCCGACGATTGCTCCTTCCCTGTTTTCAGCAGCTTTGATGCTATCGACAGCGCAGTTATAGAAAAGATTGATGTTATCATTGATTTCTCAAATCCCGCTGCACTGAGCAATCTTCTCGCATTCGCAGTAAAGCACTCACTTCCTGCGGTTATTGCCACAACCGGCCTCAGCGATGAGCAGATTGCATCCCTTCACCTTGCCGCAGAAAAAATCCCCGTTTTCTTCTCCGCCAATATGTCGCTCGGCGTAAATCTTCTTTGTGAGCTTGCAAAGAAAGCGGCGGCGGCACTCGGCGCAGATTTTGACATTGAGATTGTTGAAATGCACCACAACCAGAAAATTGATGCTCCCAGCGGCACGGCTCTTATGCTTGCCGATGCAGTTGCAGGTGAGCTTGATTACGATGCAAAGTATGAATACAACCGCCACGAAAAGCGTGAAAAGAGAACAAAGACCGAAATCGGTATTCACTCTCTCAGAGGCGGCACCGTAACGGGCGAGCATCAGGTTGTTTTTGCTGGCAACGATGAAATAATCACCCTCTCCCACAGCGCAAGGAGCAAAGCTCTGTTTTCCACCGGAGCTCTCAACGCAGCACGTTTTTTAACCAAAAAGCAGCCCGGTATGTACTGTATGGCTGATTTGATAGACTGAGGAAAGGATTTGAAAAAATGAAGATTATTGAAACAGTTTCGGTATGCGATGATATCACTCTCATCAGTATAAGCAATTTTTCTTCCGACATTGCTCATATTTCCAAGGTTTTCAATATGATTTCAGAGGCAGGAATCAACGTTGATATGATTTCCCAGCTGCCTCCCAGCGGCGCAAACTCCGCTTTCTCCTTTACCGTAAGTGACGATGATTTTATCTGCGTGCTTGCCATCTGCTCTGAGCTTCGCAAGCAGAATCCCGCTATTAAAATCAGCGTAAGCAGCGGAAACAGTAAAGTTTCTGTTTTCGGCGCACCTATGCGTGAGGCAGCAGGCGTTGCAGCTAAGGTTTTCACCGCAGCAGCAAACGCTCAGGCTGACGTAAGAATGATTACAACATCCGAAACAGACATTTCTCTGCTTGTTGTAAAAACCGATGCCGAAAACGTTGTAAACTCTATTGAAAAAGCTTTTAACGACTAAAAACAAAAAATGGCGGCTTGTTTTAAACAAGCCGCCTTACTTTTTTATTATAACGTTTCAACGTCAATACCGAGGATTACGACATCCTTGAGAGGTCTGTCTCTGTTGTCAGTTTCAACTGCTGCGATTGCATCAACGGTATCCATACCTTCAAAAACCTGACCGAAAACTGTGTGTCTGAAATCAAGGTGAGGAGTGCCGCCCATTGCTTCGTAATCGTCTACGATATCTGTGGGGAAACCTCTGTCAGCAAGCTGACGCATCTGAGAAACAAGACGTGAGTCTACCTCTTTTGCCTGAACAATGAAAAACTGGCTGCCGTTTGTGCCGGGGCCTGCGTTTGCCATTGAAAGAGCACCTCTGAGGTTGTGATACTCGGGGCTGAATTCATCCTCAAAAGATTTACCCCAGATGCTTTCGCCGCCGCAACCTGTAGCTGAGGGATCTCCGCCCTGTATCATAAATGAATCAATTACTCTGTGGAAAACTATGCCGTCATAGTATCCGTTCTTTGCGTGGGTTGTAAAATTCTCAACTGCCTTGGGTGCCGCTTCGGGGAAAAGGAGGATTTTAATATCGCCCATAGTTGTTTTCATTGTTGCTACGATATCTCCCGCAGCAGGAGTTCTGGTCTGCTTACTCATTTGTTTGACTTCCTTTCAGGTTTATCTTTTATTTCGCCCGTGGGAAAACTGTCACACAGCTTCATAAAATCAATCTTTGCCATCTTGGTGCGAGGCATTTCATCAATGATTTCAATTTTCTTGGGGCAAGAGAATTTTGAAAGCTTCTTCTTGCAATAAGAGTTAATCTGTGATATTGCCTTATCCTTATCCGTGCCTTCAACAACAGTTACGCAAAGCTTTGCAAGAGGCTTGCCCTTGTGATAGCCCTGCACTGCGCAGGCTTCTTTTACAAAATCAAGCTCAAGAACAGTATTCTCAATATCAGTGGGGTACACGTTGTAGCCCGAAATAATAATCATTCGCTTCTTTCTTCCCGTAAAGAAGATGAAGCCCTTGCTGTCTTTATATCCGAGGTCTCCCGTTAGCACCCAGCGTCTGCCGGAGGCATCAGTATATACACCGTCATTCGGTACGGTTTTATCGCCGTTATAATAACCCTCCATAAGAGTGTCACCGGAAACAACAATTTCACCGATTTCGTTTGCGGGCACCTTACGGCGCATTTCATCCCAAATCTCAATCTTGATGCCCTCAAGAGGCTTACCGATAGATTCGGGGCAGCATTCATCATAAGTATTAACGCAGCACACGGAGCTCGCCTCAGTAAGACCGTAGCCCCTGAAAAGCTTACCTTCCGAACCGTATTCAGCAAGCTTATCGTTGAACTGCTCAAGGAATTTTTCTGCTACAAAATCGCCGCCGCAGAAGAGCAAGCGAAGATTCTTGAGATGCTTACCCTCAAAGTTATCCTCTTCATACATCTTTCTGAACATATCGGGAACACCTACGATAAAAGAAACGGGATAATCCTTGATAAGCTTATTGCACTCCTGCGCACTGAACTTGGGCACGGGAAGGCAGGTAAAGCCATGGGTAAGGCTGTAATGCATCGCAATGGCAAGTCCGAAAGCGTGGAACATAGGAAGAACCACAAGCGAATACTCCGAGCCGGGCTTGTGAGGTTTATCAAGATTCTCAAGCTTTCTTGCAATCGCGTTTATGGCATTACTGCTGAGCATAATCGTTTTGCTTTTGCCGGTTGTGCCTCCGCCGTGAAGATATACCGCAATCTTTCTGCCGTTATGAGCCATATCGGAATGTCCTGCACCTCTGCCCAATTCAAGAGCCTTACGGTAAGGCACGCAATACTGACCCCTGCAAACTCTCATATTACTGTTTTTGCGTTCATAAATCCTGATAAACGGACGAAGCGCGTTACCGACATAATCGGAGTTTGAGCAAATAACGCAGGGAATAGCAAGCTCTTCAATTACGTCACTGTATTTTTCTGCAAGCAAGTCAAGTATAAACAGCACTTTGGCTTTGGTCTGCCTTGCGGTTTCAAGCAGCTGCTCAGGAGGCGAGAGCGGATGAACTATGTTTGCAATTGCGCCAACTTTGTTTATGGCATAAAACGCAGCAAAACAATGAACGGTAGTGGGCAAAAACACGGTTACAACGTCGCCCGCCGTAACACCGCAGCCGGTAAGGTAATCCGCAATACTGTCAATATCAGACATAAGAGTTTTCATACTTGTTTTGTGCTTAAACGTAACAGCGGCTGTGTAATCGCCCAAATCCGCAACGCACTTTTTCAGATATTCATAACAAGTCAGATTTAAATTCTCTGCCATTTCAATTCATCCTTTAATTAGTTTTAACCGAGATGTAATGTTATCATTTAAATATTACAAAGTCAACATTTCAGGTGTTAAATTAATAAACTGTTATTAAATCAATGTATATTGCCGAAAAGAGAGATTTCTCCGCTGTCACCAAACAGAGCAATAAGGCCGTTATTGTCATAGGTTGCATAAATCGGACACTTGGCGCTCATTGTAAGATTCCACTTGACGTTGGGGTAAATCTTGCCCAACTGATTGGTAACAACCGCAATTTCGGGCTTGAGAACGTCCAGAAAAGACATTGACGATGAGCCGTAATAACCGTGATGACCGATTTTGAGCAAATCAACGTCACCGATTTTATCGGCAAGCAAATCTTCAAGCCCTGTTGAGGCGGTGATATCCGCGGCAAGAAATGCCGACAGACCGCCCTTTGTAACCTTCACTCCTACACTTGCGGCGTTTTCGCCTTTTCCGTAAAGGGCCTCATTATTCACAGTGTTGTAAAACTGCAAAGTGAAATCGCCGAAGTCAAACGGTTCAGAGGGAAGAGTGTTTACAAGCTCAATACCTCTTGCGTGAATATCCTGCTCTATCTGAGCGTAGATTTCACCAAGCATCCACTTTTCGGTTTCATAATCCTTGCCGATTCGCTTATCATAGCCTTTGAAATATGCTTTTTTAATATCAATATTCTCGTTTGTTATAATGGCGTGATATGCGCCGATATGGTCATAGTGGCAGTGGGTACCCATCACAAACTCAAGCTGAGCCTTGCCGCCTTTGCCGACGGTTTTAATAATGTAATCAACTACCTCCTGCTCATAGCCCTCGTATTCAAGCTTTCGTCTGGGGTTGCTGTCCCCCTCACCTGAATCAACAAGAGCAAACATACCGTTGCTTTCAATGAGAATTGCGTCTGAGTTAGCGGTATTGAGAAAATGGATACGGTCATCTCCGTCACCTGCCGTTTCAACAGCCTGAGTGCTTACTGGATAACGCTTGCAGTAATAATTGCAAAGCTCAACGGTAATGATATCAAGAATAAAAATCGCCGCCATAAAAGGAACGATTATCCACGTAGCTATTTTTTTCGCTCTTTTCTTTTTCATTTGTCTCTCCATATTTTTAATAACCGTAATATTTTAACATATTATAAGTATTTTTTCCATAGCAAAAATATAAATATTTCGCCCGTTTCCTCTTGTATATAAAGTAAAATTAATGTAAACTATACAAAGTAACTTTTGTATTTATTTTTTGCGAGGTTTATATGACCGCTTTTAAAAAAACAGATTTTAATACAGCAGTTATGCTCAAGGACGCCTTCTTTGGGTTTTCTTTCGCGTTGCCGCTGTCACTCGCCGTCGGAGTATGCTCCCCTCTCGGGCTTATGAGCGCCCTACCCACTGCAATAATCTGCGCTCTGTTTTATGCTCTTTTCGGTTTCAAGCCATCATATGCCGCTTTCGCAGTATTTTGCAGCACTGCTGCTTACTCCGTTTTTGCAGCACAGCTTGGCTCAGTACTTTGCTTTATTGCCGTATTGATTGCCGCTTTGTGCAAAAACGATAAGTTCGGGGTAAAAATATACCCACCTGTTGCAGGCGCCGTTATGCTCGGCTTTGCTTTATGCGTTACAGTTATGCAGACTACCAACTACTTCGGAATAGGTGCAACGGGCAAAAACGTAATTGAGATGCTCTCCTCTTACCGCTCGCTCGGATTTCACGGTAACTGGCGCGGAGTTTTGTACGGCACAATAGTTCTTGTTGTAATGATAACTTACCCGAGGAAATTCAAAAAACTACGCCACAACATCCCTGCGGCATTCTGGGCATTGCTTATAACCACACTTCTCAACCTACGCCTTAATCCGTCAACTCAGATAACCGCAATCACAGAAATAGGCGACTATTCAATAAATGCGCAAGCCTTGCTTGACACATCCGTTTTCGCTTCATTCAAGCCTGATTTATACGTTATTATCCACGCGATTTTCTGCGCTGCCGCACTTTTTATAATAATTATGGGCTCCTCACAGGCCGGCGAGTGCGCCACGTCACGCGCTCAGTTAACCACCCTCGGCATTGCGGGAATTGCAGGTGCCGCAGCAGGCTCAATTCCATTTTATTCCGATTACAAGGAAAAGAAGCCGGTTCTTCAGGCACTTACAAGCGGATTGATATCCTGTGCCGCGTGCTGTGCTGTTATGATTTTTGCCGACGGATTTGTATCAAGAATTCCCGTTCATTCGCTGGCGGTAGTTCTTATACTCGGAACATGGCAGGACATCAAGCCGAAATATCTGAAAGCAGCTTTCGCAAGCGGCCCTCTCGCAATTGCCGCGTTTATCGGATGCGCTGTTCTGATGCTTGTTCTTAACACGGAAAATGCAGTTCTTGTTGCAGTTTCTTTAAGTGTTATTCTTATGAGCATCACAAAAAAATCAGCCTGAGGATATTATAATGCCCTTTATCGCCCATGCAGCATCATCCGCGCAATGGCTGCACTCCTTAAGTGTACCAAGGGTCTGACAAAGCGCTAAAGATTCTGCAGCTGAAATGCTGCTGACACATTTAATATAATCGTTATTTATGCCGTGCATTAAACCGCTCACCTTGCTGACGGTCTGCACGGCATTTTTCATTTTTATACTGCGCGAAAAATCCTCGGTAAAACCGCAGATTATTTCACTCTGCTTCAAAACGGCATCAGCAATCTTTACTAAATATACATTCCTTTTAATGTTTTTCATCTGCGTAAAGCTTTTGCACGAACCGTCAACGGCGCATATGCAACGAACCAGTGCTCTGTTTAGAGCGAGGATATCACCTCTGTCAAGCGGTGGCAAAAACTCATTCCTCAACAGACAGGAAATCTCCGTCTCTCTTTGCATTGCACCGTAAGACGTTTTTTCCGTTTTCAGCGCAGTTTCGCCAAGAATGAACACATCCGATTTATCAAAACAATTTTTCAATTCCTCTGCTGAGTCACGGAACATAATTCCCAGCTCTCTGAAGCAATCAAAATAGCAATTCTTGTTCTTCATATCACATTACCCTCAGAAAAATCAAAGCGGTTATCCAGCCAGCAACAGCACAGCCCGGGAAAGTAAGCACCCACGCAAGGCACATCTCAACTGCCACCTTCCAATTAACGTTTTTAAGATTTTTTGCCGCACCTGCCCCTATTACCGCAAAGGTTTTGGTGTGCGTTGTGCTTACGGGCAAGCCGAAAACACACGACACTGTAAGAGCAGCGGCGGCAGCAATATCAGCAGAAAAACCTCTGTATTTTTCGAGTTTCACCATATCCATACCAACACTTTTTATTATTTTACGTCCTCCCACACAGGTACCAAGCGCCATTACAGCCGAGCAAAGTAGCATCAGCCATAGCGGAATATCAAAGCTGTTTTTGTAACTGCCGCCAACAAGGCTGACTCCAAGCAAAAAAACACCTATAAACTTCTGACCGTCCTGCGCTCCGTGCAAAGCCGCCATTATCCCTGCCGTAAAAATCTGAAAACGCCTGAACATTTCATCCGTTTTTTTATAATTCTTTTTTGAAAAAAGATTTTCAATCCCCTTCACGGCAGCAAAACCGCCTGCCGCCCCAATCAACGACGAAACAACGAGACCGTAAATCACCTTTTTCCACTGCGAAATATTTATGCAGGAAAATCCGCCTTCAAGTGCTATCGCCGCTCCGGTAAGCCCTGCTATAAGCGCGTGGCTTTCGCTTGTAGGTATTCCCAATCCCCACGCCGCCACTGCCCATAACACAATAGCCACCATTGCCGCGCAGAGCGCGATTAACGCAAATCGGACGGTGCCGTTAAAATTGACAAGAGTGAACACTGTTTGCGCAACAGTAGGCGTTACCGCGGTCATAACAAGCACTCCGAAGAAGTTGCACAGCGCCGCCATTGCAATCGCCTGCCCGACCCCCATACTTTTTGTTGCAACGCAGGTTGCAATAGCATTGGGCGCATCCGTCCAGCCGTTTACAAACACTACTGACAGAATAAGAATAACCGTAATGCAAAGCGGCAGATTTCCCCGCAAGCTGCCGACAAACCCCGTAAATTCCACTGTACCACCTCAACAAAAAAGCCGTTTCACTTTTGGTGAAACGGCCTTGATTTTTAACACGCTATATTCTATTCAAAACTTTCTCAATAAATTCTTATTTATTAAACAGATTTCCGCCCTTGCAATCAATTGCAACGATTACGGGGAAATCTTTAAAGCACAGCTTCTTTACGCTTTCGCAGCCAAGGTCGCGGAAAGCAATCTCTTCGCAGGAAACAATGCTTTTGGAGCAAAGAGCACCTGCGCCTCCTATTGCACAAAAATAGACTGCTCCGTTTCTTTCTATTGCACGGCATACCTCGGCATTTCTGCCGCCCTTGCCCACCATTGCGGCAAGCCCCAGGTCAAGCAGGCGGGGCGCAAAGCAATCCATACGGCAGGAAGTGGTAGGTCCGCAACTTCCTATAACTCTGCCTTCGGGGGTTGGTGTAGGACCTGCGTAATAAATTACCGCACCATTCAAATCAAAAGGAAGCTCCCCTCCCTCATCAAGCAGAGCGCATATTCTTTTATGAGCGGCATCCCTTGCGGTATATACAGTGCCTGACAAAAGAACACTGTCTCCAGCGCAAAGCTTTGGTATGTAATCAGCAAGTGAAGCGGTATCAATAGTATACTGTGCCATTTATTCTTCCTCTTTATTGAGTTCTTTATTTTCCGAAAGTCTGTTTTTCATTTTTAAATATATTTCATCAAGGAGAACAAGTCCATCCTCATTAAGACGGAACTGACCTTCCTCTTCATCATCCTGCAGCATTTCAAAGCGTGAAGTAAGCTCACCGATATTCTTTGAAAGAGAACCGAGTTTTTCCGACAAAGCAGTTATAACCGAACCGAACTCGCCCGAAATACGGGTTATCTGAGCAGAAATAGAATCAATCTCACCGGTGGTGTAAATTATACTCTGCTTTGCATCCTCTGACACCGCCCTTGCGGCATCCCTTGCCTTGCCGATGATTTTATCGGAATACATAACCGCATCCATAACAAGGCTGTTTATCTGCTGCTCGGAATCGCTTATATCCGCGCAGCTTTCCTCAAGCCTTGCAAGCTTTTCTTCAAGAGCGGTAAGGTTTTCATCGTAAACACGTATACGCTCAAGATTCTGAGCGTTCTTTTCCTCAAGGGTTTCAAGCTGCTTTTCAAGCTCAGCCTTTTCCTCGCGGGCTTTTACAAGCTCTGCATTCAGCTCACCGCATAACACGGCAGCATCCTGCGCATCGGCAAGCCTTTCCTCAAGCTCAGCAGCCTTTTTTGATTGCTCCAGCCTTGCGGTTTCTATTTTTTCAATGTAATCAATTACATCAGTTTTTTTAAAGCCGCCAAAAGCCGATTTTCTCAAAATCTTTTCAGAAGCCATCAAATCACCCCAAATCAATAAATATACAAGATTCTGTACGCCTCGGGGCATACAGTAAAGCATTTGCCGTTTTCACAGATTTTTGCGGCCGTTGAGCCGTTTTCAGACGTAAGAAACGCAAATCTTCCGTTCTCACTGTGCATAACACTTTCAATAAAAACATTCTCAGCAACAAGTTTTTCGCCCTTTGCGGTGCAGTAATAATAATCTGCGGTAAGACCTTCACCCGTGCTGCTGTAATTCTTTAAAGAAAGAACGTTTTCCCCCTCATCGGAAATAAAGGCATATGACTGCCCTGAAAGCTCCCTGCGCTCACCCTGCTTATATGTGAATACGCTGCCGTAATTCTTTCCATCCTCAAGCTTAAGATAGGTAAGACCCGAAGAATCAACCTTATAGCTTGAAACTCCAGAGTCAACATTTCTCGGCTTCTGAAGCTCACGCTGACGCGAAAATGTGCTTGAATAAACGCTGAGCGATTCCCCTGCAGACTCACGGCTGAAGGCAAAAACCCTTTCGCCGTCAGGACTGAAGGAAAAATCAGTATCCCCTGCGAAACCTTCAACAGGATAAACACCCACAGTACCAGAATAGTAAACCGCAAGCATAACATCTCCGCCGACAACACTGTCATTCACCGCTTTGCCTGCGTATTCCACAGCAGCGTTGATGCCCTCTTCATTATAAATATCCTGAAGAGAGGCAACGTCAAGCTCACTCTCCTTAACTTCTTTGCTTTCAAAAATAAGCTTAGGCTCTCCAACGGGAGCGCTTGAAATCACACTTTCGGGGTCAATACCCGAACAGAGCTTTTTATTGCACTCACTGTTATAAACGTAAACATCATAAACAGGAGCCCCGAGATTTCCCGAAGCAAAAGCTACGTCAAGTGCCTGCCTGATTTCGTCCCTTTTAAGCTTCTGAGAATACTCAAGCTTTGCTTTGGAATATCCCAACGATATCCCGAAAAAAGAAAAATAATCCTGCTCTTTTGGCTCAGCAAGCACCGAATCACTCTCATAAAGAGAATCCGATATAACCTGACGCCAGGACGCATCCTCGCCTGAGCCTGTATAATAGTAAAGATTGCCGCCTGCAGTGTACAAATCGTAATCCGCCTTTACCGCCGCATCACAGATAAGCACGGGTCTTTCACCAGCGTGCACCACGTTAAGCCCTACCGTCTGAGCACCGCGCGTTGCAGACTCAAAAAACAGGCAAGTGTTCTCTCTCGTGTCAAACAGATGAACGTTCACAACGTTTCTGCTGATTTGCTCGGGAGCCTTACTTCCCATTGTATAACGGTAAAGCACACTTTCGTCGGAATGAAGGCGGGTAAAATATATCTCCTGCGAATATTCAGGCACGTAAAGAGCCTTAACACTGCTGCTGAAAACGGTTATGCGCCTGTTTTCAACGTCAAAGCTGCATCCTTCCAGTGCATCCCCGGACTCACTCTGCTTGGTATAGCAAAGATAGTTGCTCGCATCGCAAGAAGAATATCCGCTCTCTATACCGTAATCAACAAGTTTCGGCTTGCAAAGCTTGCCGCTCAAATCAAGCTCGGTATAGTACAAATCAAAGGTTTCATTCCTGTAAGCAGAATCAACCGTATAATACATTCTCCTGCGGTTACCGTCATACAGAAAACCGCCTGCGCCGGTTGCATCAATCTCAAGAGTGTTGCCGCCGATGTCAATAACGGTTTTGTTTCCTGTTGAATAAACGACGGTATAATCCTGCGTGCTGACTCTGCCGGCGACAAAATTCGCCAAAAAATAACCGGCAGCTGCAACCGCCGCCGCTAAAATAACGACGACTCCTATCCTCACGGTTTTTGACCGGGTAATATTAATTGCAGCTGCCAATTCTCATTCCTCCGATTATTTCTTACTTCTTAAGACCGACAGCAACTCTTGCCTTTGCAGCAATATTTTCAGCATCAAGGCCGTAGATATGAAGCATTTCAACAGCGGGGCCTGATCTTCCGTAAGTGTCCTCAACGCCTACTCTTACTACGGGTACGGGTACGCTTTCGCATACAACCTCTGCTACCGCAGCACCGAAGCCGCCAATAATGCTGTGTTCTTCAGCGGTAACAATTGCGCCGGTTTTCTTAGCTGCTTCTATTATTGCCTCTTTATCTATGGGTTTAATCGTATGGAAATTAATTACTGCGGCAGAAATGCCCTCATTAGCAAGAATTTCCTTTGCCTTGAGTGCTTCGCCTACCATAAGACCGGTTGCACAGATAGTAACATCACTGCCCTCGCAAAGAGTTACTGCCTTGCCGATTTCAAACTTATAGGTATCAGGGTTGTTGATTCTTTCAACAGCAAGTCTGCCGAAACGAAGATAAACGGGACCGTCAATCTCAGCGGCTGCGAAAACTGCAGCTCTTGCTTCAACATCGTCAGCAGGATTTATAACAATCATACCGGGAACAACTCTCATAAGAGCGATATCCTCGCAGCACT
>JAZNUP010000126.1:0-11571 GCA_045592385.1 Acutalibacteraceae bacterium
ATTATCAGGACCTCGGCATTGCTGCTGAGAATCTCCGTTTCCACGATCACGAAAAGCTTGCTCACTATGCAAAGGCTGCCTGTGATATCGAGTTCCTCTTCCCCTTCGGCTGGGGCGAGGTAAACGGCACTCACAACAGAACAAACTTCGATCTTACAAGGCATCAGGAATACAGCGGACAGAAGATGGATTATCTTGCCCCCGAAACCAACGAGAAGTTCATCCCCTTCATCATCGAGTCCACCTACGGTCTTGACAGAACGGTTCTCGCTCTCCTTTGCGAGGCTTATGACGAAGAGGTTATCGACGCTGAGAAGAACGACACAAGAGTTGTGCTTCACTTAAGCCCCGCTGTTGCTCCCTACAAGGCAGCGGTTCTTCCCCTTTCAAAGAAGCTTTCTCCCGAAGCTCTCAAGGTTTATGAGAAGCTTCAGAAGAACTATATGATCGACTTTGACGAAACCGGCTCAATCGGCAAGCGTTACCGCAGACAGGACGAAATCGGCACTCCTCTTTGCATCACCTTTGACTTTGATTCCGTTGAGGACGGCTGCGTTACCGTACGTGACCGTGACACAATGGAGCAGGAGAGAATCAGCATTGATGCGCTTGATGCTTACATTGCAGAGAGAATCAAGTTTTAAAATCGGATAATTCTGTTTAAAGGGAGGTGTTTGTATGGCAGCGCCGCTTGCAGACAGAATACGTCCGAAGCGGATAGAGGACATTGTGGGTCAGAAGCACCTGCTCGGTGAAGGTATGCCGCTTCGCAACATCATCCTTTCGGGTGAATTGCCCAATATGGTGTTTTACGGCCCGTCGGGGGTTGGCAAAACAACCCTTGCAAGCATTATCGCAAAGGCCGCCAACAAGCATCTTGTAAAGCTCAACGGCACAACGGCGAGCACCTCGGATATCCGCGATGCCATTGCGAAGCTTGATACCTTTGAGGGAGTAAACGGAATTCTGCTTTACCTTGACGAAATTCAGTATTTCAACAAAAGGCAGCAGCAGACCCTTCTTGAATACATTGAAAACGGCTCAATGACCCTCATTGCATCCACTACGGAAAATCCGTATTTTTACGTTTACAATGCAATCTTAAGCCGAAGCACCGTTTTTGAATTCAAAAGCGTTGAGCCTGCGGAAATTTCCGTGGCTGTTGAAAGGGCTTTTCAGTTCATAGCGGATGAGCGCGGCGAAAATCTTGAAATAGAAAACGGCGTGTGCGATTATATTTCAAAGGCTTGCGGCGGTGACGTGCGCAAGGCGATGAATGCCGTGGAGCTGAGCGTTCTCAGTGCATCGAACAGCGGCGGCGATAAGCGCATAACCCTTGCCAATGCTCAGGCGCTTACACAGAAGAGCGCCATGAAGTATGACAAAAGCGGCGATGAGCATTACGACATCATCTCCGCTTATCAGAAATCTATGCGAGGCTCGGACCCCGATGCGGCAGTGCATTACCTTGCAAGGCTGCTTGAGGCGGGGGATTTGCCCTCTGCGTGCCGCAGGCTTATGGTGTGCGCAAGCGAGGACGTGGGGCTTGCATACCCTCAGATTCTGCCCATAGTAAAAGCGGCTGTTGATATGGCTATGATGCTCGGGCTGCCCGAGGCGAGAATTCCGCTTGCCGATGCGGTTATAGCGGTTGCCACGGCGCCCAAGTCAAATTCCGCCTACGAAGCGATAAATCAGGCTATGCAGGACGTTGCCAAGGGCAGGTCGGGTCCCGTACCCCGTCAGCTGCAGAACGTTCACTGCGACGGTGAGGATAACCCCGTAAAGGGTCAGTTTTACAAGTATGCCCACGCTTATCCCAACCATTGGGTGGAGCAGCAGTATCTGCCCGATGCCATTAAAAACACCGTCTATTATGAATTCGGTGATAATAAGAATGAGCAGGCGGCGAGGGAATACTGGAACAGAATAAAGAACACAAAAAGGTAAAAAATATAGCCCGTACGTGAAGTACGGGCTGTTTAACTTATTTTGCAAATGCATAGTGGCGGATGTGAACGCTTACAAGCATATCGTAATCGAGCACGTGGAAGAGCGAGCCGTCCTGCATAGGATGGACAATGATACCCTCTGCCTCGTTATCGTTGATTTCGATATAACGCTCAAAGGCGGTTTCAACCTTGCCGCTTTCAAGGTCGATTGAGAGAATCTGCTCGTCGGCACTGTCCTTAACGTCGTAGGATACCCAGAGCTTGCCGTCATACACGTCGGCACCCTGCACGCGGTTGATGGTTTCGGAAAGCTTGATGGTATCAACAAAACTCATATCCTCGGCGCGGTAGCGGAGAATTTCGTTTACGTTGTCAAATGCGGAAGTGTAGAAATATCCCTCATCGTCAACTGCGCACCACGGAATACCGTCGTTGAGCAGGGGAGAGGTAATCTCATAGTAAGTGCCCGTGTATTCGAGAGTGTCACAGTCGTAAAGCATAACGAAATCGCGGGTGTAATCATCATCCTCAACGGGGGCGTAAATGTAACCGTTGTAGCAGGCAATGTCACCTATATGGTTGCTGCCGTACTGCTCGGTGAAATCCTTGGGCACGCTGCCAAGAGCCATATCAACGCGGTTAAAATCAAGGTCCCACTTTGCAAGGCCCGTTATGTTGAGAGCGGCAATTGAGCCAGAAGTGTAGTAATACTCACCGTCGGTTGCGATTCCCTGGCCTGCAACAAGGGCGCCTATAAGGGAGGTCTTCTGCCTGTCAACAATCTTTACGTTGTCAGAGCAGGTGCTTGTGCCTGCAATGCCGCTGAAAAACAGAGCTATTGCGCTGAAAACGGAAATAATTTTTGCAAAAAACTGATTCATTTCAACACCTCAAAATGGAGATTTTTTATGAAAGAAGAGCTTATAAAATTAACACCGGAAGAGCTTGCGCGCCGTATGGTGGGCTATATTGATGCCACTGACAGTCTTATAATGCGCGCCGAATATTTTATGGGCGGCGCCTGCCCCGAAAAGGAGCTTGAGCAGATAAGAAAGGATTACTCAAAGCTTAAGGCATCCATAAGGGCGGATGCTCAGTATGCCGTGCACAACAAGCACTCGGCGCTGGGCTGCGCGGTGTATGAAAGCCGCTTTATGCCGTCGGTAACTCAGGCGGCGGCGTGGGGCTACGATGCGCCCGATGATTGCTTTGCGGATAAAACGCTTGTAGCCTGTCTCAAGGCGGGAAGGAAAAAGCTTACCGCAGAATTCTCCGAGGATTACTGGAGAATCCTTGCGCAGTAATTGAATTAAACCAAGGGCTGTCTCAGAAAAGACAGCCCGTTTTTTTATCAGTCAGCCTGGCGGTAATCCTTGAGGAAGTCACCGAGGTCCTGCATAGCCTTTGCAAGCACCTGAGGTTCGGGAAGCATAACAATGCGGAAATGGTCAGGCTCTTTCCAGCTGAAGCCTCTGCCGGGGATAATCATAACGTTTTTGCTGTGAAGATAATCCATGGCAAACTGCTGGTCATCGTGAATATTGAACTTTTTGATATCAAGCTTGGGGAAAAGGTAGAAAGCAGCCTTATTCTTAACGAAAGAAATGCCTTCAATCTTTTCAAGCTCTCTGCAGGTAGCTTCTCTCTGCTCGTAAATTCTGCCGCCGGGTACCATCATGGCGCGGGTGCTGTCAGGGTCGTTGAGGGCTGCGGGGATAACAAGCTGAGTGAGAGCGTTTGCGCAAAGACGCATTGCACAAAGCTGAACAAGGCCTGCAATGAAATCCTTAGCCTGTTCCTTTGCGCCGCTTACTACCATCCAGCCGCAGCGGAAGCCGCAGATGATGTGGGACTTTGAAAGACCGTTCATTGTAACAACAAGAAGGTCGGGTGCAAGAGTAGCGGTGGAAACGTGCTCAAGGTCGTCCATAACGAGTCTGTCATAAATCTCGTCAGAGAAGATAACAAGCTTATGCTCCCTTGCTATTGCAACAAGCTGCTCAAGGAAATCCTTTGAATAAAGAGCGCCAGTGGGATTGTTGGGGTTGATGATAACGATAGCTCTTGTTTTGGGAGTAATTTTGGACTTGATGTCGTTAATATCGGGATACCAATCGGAGCTTTCGTCGCAGATATAGTGAACGGGCTTTGCGCCTGCGATGTAAACGGAGTTGGTCCAGAGAGAATAGTCGGGAGCGGGCACAAGAATTTCGTCACCGTAGTTGAGAAGAGCGGTGAGAGCCATTGTAACAAGCTCGCTTACGCCGTTGCCGATGAAAACATCGTCAGGAGTGATGCCTTCAATTCCCTTGCTCTTGTGGTAAGCGCAGATTGCTTCTCTCGCATCGGGCATACCCTTAAGGTCGCAGTATGCAACAGCTTTGTCAGCGTTGTTGAGAAGAGCGTTTTTAACACTGTCAGGCATACCGAAGCCGAAGGTTGCGGGGTTGCCTGTGTTGAGGCGAAGCACGTCAATGCCTTCCTTGCGCATACGCATTGCTTCTACAAAAACAGGGCCTCTGATATCTGAATGCACCTGGCTTAATTTGTCTGAACGCATAATGGGTTCCATAATAAATTCCTCGCTTTCCGCAATTAATTATCTTATTTATTATAAAATCAATCTATGCCGTGTGTCAATACATAAAATAACGTAACGCATTAAAAAATATATATTAAAAATTCTTAAAGTCTGTTGACAAATGTTGCGATTGTGATAAAATTAACACGCTGATGTTAAAAATAACAAAAGTTAACATTTTAAATGTTAACTGTGTGAATACAGGAGGGTATTATGGGCTTGCAGAGGCGAGAAAAAATACTTGAGCTCCTCAGGGAGAATTCAAGCGTAACGCTCAAAGAGCTTGTGCAGATTTTTCCCGAATATTCATCCATGACGTTGCGCAGAGACCTGGAGTTTTTTGAAAAAATCGGCGAAGCGCAGAGGGTCAGGGGCGGAGCAAAATATATCGGCAAGGATAATGCTGCCGAGGATATTTACGAGCTTCGTGAGATTAAAAACAGACAGGCAAAGGAGCATATAGCAGCCCTTGCGGCGCAGTTTGCCGAAACGGGGCGTTCGATTTTCATAGATTCTGGTACAACGGGTATGTGCCTTGCAAGATGTCTGCCCGACGTACCGCTTTCCATTCTCACAAGCGGGCCAAACGTTGCCGTTGAGGTTTCCAAGAAGTTCAAGCCCACGGTAACTCTTGTGGGCGGCCTTGTAAACAGGCAGACCCTTTCCGTATCGGGAATGCAGAGCATTGAATTTATAAAGAATTTCAACATTGACATTGCGTTTATCGTTGCCTCCGCTTTCTCTCCTGAGAGCGGCTTTACGGGCGGCAACGCCAACGAGTGCGAGTTGAAGCGCAGTATCATAGCAAAGGCGAAAAAGACCATTGTTCTTGTGGACAGTGCGAAGTTTTCAAAAAGTATGCCGTTTACCTTTGCAAGGCTTGAGGATATCAACGTGCTCATCACGGAGGAAAAGCCCGATGAGCAAATCCTTGACGCGGCAAAAAGCGGCAACACTCAAATATTGTGGTAATAATTTCAGTTCAGATAGGAGGAATAATGTATGGCAACACCCGTAATGATGCCCAACGTAGGCATCACGGTAGAAACCTGCGTGCTTACACAGTGGTGCAAGCAGAAGGGCGAAAAGGTTGAGCAGGGCGATATCCTTTTCATTTACGAAACGGATAAGTCCACCCTTGAGCAGGAAGCACCCTGCAGCGGCATTATGCTTGAGCAGTTCTTTGAAGAGGATGCCGACGTAGCGGTTATGACCAACGTATGCGTTATCGGCGAAGAGGGCGAGGATGCAGAGCAGTTCCGTCCCACTTCTGCAAAGGCTCAGGCTGCTGAGGAAGCAAAGCAGGAGGAAGTAAAGGCTGCTGCACCTGCGGCGGTTGAAGCGGCGGCAGTTGAGGCTGTTGCAGAGAATAAGGGCTTCATCAAGGCATCCCCCAGAGCAAAGGCTTTCGCTTCAAAGAGCGGAGTAAACCTTGCGTTTGTTGCAGGCAGCGGACCTGACGGCAGAATTATCGAGCGCGACGTACGCGCAGCCGCATCCCAGGGCAGAGCGGCAACCGGCGCTGCGGCAGGCGAATATAACGGAGCAAAGGGCACAGGCCTTGGCGGAAGATTCTGCGTTGGCGATATCGGCAAGGCTCCCGAGGCTGATTACGTGGATGAAAAAATGCCCACAATCAGAAGAACAATCGCAAAGCAGATGCTTGCATCTCTCCAGACTACCGCTCAGCTTACCCACACTCTCACCTTTGATGCTACCAATATCCTCAATTTCCGCAAGGAAATCAAGGCAAACGGTGAAAAGCTCGGCTACGGCAACATCACCCTTAACGATATGATTCTTTTCGTTGTATCAAGAGTGCTTGCCCGTCCCGAAAACAGAGCTCTCAACGCTCATCTTCTTGAGGATAACGTTATGAGATATTTCAGCGGCGTTCATATGGGCGTTGCCGTTGATACGGACAAGGGTCTGCTTGTACCCACTCTGAGAAACTGCGATAAGAAATCGCTTAACGAAATTTCCGAAGAATCCAAGGCTCTTGCCACAAAGTGCAGAAACGGCGCGGCAATGCCTGAGGATTTGCAGGGCGGCTCATTCACCGTTTCTAACCTTGGCGCTTACGGCATTGAGCATTTCACACCCGTCATCAACATTCCGCAGACTGCGATTCTCGGTGTAAACACAATCACCACCAGAATCAAGGCTGAAAACGGCGGAATCCGCACCTATCAGGCTATGGGTCTTTCACTCACATATGACCACAGAGCGGTTGACGGCGGTCCTGCATCCCGTTTCCTTTCTCAGCTTAAGGAAGGGCTTGAGAATTTTACCGATTTTCTTGCAAGTCAGGAGGGCTAAATGATGGAAATTTTTGATTTGATTGTACTCGGCGGCGGTCCTGCAGGCTATAATGCGGCTGAAAAGGCTGCGGCGGCAGGTCTTAAAACAGCGGTTATTGAAAAGAGAGCACTCGGCGGTGTATGCCTCAACGAGGGCTGTGTACCTTCAAAATCCCTGCTCTATTCCGCAAAGATTTTTGATTATGCAAACCACGGCGAAAAGTACGGCATCACCGTAACAGGCGCTGAAATCGACCAGAAAAAGGTTATAGAAAGAAAGAACAAGGTTGTTAAAACTCTTGTAGGCGGCATCGGTATGAAGATGAAGAAGCTCGGTGTTACCGTAGTAAGCGCAAGCGGCACCATCCTCGGCAGGGATGCAAACGGCTTCAACGTTGAGGCTGAGGGTACAACCTACACGGGCAAAAACCTTCTTATCGCAACAGGCTCGGCTCCCGTAATTCCTCCCATTCCCGGCCTTCGTGAGGGTGTTGAGAGCGGCTTTGTTATGACTAACAGGGAAGTGCTCGACCTTGAGGAAATCCCTGCAAAGCTTACAGTTATCGGCGGCGGAGTTATCGGCCTTGAAATGGCTTCTTATTACAATTCCGTAGGCTCCGAGGTAACCGTTATTGAAATGCTTGACCATATCGCAGGCGCAACCGACAGCGAGATTTCAAAGAATCTTCAGAGCAATTACGCTAAGAAGGGCGTGGATTTCAAGCTCGGCTGCAAGGTTACCGCAGTTGAAAACGGCAAAGTCTGCTACGAGGATGCAAAGGGCGAAAAGTTCAGCGTGGATGCTGATAAGGTGCTCTGCTCCATAGGCAGAAGAGCCGTAACAGAGGGCTTCGGCCTTGAGAATCTTTCCGTTGAGCTCGTAAAGGGCGCAATCAAGACCGATGAATATATGAAAACAAACGTTGCAGGCGTTTACGCCGCAGGTGACGTAAACGGAGTTTCAATGCTTGCTCACACCGCTTACAGAGAGGGCGAGGTTGCCGTAAACAACATCCTCGGCAAGCGTGACAGAATGCGTTACAACGCAATCCCCTCCGTTATTTACACCAACCCCGAGGTTGGCAGCGTCGGCTACACCCTTGAGCAGGCTAAGGAAAAGGGCATTGATGCCGCCTGCGTTACTCTGTCCATGAGATATTCGGGCAGATACGTTGCCGAGAATGAGGGAGGCGACGGAATCGTAAAGGTAGTTTACGATAAGAAGTACAGCCGCATTGTTGGCGTGCATATGGTAGGCAACTACTCCTCCGAGATTATCTACGGCGCCGCAATGATGATTGAAACAGAAATAGATATTGACAGCCTTAAGGAAATTGTTTTCCCGCATCCCACGGTATGCGAGGTTATCAGAGAAGCACTTTTTGAAATGTAAGAAGGGAGAATAAAAAATGCCGAAATCACAATTTGTTGAGCCTAAGCCTCAATTTGAAAAAAGAACAATAAAGATTGACGATATCCCCGTATGTGCATACGATAAGACCCTTGAGCAGGAAAAGGCAAACTACACCACCGAGGATTTCCTCGGTATGTATACCGATATGGTTGCAATCCGTGAGTTTGAATCCATGCTCCTCACAATCAAGCAGAAGGGTAACTACAACGGCAAGGATTTCACTTATCCCGGCCCCGCACACCTTGCAATCGGTCAGGAAGCTACCGCAGTAGGTCAGGCATATACCCTTGAGGTTGACGATTACATCTTCGGTACTCACCGCAGCCACCACGAGGTTATTGCGAAGGCTTTCTCCGCTATCAAGAGACTCTCTGATGAAGAGCTCCTCAAGATTATGGAAGAGTACAACGACGGCAAGAATTACGAAGTAATCAAGAAGTATACAAAGTCAAACGGCAACGTTAAGGAGATGGCAAAGGAATATTTCATCTTCGGTCTTTGCTGTGAGCTTTTTGCAAAGGATATGGGCTTCTCCAGAGGCCTCGGCGGCTCAATGCACGCTTTCTTCCTGCCCTTCGGCATCTTCCCCAACAACGCTATCGTTGGCGGAGCGGCTCCCATTGCAACAGGTGTTGCTCTTTATAAGAAGTGCAACAAGAAAAAGGGCATTGTTGTAGCAAACGCAGGTGACGGCGCAGCTGCAAGAGGTCCCGTTTACGAGGCTATGACCTTCGCAAGCATGGACCAGTTCAACGATTTGTGGGAGGACGGCTACAAGGGCGGCCTTCCCATCATCTACAACTTCAATAACAACTTCTACGGCATGGGCGGCCAGACAAAGGGCGAAACCATGGGCTATGATGAGGTTGCACGCCTTGGCTGCATCAGCAAGACCCAGATGCACGCTGAAAGAGTAAACGGTTGGGACGTTCTCGCAGTTATCGACGCTTACAAGCGCAAGAGAGCACTCCTCGAGCAGGGCAAGGGTCCCGCACTCCTTGAGCTCGTTACCTACCGTTTCTCAGGTCACTCCACCTCCGACGCAAGCTCTTACAGAACAAAGGAAGAGGTTGACGCCTGGCAGGAGCTTGATCCCCTGGATATCTTCCCCGCTCAGCTTGCCGAAAACGGCGTTGCAAGCAAGGAAGAGCTTGAGGCAATGAAGGAAGCAGTTATTGACCGTAACCGCAGAATGTTCGAGCTTGCCTCGGATTTGTCCATTGCTCCCTACACTGATTTTGCAAAGCATCCCGACCATATCGAGAGTGTTATGTATTCCAACACCAGAATGGAAAAGATGGATGACAGACCCGTTGAAGTAAACGAGAGCAAGGAAGAAAACGAAAGATACAAGAAGATTGCAAAGCTTTCAAGAAGCGCTTTTGCTGAGGACGGCACTCCCGTTCCCAAGATGAGAGCTTACAATATCCGTGACGGTCTCTTTGAGGCTATTGCGAACAAATTCTACGAAGATCCCACCCTCATCAGCTACGGCGAGGACGTAAGAGACTGGGGCGGCGCATTCGCTGTTTACAGAGGACTTACCGAGGCTCTTCCCTACCACCGTATGTTCAACTCACCCATTGCCGAATCCGCAATAGTAGGCACAGCTGTAGGCTATGCGCTTGCAGGCGGCAGAGTTATCACCGAGCTTATGTACTGTGATTTCATCGTATGCTCAGGCGACGAGGTATTCAACCAGATGGCAAAGTGGCAGGCAATGAGCGCAGGCAAGCTCAAGATGCCCTTCGTTCTCCGCGTTTCCGTAGGTATGAAGTACGGCGCTCAGCATTCACAGGATTGGACTTCAATCTGCGCTCACGTACCCGGACTTAAGGTTATTTACCCCGTAACTCCTTACGATGCAAAGGGTCTTATGACCGCCGCTCTCAACGGCACCGACCCCGTAGTTTGCTTTGAAAGCCAGAAGATTTACGATATGGGCGAGCGTTTCGTTAAGGAAGGCGTTCCCGTTGAGGATTATGAGGTTGAAATCGGCGAGCCCGCAATCCGCAGAGAGGGCAGCGACCTTACCATCCTCACCATCGGCCCCACACTTTACACCGCTCTTGATGCAGCTGAAAAGCTTGAGAAGGAATACGGCGTATCCGCAGAGGTTATTGACGCAAGAAGCGTTGTTCCCTTCAACTATGAGAAGGTTATCGAGTCCGTTAAGAAGACAGGCAGAATCGTGCTTGCAAGCGATGCCTGCGTAAGAGGCAGCATCCTCAACGATATGGCTCAGAACATCACTTCCCTTGCATTCGATTATCTTGATGCACCTCCTGCAGTGGTAGGCGCTCAGAACTGGATTTCTCCCTCCTCAGAGTATTCCGAGCATTACTATCCTCAGGCAGATTGGTTTATTGATGCCATTCACGAAAGAATCCTTCCCCTTAAGGGCCACACCGCAAAGAAGAGCTACACAGATGCAGAGCTTCTCCGCAAGGCAAAGAAGGGCGTATAATTTAACACAGTTATATAAAAAACCGGGCTGTTCCGCGAGGAACAGCCCGGTTGCTTATACTATACACTTGTAAGATAATCTGTCAGGAATTGAAAATAAGCCTAAGATAAAATGAAAACAAATAAAAAATATTTGAGATATCAGGCAGATAAAAATAATAAAAATCCGCCGAGCCGACATACTCTATGCCGTCTTTTTCTGTATGGATGTTGAGGACACCGTTGTTTATACCCGGCGAGATAACTGTAGGCATGAATTCAATAAAAGCATAGTGCCAGAAGATTTTGTAATCACCTGCATAATAGCCGTTTTCACCTTTTTCGATTTTCAGGGTTTCGGTTGTGCCGTCAGCGTTGGTGATGCGTATTACGGTTGCGCCGAGAAACGGCTCAGAATTCCCGTATACAAACCTGCTTATTATAGGTGTGTAAACCACTTCTGCGTCAAGATACACAGTGCTTTCAGAGGCTTCGGACATATTTCCTCCGGGGATACCTACGCTTTCTTCTGCAAAAGCAACTGTGCAAGAGCAGAAAACAAATGCAAGGGCAAGAAAGATTGCTATAGCTTTTTTCATAATTTTCTCCTTTTATGATTTAAATTTGTGGGGAATACGGTGTTGCTGTATTACACCCGCACATTTCAATTAACGCTTTTTCTTTTTGATTACAATAACGGCGGCGGTGAGGATTGCCGCGGCGGCGACAACACAAACAGCGGCAACGATAAACTTCGTTTTATTAAGCTTTACATAGGCTTCAAGATAATCAAAGCTTATTCCACCGTCAAAAACCCTGTTTGCATCAAAGGTGTCAATTCCGTTTGACAGACCGCCGCCGTCAACCTTTAAGATGCAG
>JAZNUP010000127.1:0-49300 GCA_045592385.1 Acutalibacteraceae bacterium
GTATTGTTTACGAAAGAGTGGAGCTTTTGTTTGATTGATATGAAAGATAAAAATGAAATAACGGTTGAAAAAATAAAAGAGCTTTTAACCGAAGGGTGTAGCGTTTGGGTTGCCGTTGACGGCAACTGCGCAAGCGGTAAAACTACCTTTGCAAAAGAGATTTCGGCATTTTTTGATTGCAATGTTTTTCATATAGACGATTTTTATTTGCCGAGAAATTTGCAGACAAATGAAATAGCGGGGAATATAGACCGCCGAAGATTTCTCAAGGAGGTTCTGTTGCCTTTGAAAAACGGCAATGAGAGCTTTTTCAGAAAATTCGATTGCAAAACCCAGAGCTATGGCGAGCCTCAAAAAACAGGGGTAAAAGAGGTTAATATTGTTGAGGGCAGTTACTCCTGCCACCCTGATTTTTTTGAGTTTTATGATATGAGCGTTTTTTTGACAGCTTCACCCGATGTTCAAAAAGAACGGATTATAAAACGAAACGGCGAAGACGGCTTCAAGGTGTTTGAACAAAAATGGATACCCGCCGAAGAAGAGTATTTTAAAAAAATGAACATTAAAGAAAAATGCACTTTGTCTTTCTGACAAAGTGCATTTCTTTATATTTTTTCATATAAATCGGGGAAAATTTCAAGGCTACGCTTTAAAATGCCGTGCATCTGTGCGATTGCCACACCGTAGTTAACAATAGGTGTGGCGCATTCCTTACAAATGCGTATTCTGTTTTTCATTTCCTTTTCATTGAGCATACAGCCGCCACAATGAACAACAAGCTCAAAATCGGAAACATCCTTGGGGAACTCTCCGCCGGAGGTGAAAGAAAATTCGGGCTCGGAGTTGGTGTAGCCTTTTATCCACCCGGGGAGCTTCACGGTGCCGATGTCGTTGCATTGGCGGTGGTGGGTGCAGCCCTCGCTGATAAGAATTTTGTCGCCGCTTTTAATGCTTTTCAGCTTCAATGCGCCTTCAACGAGTGCATTCAACTCACCCTTGTAGCGTGCCATAAGTATAGAAAACGAGGTAAGAGGAATGTTTTCGGGCACAGCTGCCGAAACTCTGCCGAAAGCTTGTGAATCGGTAATAACCATCCTCGGCTTTTTGCTGAGAGAAGCGAGGGTTTCTGAAAGCTCCGTATCCTGACAAACGATAGCACAGCAATGGGCGTCAAGAATTTCTCTGAGTGTTAATTGCTGTGGGAGAATGAGCCTGCCCTTTGGCGCAGATTCGTCAATGGGTGTTACAAGAACAACTAAATCCCCTTTTTCAAGCATATCTGCAACTATGAATCGGGGAGAGGGTCTGTTTTTTGAAAGTGCACCCAGTTTTTCTTTCAGCTCTGAAATGTTGACGTTGTTTTTTGCGCTGACAAATATTTCGTTTGCTTCGGATTCGGGTGCGTTTTGAAGCAAGTCTGATTTGTTGTAAACGACGATATATGGGATTTCTCTTTTTTGAAATTCTGCAATAAGGTCTTCATCTGTTGTTGTTTTGCCTTTGGTGGCATCTACAACTAAAACGGCAATATCGGTTTTTGCAAGTGTTTCACGTGTTTTTTCAACTCGCATTTCACCAAGGGAGCCCTCGTCGTCAATGCCGGGTGTGTCGATTATGACAACCGGCCCGATGGGCAAAAGCTCCATTGCCTTTTTTACGGGGTCGGTGGTTGTTCCCTTAACGTCTGAAACAACGGAAAGCTTCTGACCCGTAACTGCGTTAACAACGCTTGATTTACCTGCGTTTCGAAGCCCGAAAAAGCCTATGTGAACTCTTTCGGCGGAAACAGTTTCTTGTAAACTCATAAAAGCACCTCAAAATCTGAAATCTCTGCGGTTGGAGTTTTTGATGTCTGCGATGTTACTTTTGGCAATTTCCTTAACCTTTTCACCGGGGATTTTTTCAAGCTCCGATTTAATGAGCTCATAACCGATTTTCTTTGTTTCATCGCTTGCGTAATCTTCAAGGTATTCTGAAAGTGTCATAAGTGCGTTGGGGTGGCAACAGTTAAGAATCTGACCCGATTTGCAGAGGCTCATAAATCTGTCACCTGTTCTGCCCTCACGGTAGCAGGCGGTGCAGAATGAGGGAATATGACCGTTTTCCATAAGCCAACGAACAACCTCATCAAGCGTTCTTTGGTCAGAAACGTCAAATTGCTCGGAGTCGTGGGGGCGCTCCTCCTCGGTGTAGCCGCCCACAGAGGTGCGTGATGCACCGCTGATTTGCGAAATGCCAAGGTGAAGGACCTCGCCACGAACCTTTTCGCTTTCACGTGTGGAAATAATCATACCCGTGTAGGGGACGGCAATTCTTATACAGGCAATGATTTTTTTGAACATATCATCGCTCAGACCGTTGTCAAAGGTGTCGGGGTCAATATCGTCGGCACGTTTAAGGCGCGGTACGCTGATTGTGTGGGGGCCAACGCCGTGAACAGCCTCAAGGTGCTCTGCGTGCATTATAAGACCTGCGAATTCATATTTATAAAGTTCAAGGCCGAAGAGCACACCCAGACCAACGTGGTCAATACCGCCTTCCATAGGTCTGTCCATCGCCTCGGTATGATAATCGTAATCGTGCTTAGGACCTGTGGGGTGAAGCTCAAGGTAGCTCTTTTTGTGGTAAGTCTCCTGGAAAAGGATATAAGTGCCGATGCCCGCCTCTTTAAGCAGACGGTAATTCTCAACCGTAGTAGCGGCAATATTTACGTTTACTCTGCGGATTGCACCGTTTTTGTGGTTTACGCTGTAAATCGTTTTGATGCACTCGAGGATATACTCAATAGGATTCATCGTAGGATGCTCACCCGCCTCGATTGCAAGGCGCTTGTGGCCCATATCCTGAAGCGCGATAACCTCGTTTTTAACTTCTTCCTGAGTGAGCTTCTTGCGGGCAATATGCTTATTCTTGAGGTGATAGGGGCAGTAAACGCAGCCGTTTACGCAGTAGTTTGAAAGGTAGAGAGGTGCAAACATTACTATACGGTTGCCGTAAAAAGCAAGCTTTATTTCCTCTGCGATTTTATAAATCTCCTCGATTTTTTCCGGAATTTCGCAGGCAAGCAAAACGGATGCTTCTCTGTGGGTAAGACCTGCGCAGACAGTGCCGTTGCCGCTCTTCTTGGGTCTTGCCTTTTCAAGGATTGAATCTATAAGCTCAACGTTATTCTTATTCTGCTCTGCATATTCAATAGTGGCAAGAATTTCACCGTCGTTGATGAATTCCTCTGCCTTGAGTGATTTGGGATTGTAAACTGCCATTTGAATTCCTTCTTCCTTATTTTTTAATGTCGCCCCTTGCGGTGACTATTTCATATCCTGCATTCTTAATACGTTGGCGAAGCTCTGCTATGCTCTGCGCCGCCTCGCTCTTTGAAACGATTTTATTGTTGTAAAGCTCATATTTCTCACGCACAGAAACGGGGGAGAGATTGGGCATTACAACGTTTGCCCCTGCGGCTATTCCTTTTTCCCTTGCATTTACGTCAAGCGTTGCAAGCGCCGTGGTTGACGGCAGCAAAACGGGCGGATGAATAAGCCTGATGATGCTCAGAAGATAGCAGGTAAGCTCTGCCGTGCCGCTTGAATAATCTCTGAACGGGGTATCTTTATGAGGGATAAACGGACCTATGCCGCACATATCGGGCTTGAACTGCTCTATGAATTTTAAATCCTGCGCTATGTGCGCCGCGGTCTGAAACGGTGAGCCCACCATAAAGCCGCAGCCCGTCTGAAAACCGATTGAGCGCAAATCGTAAAGGCATCTCATTCTTTCGCTGTACTGCAGCGCTTCGGGATGCAAAAGCGCATAGTGCGCTTCGTTTGCGGTTTCGTGGCGCAAAAGATATCTGTCCGCCCCGGCATCGTACAACCGCTGATAACTCTCCCTGCTTTTTTCACCGAGAGATAAGGTTACCGCACAGTCGGGATACCTGCGTTTTATCTCGCTTATAATTTCACACACTCTGTCATCCGTAAAATATCCGTCCTCGCCGCCCTGCATAACAAAGGTGCGGAAGCCGAGACCGTAGCCCTCCTCGCAGCAGGCGAGAATTTCCTGCGGTGTAAGCCTGTATCTTTCGCAGGAGGAGTTGCTCTTGCGTATGCCGCAGTAAAAGCAATCGTATTTACAGATATTGCTGATTTCAATAAGCCCTCTTACAAAAACGGAATTGCCGTAAATCCTGCGCCTTACCGAATCCGCCGCCGCTGAAAGCTTTTCAGCCGCCTCGGGAGTGCGGTTTGCCACAAGAAATTCGTATTCCTCTGTTTCAAGGGATGAGTTTTTTTCAAGCTTTTCGATTAATGAAAACAATTTACTGTTCATCGCATACAACCTTTGAATATGCGGTTTTTACGCTCACGCAGTCAATGTTACCGATTTTACCCGTCATTGCCGCGATAACGTCCTGCGGTGCGTCAACCGCTATGCTTATTACGTGGATTCCCTTTTCTCTGTAAGGAATTCCCATTCTGCCTATTATATACTTTCCGTATTCGTGCAAAACCGAATTGAGAGTGTCAACACATTCGGTGCTCTCCACAATTATGCCCATAACGGCAACTCTCGTCTGCATAAAAACCTCCGTAAAAAACAAAATTACCGCGCCCGAAAAAGCGCAGTAATACACTGAAAACTTCTGTATTTTACTTGCGCCTTTCCCCCGGAGATTTCTCTCCTCATGTCAGGCAGGATTATTATACCCTTTTTTTCGCTTTAAGTCAATGTGCACTCCTTAACAAAAATCCCGTTTTCTTCATAAAAATTTTCATATAGTGTGGTGTTTATCATTGCAATTACAAGGGGTAGTGTGTTATATTAATTATATATACTTTTCGTTGGAGTGATTCGGTATGGAAAAAGCATATTTGTTTACACACTTCAGAGAAAAACTCACCCCTGACGGTGAGCAGGTTTATTTCGGCATCAGCCGTGACGGATACAACTGGGAAGCCGTAAACGGCGGCAGACCCGTCCTTGAAAGCCCGATAGGCGAAAAGGGCGTTAGGGATATAGTGGCTGTCCGTCTTAAGGATAACAGCTTCGTTATCATAGCCACCAATCTCTGCATTGTTTACCGTATGGACGAGCAGTACAGAGTGGATTGGAAGGACTGTAACCACAACGGAAGCAAAACCCTTGTGATGTGGAAATCCAAAGATCTTATCAATTTCTCGGACCCCGTACTGCTTGACCTCAACAGACCCGATTTCGGCTGTATGTGGGCGCCCGAGGTTTTCTATGATGAGGAAAGCGGCGAATATCTGCTCCACTGGGGCTCAACCGTTGCAGAGGACGGCTTCAATCATATGTCCATTTACTGCTCACGCACCCGCGATTTTGAATCTTTCTCTCCGCCCGAGCTTTACTTTACAAAATCCAACGAAATTCTCGATTCTCATATAGTAAAATTTGACGGTGTGTATCATCTGTTTTATAAAAACGCAGAGCATCCCCCGATGAATATGCACGAAACCGCACCATCCCTTTTCGGCCCGTTCACTCACGACGATTCCTTTGACAGACTTATGGAGTCACTCGGAAATCCCGGCTCATACGAGGGGGCAACCTCTTACGTGCTGCCCGACGGCAGATGGTGCCTTATGCTTGATTTCTTCGGCTGTGAAAAGGAAAAAATGGGCTACGTTCCCTTTGTTTCCTCAAAGCCGGGATGCACCGATTTCAGGCAGGAAAAGGAGAAGTTCTCCTTCCCCTACGGCTTCAAGCACGGCGGCGTGATTGAAATTACCGTTGAGGAATACGAAAGAATCAAAAATCACTATAAAAACTGAGGTACTTAATATGATTAATATTATCCGTGTACCGGACCGTTTTAAAATCCACTATGATAATTCCGCCTACGTTCAGGAGGACGGAGTCGTTCGCTTCGTGGGTGTTGACGGTAAGCTCAAGGTTTTCCTTACTGCCACAAGAAGCAAGCCGATGTTTATTGAACTGCGCTGGGCAGGTAAAACAGAAGAAAAAGTAAGTGTCTTCGGCGATAAATGGGAGCGCGCTTACGGCGATTTGCAGTGGACCCGCGTAAGGGCGGAGAGCTTTATGCCGTGGTACTTCTTCGCAAGAGGACCCAAGGGAATCCTCGCCTGCGGAGTTGAGACTCAGCCCTCAAGCTTCGTATGCTGGAGCTTTGATAAGGAAGGCATAAGCTGCTGGCTTGACGTGCGCTGCGGCGGCAGCGGCGTTGAACTCGGCGGCAGAGAGCTTGAAGCGGCAACCATTATAAGCAAGGTTTTCAGAGGCGTTTCCGCTTTTGAGGCGGCTAAGCGTTTTTGCAAAATGATGTGCCCCGCTCCGCTGCTGCCCGACACTCCCGTTTACGGCGGCAACAACTGGCAGTATTCCCACGGCGAGAGCTCCTATATAGATATTATCAATGACACTAAGCTCCAGGCTCAGCTTTCCGAAGGGCTTGAAAACAGACCGTTTATGGTTATTGACGACGGCTGGCAGAAAACAAGGAGGACAGGCCCCTGGGAGCCCAACGAAAAATTCCTTGATATGGAGCAGCTTGCAAGCGATATCAAATCGCTCGGCGTACGCCCCGGAATCTGGGTGCGCTTTCTTGCAACAACAAGCTCCGAGGTGCCCGAAAAATTCAAAATCAACCGCCCCGTATTTGACGGTGACAGTAAAAACGGAATCCTCGACCCCTCTCATCCCAAGGTGCTTCAGTACGTTGCGAGGGAAACAAGGAAGCTTGTAAGCTGGGGCTATGAGCTCATAAAGCACGACCGTTCAACCACCGATATCTTTGCCTGCTGCGGCAGGGACTGCAACGGCAAAATCACCAAGGACGGCTGGACCTTCTATGACAGAGCCAAAACAAGTGCGGAAATCGTAAAGAATTTTTACCGCACCATTCAGGAAAATGCAGGCGATGCGATAATCCTCGGCTGCAACTGCATCCCTCACCTTGCAGCAGGATTTGTTCATCTCAACAGAATCGGCGCAGACACAAGCGCCGTAAGCTGGGCGCAGACCAGAAAGCACGGCATCAATGCCCTCGCCTTCCGTCTGCCGCAGAATAAAGCCTTTTATATGGCGGATGCCGACTGCGTGGGAATTCTTGATAATAAAATCAAGTGGAAATATACGGGCGCATTGCTTGAGCTTATTTCAAAAAGCGGCTCGCCCCTGTTTATCTCCTGCTCCCACGGCACGCTCAACGATGCACAGACCGAGGCAATCAGAAAAGCCTTTGCCCGCGCAAGCAGGCAGGAGGACACACTCGCTCCCCTTGACTGGGAGGAGACCTCCACCCCCAACCGCTGGCTTGTAAACGGCGAGGAAGAACTCAGTTTTGAATGGTACGGCAACGGTGCCGTTATTGAATAGAAAGGAAATTGCAATGAAAATGAAAAAGATTATCAGTATTCTTCTGTGCGTAACCCTTATCCTCTGCACCCTCGCTCCTCTTGCACACGCTCAGTCCGACGAGTGCAACTGCGGCGAAACTCCGCTCATCTACGTAGGCCCCCTCGGAAGCACCTCCATTTACCTCAACCCCGACACGGACGAAGAGGTACAGCTTTTCCGCCTTACCACGGATACTGTCCTTAAGCTCGTGGGCGGAATTCTTCCTGCGCTCGTGCTTCTCGGCATCACACGCAACTATGACGCTTTCGGTGATTCCGTAATCAAAGTTATCAACGAAACAATGGGTATGCTTGCCCTCGACGGCGACGGAAACTCCTTTGAAAACGTTTCCTCAAAGCGCGAAATGCCCACGGGCACAGAGCACGGTAAGGGCACGGATTATTACTTCAGCTATGACTGGCGCTTAAGCCCCATTGAGGTTGCGGGTCAGCTCAAGGAATTTGTTGAAGAGGTTAAAAGACTTACGGGGCACGACACCGTAAACTTCAAGGCCTCCTCCATGGGCGGCGTTGTTACTATGTCCTACTTCTACAAATACGGCTACAGCGACGTTGAGGCCTGCGTTTTCCAGTGCTGCCCCCTTCAGGGTACTTCCCTTGCAGGCGAGCTTCTTTGCAGGCAGATTACCTTTAATGCAAGAGCTCTTTACGAATACGGAATTCAGGCTTATCCTCCCGTAGATTTTGAAGGCATTCTTCTCAACACTCTCTTTGATTTTATCTATTACAGCGGCCTTGCAGATGCTGTTCTCGGCGTTGGCGACAAGCTGCTTGAAGAGCTTCACGATAAGATTTTTGAAGAACTTCTTACCCCTGTTTTCGGCACAATTCTCGGTCTGTGGTCCTTTGTTCCCGATTGCTACTACGAAGAAGCAAGAGCAATCAACCTTGACCCCAAAACCCAGGCAGGCCTTATCGCAAAGGCTGATGAATATCACTACAATGTTCAGCAGAGAGCTGACGAAATCCTCACGGGTGCCGTTGAAAGCGGAGTCAGAGTTATGATTGTTGCAGGCTACAACATCCGCACAACTCCCATTCTGCCCGACACTATGGACTGCCACTCAGACTGCACCGTTGACACCTGCTACGCTTCCGCAGGCGCAACCGTTTGCGATATTTACGAAACCTTCCCCGAGGGCTACGTTCAGGCTGTAAACGACGGTCACAACCACGTTTCTCCCGACGGTGCTATTGATGCTTCCACCTGCATACTCCCCGAATACACCTGGTTTATAAAGGATATGCTTCACTCCAACGGTCAGCCCGGCATTGACGGACTTTACGATAACGTTCTTTACCCTGAGAACGATGAGCCCTTCACCGTATGGAGCGACCCCAACTACACACAGTTCCTGCAGAACGATAAGCCCAACAGCAGAGTTATCCCCATGGGCAACTTTGCTCCCGGCGCAGAGGCACCCGAAATTGAGGAAGGCAAGGCTTTCTACGATTTCTTCAAAAAGTGGATTGCCCCGGTTGAAAACACTGTTTTCAAGGTGCTCGATTTTGTAAGAGGCGAATAATCAAAGCAGAATAATTTAAACTAAAAGAGGATGCCGCGGCATCCTCTTATTTTTATTAAAGAAACGGTGCTTCAATGAACGAATTTATAAAAATCAAAGCCCGCTATTCAATGCAGGGCAGCAAGGGCAGATATTGCTTTTATCTTTTTGCGGCAACGGTGTCGGTTATTTATTTCACGGTATCGGGCTATGCCGCGGATTTTATTCTCACGCTCCCCGCGGTAAACGGTTACCTTACGGGAATTTTTCCGTACTTTCCGCAGATTATTGCAATAATTCTCTGCGCATTCAACACGGTTTTCTTTACGGTATTTACAAGCGCTCTTCTGCTCAATGCGGACAGTATTTTTGCCTCAAACGCTCTTTTTAAAAAGCAGCCTCACGATTGGTTCAATTTAAAAGGCTTTCTTAAATCCGCCCGTCTGTTCACCTGCCTTTTTCTTATAAAAGCCGCTCTGCTTGCCGCCTGGCTCGCTCTGCCCTCGGCGCTGTCGGCAGTGCTGATATTCTTATTGAAAAGGGGAGAAATGAACCGCACGTTTCTCTTTTTCTGCGTGGCAGGGATTGCCCTGATTTTTGCCGCCGGGCTGTTTTTTTATGCACTCTCGGCTCAGGATTTAATCTGCGCACGCTTCCTGCTTGCGGCGCATCCGCATCTTTCGCCGCTCACCGCAATTTCAATGAGCCGCAAAAAAGTACGGGGAAGCCGCCTTGCACTGCTTGCCTTCCGCCTGAGCTTTCTGCCCTGGCTTGCCGCGTGCGTTTTCGGTTTCCCCGTTTTTTATTTATGGCCTTATTACAGGCAGAGCCTTGCCTGCTACGTGCTTGCAGATTAGAGCAATACTTCCTTGCCTGTTTTTGCAGATTCATACATCGCGCAAAGAATTTTAATCATATCAATTCCCTGCTCGGGCACAAAAATCGGCTGAGCCTTGCCTTCAAGTACGTCAACAAAATGGCTGATGTTTCTGTTGTGACCCACAAGAGAATGCTTTTTGGAAAGCTTTTTATTCTTCTGTTTTCCGTTCTTTTCGTAATAAATCTCGGCAACACCGTTTTTCCAGGTGCAGCCCGCTTCTGTGCCTCTGAGCTCAACAAAACGGTGCTCTTTCCTTATGTTGGATGCCCACGAGAATTCAATCTGAAGCACTGCGCCGTTATCAAATCTTATAAGACCCATTGCAAGGTCCTCTACGTCGAAGGTGCCGCCCTCCACCTTATCGCCGAAATCTGAATTTGCGGAATCGCTTGAATCGCAATCAGCAAACTTTGTAAACGTGCCGCCGCTTACGGAAACGGGTGTGGGATTGCCCATAAGCCATATTGCAAGGTCAATCATATGAACGCCAAGGTCAATAAGAGGACCTCCGCCCGACTGCGCCTTGGTGGTAAACCAACCGCCCTTGCCGGGAATTCCTCTGCGGCGCACCCAGCCGCATCTGCCGCAGTAGATTTCACCGAAGGTGCCTTTTTCTATAATGGATTTAAGCTCCTGAGAGGGACCGAGATAGCGGTTATTCCTTATAACCATAAGGGTTTTGCCGTTTTTCTTGGCGGCTTCGTTCATTTTAAGCGCTTCTTCAACGCTTACCGCATCAGGCTTTTCGCACAAAACGTGCTTGCCTGCGTTGAGCGCATCGACCGCAATTATTGAATGAAGATAGTTGGGAGTGCATATATCAATGTAATCAAGGCTTTCATCCTTAAGCATCTCTTTGTAATCGGTATAAACCTTTGCCGAATGAAAAAATCTTTTCTGCGCCTTCTGCGCTCTTTCGGGTATGATATCGCACACACCTGCCACTTCCACTCTTTTTTCCAGAAGATATGCAGGGGTATGCGCACCCATGGCGATGCCTCCGCAGCCGACTATGCCTACTCTGATTTTTGCCATAACTCATTCCTCCCTTTTTTCTTGATTTTAATATAACATATACCCAAGATTTATGCAAGAAATATTGAAACGCAGGCAAAATGGTGGTATTATATTTATATCTGCACAGAGGAAGGTGAGATTTTGCTTAAAATAGAACATCTTTCAAAAAAATACGGCAACACTTTCGCCGTGGAAGATTTATCGCTCCAAATTGCAAAGGGTGAAATTTACGGATTCATCGGCCACAACGGCGCAGGAAAAACTACAACCATCAAATCCTGCTGCGGTATAATCGACTTTGACGGTGAAATTTACGTTGACGGCATAAGCGTTAAAAAATCGCCGATTGAATGTAAAAAGAAGATTGCATATATCCCCGATAATCCCGATATATACGAGTTTATGACGGGTATTAAATACCTGAGCTTTATCGCTGACATATACGGTGTAAGCAAGGGCGAAAGAGAAGAGAAAATCCACAGATATGCCGACCTTTTCGGCATAACAAATGACCTTGCGCAGCCAATCAGCGCTTATTCCCACGGTATGAAGCAGAAGCTTGTGCTCATCTCTGCCCTTATCCATTCGCCCAAGCTCCTTTTACTTGACGAGCCGTTTGTGGGTCTTGACCCCAAAGCGGCGCACACTTTAAAAGGAATAATGCGCGAAATATGCGACGCGGGCGGTGCTATCTTCTTTTCCACCCACGTGCTCGAAGTTGCGGAAAAACTCTGCGACAAAATTGCAATAATCAAAAACGGCAGGCTTGTTACCTGCGGCAAAACGCAGGACGTTATAGGCGATGAATCGCTTGAAGAGGTATTCCTCAGTCAGGAGGGTGCGGATGCTTCTTTCTCTGATTAAGGTTTATCTCAAATCCGTGCTTGTTTCCATGTTTGCCCGTCAGGGCAAAAGGAAAAAGCTCAACCCTGCGCTGAAAATCCTGATTGCACTGGCGGCAATTTACGTTGCCGTGGCAATGCTTTTATCCTTCGGTATGGTTTTTATGCAGGCGGCGCAGATTTTTATCCCCTACGGCAAAGACACAATGTATTTTATCTTCACGGGCATTGTGTGCCTGATTTTCGGCATTTTCGGCAGTGTCTTTATGACCTCATCCCTGCTGTTTGAAGCAAAGGATAACGAGCTGCTGCTGAGTATGCCCATACCTCATTCCTACATTCTGGCAAGCCGTTTTTCGGTAATTGTAATAATCAATTATCTTTATTCCGGGCTGCTGCTCATCCCTGCGAGCGCGGTATACCTGACGTATACGGGCTTTGACGCGGTAAAGCTGTTTTACTGCATTGCAGGCAGTCTTCTTCTGCCGATGCTTTCCGTTGTTTTCTGCTGCATTTTCGGCTGGCTGATTGCCATACTCGGCGCAGGAAGAAAGAAGAGGCACGTTTTTGAACTTGCTCTCTCCCTTTTGTTTTTATTCGGATATCTCTGCGTTTTCACCAATATTCAGGGTGTGCTCTCCGCAGTGAGCAGAAATTCCGCGGCATTTGAATTTGCGGCAAAGAGAATTCTTGTTCCCGTTCATTTTTACTCCCTCGCAATGGTTGAAAATGAGATTTCGCACCTGCTGATTTTTGCTCTTCTCACTCTTTCACTATGCGCTCTCGCCTACTTCCTGCTTTCAAAAACCTTCCTTCGCCTCACCTCGCGCAGGGCGGCATTCAAAAAGGTTAAATATGAACGCAGGGAGCTGAAAGTATCCTCGGCATTCTCGGCGCTCGTGCGCAAGGAGCTTTATAAATTTATCCAGACTCCGCCGTATCTCCTCAACTGCGGGCTCGGAATTTTTCTTTCCCTGCTGCTGGCGGTTGCTCTGTTTTTCAAGGGTACGGATATTATTGCAAAGCTCGGCTTTGATGCAAACGGTACGCTCGTGCCCGTTATTGTGTGCACGGTATTGCTTTTCTGCGTGCTCACAACAAACTCCACCGCCGTATCACTCTCACTTGAGGGCAACAGACTTTATCTGCTCAAATCCATGCCGGTTCGCACAAAGGATATCATAAACAGTAAAATCGCCGCAAACGTAATAATAAGCGCTCCGTCTTTCCTTGTTTCGTTTGCACTTGCAACCGCAAGGCTCAATATCGGAGTCAGTGAAAAAATCTTCGCCGTAATTCTCAGCGTGTGCGCCGTTGCGTTCGTTTCCTGCCTCGGAATGCTGCTTAACCTGCGCTTTCCCCGCCTCGAATGGCTCAACGAAACAGTGGTTATAAAGCAGAGCACAAGCGTTATGATAGCCACCTTTGTTTCAATGGGCACGGTGATGATTTTTGCAGGAGTCTACTCGGGATTTCTTCAGAACGTAATCCCACTGTGGGCTTACCTTGCGGCATTCTCGGCTGTATTTGCAGCCGCCTCGGCGGTAATTTACAGAATTTGCACAGTTAAAGGAGAAAAAATCCTCCTTGATCTATAAAACGAAAGGACGTAAAACCATGATATTTGACAAAATTGAAAACCTCAGCCTCTATTTCGGCACCTGCGAAGCATTCAAGGTAATTGATGCTTTCGTAAAGAACACCGACCTTGTAAATCTCCCCTGCGGTACCGTTGAGCTTGACGGCGGAGTCAAGGCAGGGGTAAGCGAATACGCACCCGGCGAGGGCGGCCTTGCGGAGGCTCACCGCAATTATCACGATTTGCAGTTTGCCGTATGCGGCTCGGAAAATATTGAGGTAAGCCCCCTTGATTACTGCTCCGGCAGCACCGGCTACACAGAGGATATTGAGTTTTTTGAAAACCACAAAAATCCCTGCACCGTTGCACTCAGCGAAGGCACATTCGCATTCCTTGCTCCCACCGATGCTCACCGCCCCGGCATAAACAACGGCTGTGAGAAAATCAAGAAAATCGTTTTCAAAATCCCCGTTTAAGATTAGTGATTGACAAAGTAACATAATTAATGTAAAATTAATTGATTAAAATATCCGGAGGTAAATTATTATGGTATTAGCAGCAGTCGGCAAAAACGGCACAGGCAAGGATTTCTTCCTTGAATACATCGCAAAGAAATATGAGCTCCCCATGGTTTCCATCGGTGATATCGTAAGAGAGCTTGCAGCTAAGGACGGTCTTGAGCTTACAAGAGAGAATCTTCACGCAACCTCAAAGAAGTATATGACCGCTTACGGCCAGACCTTCTTCCCCGAGCAGATAGTTAAGAAGATCAAGGAAAGCGGCGCTCCCGTTTACCTTGTTTCAGGCGTTCGTCCCCTCTCCGACGTTCAGTTCCTTAAAGAAGCTTTCGGCGATGAATTCGTTCTCGTTGACGTTGTTATTTCTGATGACGAAGTTCGTTACGCAAGAATGCTTGCAAGAGGCTCTGACAGAGACGGCAAGTCCATTGAAAAGCTCAGAGAGTATGACAAGGGTGAAGAGGATCAGTTCCACACCAGCGAGTCCGAAAAGCTCGCAAACGTTGTTCTTAAGAACGACGGCACAGTTGAAGATTTCTACGCAGCAGCAGACGCTATCTACGCTGAGTATATTCTCAACAAATAATAAAGCTTTTAATTTAACACAATACTAAAATTGGCTTGTGCAGGATTTTGTTCCCGTACAAGCCAATTATTTTTTATATTGTTTCTTTTGGTCTTCGCTTAGTGAGACAGCCTCGGATTTTTACCATCTGTTCTCTACGTACTCGCAGAATGTGAAAAGATCCTTTATCTCAAGCTTTGTTCCGTCGTCAAGAGTAACGTCACCGTTCCATATTCCGTACACCTGGTGGCAGTTCATTCTGCCTACTTTAAAATCAACGTCGCTGTGGTTATCCACGGTGGGCTGCATCGTCATATTGAATCTGCCGTCCTCCGAAATAAACTTCCACGGCTCAAGGAATCTGCCCTTGGGGAATTTTTCAACGTCAACCGCGCCGATTTTATGCACCTTTCCGTCATAGAAAAGGCAGGTTTCCGTGGCGTTGCTTTCGTTGCCTATTGCCCACGTAATCTCAAAGCCGAAAAGATGCCTTTCGCCCTTTTCGTCAGTTATATACTGGCTGCCGCTGCCCCAATACCACACCATTTTATGCACGGTATTCACTCTGCCCCAGTCAAGCGCGCAGAAAGCGTTATCCTTTGTGAATTCAAACACCTCATCGCCGTAAACAAACTTTCCCTCGCACGGCATACACATCTGCTTTGTGGTCATAAAGTACTTGGTGTTATCCTCATCAAAGGGCAGAACGGTTGTGATATTCTCAAGCCCGTCCATAATCTCCATGCTCACGTTGACTTCTACTTTTTTGCCCTTGTAAACGCCTTTGTACAGGAGAGTTCTTTCGTTTTCCTTAGTGATGAAATCGAACTCCGATTTGCCTATTTTATCCTTGAAACGGTTAGGAACGTCGCCCTTTGCGGGGGGAACGTGCTTATTTGCGCCGATGAAATATGAAATGGAATCGCAGAGCACCTCGCCCGTTTTAAGATTTACGAGCTTTGCGGCAACGTAGCCGCCTATAGTGATATTGGCAAAACTTACAAGCACCTGCATCTCGCCTGCGGTTACGGTATAAAAATCCCATTCCTTGCGGCTCATTATGCCCTTTTTAACGTAATCCCTGTTGTATTCAAACACGTTATGCCGCGCCCAGCCCTTGGCAAGCAGAGTGCCGTCGGGCGCAAGAAGCGGAGTGCTTTCCGTGTATTCAATCTGCTTTGATTTTTCTTTCCAATCCTTAAACGGTACGTAGGTTCTTTTAAGTTCGTTGCCCATTTTCTTCACTCCCTGAAAAATCTGATATCATTATACATCTTTCCTGAGCATAAAGCAACCTGTCTGTTTTTGTAAATCTTTTGTGAAGATTCTTGACCCTCTTCTGCGGTAACTGTATAATTAAAACAGTATCGGAGGTGCATTATGTCAAAACTTCAGGAAGATTTTTTTACACGGGATTGCCTCACCGTAGCGCAGGAGCTTGTGGGCAAAGTTATCTGCAGGAAAACGGATGACGGGATTTTGCGCCTTCGCATAAGCGAAACCGAGGCATACTGCGGCGAGGATGACACAGCCTGCCACGTTCACAAGGGCAGAACGGCGCGCACCGAGGTTTTTTATATGAACGGCGGCACGGTTTACGTTTATCTGTGCTACGGGATTCACTGGCTGCTAAACATAGTAACCTCTGTTGAAGAAAAGCCCGAGGCGGTTCTCATAAGGGCCTGCGTAGATGCAAACGGACCTGCAAAGCTTACCAAAAAGCTCGGGATTGATAAATCCTTCAACGCAAAAAATATCACCGCCTGCGACACACTGTGGATTGAGGATGACGGCTTTACCTGCAACGTATCAACGGCAAAAAGAGTTGGTATCGACTTTGCCTCGCAGGAGGATATTGACCGCGAATGGCGGTTTGTAATGAGCGAACAATAAATGCATATAATTTAAAAAAGACTTATGGAGAAACTGTTTTGAAAGTAAAAGAATTTGTTTTAAAATATAAAATCAGCATTATCTGCGCCTGCTGTGCGTTTTTGTGTGCGGCAGGAATAATTGCGGCTTGCGTTATCGGCGGCGGTGACAAAATTGCGCCTGGCAGAAAAACTCAGGAGCATCTTATCGGCGACGTTTCTTCAAGCGCCGTAAAGATTGATAAATACTTTATCTACGGCACTCATCTTCACCTTGAGGGCACCCTCTCGCTTGAGGGTTTCCCCGACTGGGAGCGTATGGGGCTTGTGCTTCGTGACGCCGACGGCACAGAAAAGGAAATTTATCTTATCACGGAAAAAAGAACGGACACCGTAAAGTTCAAATCCTCGCAGGAAATCAACACGGGGCTCTGCCTTGATGAAATTCCCTGCGGCGATTACTGCATTTTGTTCAAAGTGGTTTGCGGCGGCAAAACGCAATACGTAAGCTGTGAAAATCTTACGGAATACTCCTTCACGGATTATTACACCGTAACAAATGCAAGCAAAAACAACAGGATTCTTATAGGCTTTGAGGATTATTACAACTCAGAAAAATATATCCCCTGCCTTGCAATGAAGGTTGAAACCGCCCGCCTGCCTGAGAATGTTTATGACGTTGTGATTGATGCAGGTCACGGCACGAGCGACCCCGGTGCGGTTGCCCTCGGTTATAACGAAGCGGATATCACGATAGATTATGCGCTCTCTATAAAAGAAGCGCTTGAGGCAAAGGGACTTAAGGTTTACCTTTCACGCAACGGAAGCGAGACGGGCGACGAAATGGGCTCCTACGCCGCTTACAGTAAAAACGGCAGGATAAACGGCGCCTGCGCTTCAAGGGCAAAATTCTGCCTTTCCGTTCACCTCAACTCCACCGCAAGCGAAAATCCCACGGGCGGTGTGGAGATATACTGCCCCTCAAACAGCGACCTCACCTTTGCAAAAAATCTTGCGGATTCGCTTGTGAAAAACGTTGGAATTCCTTACTCTCAGCACGGCTACAACAGAGTGGAAAACGGAGTTTACGTGCGCACGTTCACTCAGGATGACATTGCGGATTCCGCTCAGTATGCCGAAGAGGGCGGCTACGAAAAATATCCTAACCTCTCAACAGACACCACGTATTACTACATCATCCGCGAGCTTGGCGGCATTGCCACGGGCGCTTACGTTGACGGGCGCAACCCCGAATACGGCACCAATCTTTATTACAACGCAAACTACGGTATGGAAAGCTACCTTGCGGAAATCGGCTACATCTGCGTTGAAGAGGATTTAAACCTCATTCTCAATGCAAAACAGAGCTACGTTAACACCATTGCCGACTGCATTGCAAACGAGCTTTCGGTGGGATAAACGGAACGGCTTGCACTTAATGCAAGCCGTTTTCTTTTACATTATTATATAAAGCAGCGCAAAAATCAGCAGCATATCGCCGCCGTCTGCCATAAGAATCAGAATCAGCGGCAGAACCGTTGCGGCATCCGAGTCACTGTGCGCTATCTTCGTAAACGGGCAGCCGCCTGCCCCTGCCAAAAGCCCTGAGGTGTTCATTTCTCGCCTCCTACTTACCCTCTCCCTGCAAAAGCGGCAATAATTCCAGCAGCTTTATCATCTGCGCCGCCTCATCCGCCCTCTTCCTGCGTTTTTCGCTGAGCAATGGCTTGAGAGCGTTTATAAGGTCGCTCCTTGCATCCCTCTTATTCATAGCGGCAAGCACCGAAGAAACTCTGGATATAAGCTCGGCATTGCCCAGCAATGCTGAAAAATCAGGCATTGCACCTTCGGGCGCGCCGCCGTTTTGCGCACTGTCGGTATCCTTTTCAAAAAAAACCTTTGCCGTCTGCCTCAGCTGCTCCATATCGCTTTCGGATAAATTGGAAAGGATGCTGTCTATATCCATTTTCTTCACCGCCGCTCCGTTTTATTGCTTACCGCCGAGCTTTTTCATAAGCTCCTGCGCCTTTGGTGTGCTCAGCAGCTTTTCAAGCGCCTGCCTGTCGGAAAGCAGATTTGAAATCTTCGCCTGCTCCTCGGCGGAAAGCTTGCCGAACATCTCCCGTGCTTTCTTGTCGGTATTGTCGTTTGCCATTGAAATCCCCTCCGTTTTGGTTTATAATGCTATTATATGCTAATTATATGAAAACGGTTACGCCATAAGAACAAAGGAGGAAATTATGCGTCTGCTTGTTTTTTCGGATTCTCACGGCAACTCATCAAAAATGCTCAGTGCTCTTATGCTCCACCCCGAAGCGGACGTGATAGTACACCTCGGTGACGGTGAATATGACGTGGACTGCCTGCGCTCGCGTATAGGGTCACGCAAGCTTGTTCAGGTGTGCGGCAACTGTGACCAGTTCTCATTTCTGCCTGAAAACGATATAATAATTGCCGAGGGCAAAAAGGTGCTCTGCACCCACGGGCACAAGCTTTTTGTAAAGCGCACTGCTGACGGTCTGCTCACCCGTGCAATGGAAACGGGAAGTTCCCTTGTGCTTTACGGCCACACCCACGAGCCGCTTTTCCGCTACGAAAACGGGATTTATCTTTTCAACCCCGGCTCGGCAAGAGTAGGCGAATACGGAATAGCGGACATAACTCCATCGGGAATTCTTTGTTCCAACGCTTGCATATAAAAAATCAGCCTGCACTTCATACCGTACAGGCTGTTCGTTTTTTATGGATTACACTTCAATAAGCTCGTATTCCTTTGAGCCGCAGCCCAACTCAGCGGCGGCATCAATGGTATGAACTCCGTTACGGCTTTCAATTCTCTCAATAAGATGAGGCTTGCCCTCATCCGAGCAGGCATATACAAGGTCAACACAGGCCTTGTCAATTGCCACGGGGTCGTCGGAAACAAGAATTCCGATATCCGCAATGCAGGGGTCCTCCGCAACGGCGCAGCAGTCACAGTCAACGCTCATATTCTTCATAACGTTTACGTAAACAATCCTGCCGTCAAAATAATCAATCACGGATTTTGCCGCATCCGCCATAGATTCAAGGAATGAATCGTGGTCGGAAGTCCAGAAATCAGCAGGGTCGCCTACACCGTGGATATAGCCCTTGCCGTAGGATGATGCAACGCCGATTGAAAGCTGCTTGAGCGCTCCGCCGTAGCCGCCCATAGGGTGACCCTTGAAGTGGGAAAGCACAAGCATGGAATCGTAGTTTGATATATTTTTGCCGACAAAATTCTTTTTGATTTTTTTGCCTTCGGGGATTTCCAGCTCAAGGTCGGGACCTTCGGCATCAAGCAAATCAACCTTGAAAAGCTCCGTCCAGCCGTGCTCGCTCATAAGCTCTTTATGGCGCTCAGTGGTATTCCTTGCGCCCTCGTAAGCGGTGTTGCACTCAACAACAGTGCCGTTTACGTAATCTATAACGTCCTTCCAGAAATCAGGCTTAAGGAAATTCTGGTTGCCCTTTTCGCCCGAATGCACCTTAACTGCAACGTTGCCGCCAAGCTCTTTCCCGAGTTTTTTATACAACTCAAGCACCTTTTCGGGGCTTATTTCCTTTAAAAAATATACCTTGCTCATTATTCTGCCGCCTCCTTTTTGGTTTCAAGCATTTCAAGAATTATCTGCTCCGCGCTCTTTTCGCCGGGCTCATCCATATAGGAATCGTAGAAATATCCGTCCTTATCAATAAAGACCGTTTTGGGAGTTGAATACAGTCCGTAAGGGTTGCCTGCAAGGCCGTCAATATCAAAATACATAGGGAAGGTGTATCCCTTTGCCTTTGCAAAAGCAAGAGCGGCATCGGTATATTTAAGCTCATCCTCTACGTTTATCATAAGGAAATGCACTCTGTCGCCATACTTTTCATAAAGGCCCTGCATTATATCCGCTTCCTTTACGGCAAGCTCGTTACTCTCATGCCAATAGCAGACAACAACGGGCTGACCCACAAGGCCCCTGAGCGTAACCTGCCTTCCGTCTGACGTCTGTGCCACTAAATCAGCGGCAGGCTGCACGGGCATTGAATGAACGGGAACAGACGGAACTGACACAACGGCTTCTATTGTTGTATCGGTACCGGTATTGCCGCCCGAGGAACCTGAATCACGGCTGAGTATAACCGCCACGGCTGACAAAACCGCAACCAGCACCACAACGGCAACAATAATTATTTTAACGGATTTTTTCATACGCTTCACCTCATATTATATGTTGAATTTAATTTTAACATATCTTCGGTATAAAAAACAGAGATTTAACGATTTTTTTAAAATTATTCACATTTTATGATGCTTTTTAATAATTAGATTGAAATCCGTGTATATATTTGTTATAATATGTTTTATCCACAAAACTTAAGGAGGGTTTGATTTGAAAATCAAACAAATGCTCGTCTCCGGCATAAACGCATTGAAGCTTTATTGGAAAACGCCTCCCCTGGGCAAATATATGAATTTCAAGGAAATTGCTTCCCTTGCCGGCGGCGGTATCGGTGTTAAGTTTATAATCACCTGCGTTTCTGCGGTTTTACTTTCATCCACCAACTACTTTGTAGGCAACACCATAGGTATAACACCTATGAATATGTACCTCATATATGTTCTGGCTATCATTATAAGCTTCCCGCTCACTATGCTGAGAGCTTACATAATTGATAATGCCCGCAACAGAAAAGGTAAATACAGGCCTTACATTGTTTCAATGGGTATCCCCACCGTACTCCTTGCCATAGGTTATTTCTGGATGCCTTATGAAAGAATGGAAAGCCAGCTTATGAAGTGCGCGGTTGTTCTGCTTTTCAATATCGGCTTCCAGTTCTTCTACAATTTCCTTTATGATGCTTACGAAAACTACGTCGTTGTTCTTTCGCCCAACACTCAGGAGCGTGCCAACGTTTCCTCGATAAAGGCGGTTACCGATTCCCTTGCGCCCACAATCACAAACGCAATAATCCCCATCCTCAGCGCTCAGCTTATCGGTACAAACAACCTCAACGATATAAGAATTTACCGCTACATCTGGCCGCCCATTCTTATTATCGGATTTTTGCTCAGCGTTATAGTTTACGTAAACACTCAGGAAAAAATCGTTCAGGCAAAAACCCACGTTGTTCAGATTAAATTTATGGACGCTCTGCGTGCGGTAGGCAAGAACAAGTATTTCTGGATTATTTCTCTTGCCACCTGGCTCGGCTTCCTTGAAAGTGCATACAACAGCATTCTTAACTGGCTTTATTCCTACCAGCACGCGTGTTCGGACGGTGAGTATTCGCTCATAGTCACCATTTACGGCAACGCGTCCCTCTGGGGTATGCTGCTTGCGCCGCTGTCTATCAAGAAAATCGGCAAGAAGAACACACTCATCCTCACCAACCTGCTCAATATAGTCTTTATCGCGCTTATTTACCCTGTTGTAAAATATGCCGGTATGGACATAATGATATGGCTTGTAATGATCTGCCTTTGGTTCAATGCCCTTGTCGGCTCCTTCGCTCACATACTCACACCCAGCCTTAACGGTGATATCCGCGACTATCAGCAGTACATCACCGGCGAAAGGATTGACGGTATGTTCGCCGCTGTAGGTTTTATCGGCAGTGTTATAACAATGATTACAAGCTCTGTTGTTCCCGCAATTTATGAGGCAATAGGCATCAACGAAGAGAATTATGCCCGCCTTTATCCGTCAATCCTTGCACAGGAGGGTACGCTTGACGATCCAACCAACATCTACAACGTTCTTTACGACCGTGAAACCTTCATTGCCGCTTTCGGAGTGCTTATTGTTGCATCTGTTATCGGCGCCGCGATAAACGTTGTGCCGTATTTCTTCTACGACCTGTCCGAAGTCAAGCAAAGAGGTATGATAAAGGTGCTCCAGATCCGAGCCCTGTTTGAGGACTACGGAAACGGCGTGCTTAAGGACAAAGACCTTGTTGAAGCCGTTGAAGCGGTAAGGGAGGCAAATGCCCTTGTAAACGCTTCACCTAAGAATCTTAAGGAAATGAAAGCCGCGAAGCGCAGAGCATCGGGCAAGGCTGAAAAGAAGCTTGCAAGAAAGGCTTATGCAGATGCGGTAAAATATAACCAGGATATTGAAATTTCCAAATTCGTGCTTGACGAGATGAACCGTTTCAACACCGTAAACGGCAAAGCAGAGCTTGAGCTTGCAAAAAGAACTGCTTCTCTCGGCTATGAAGCTATTTACAGCTTTGATAAATCCGAGCTTGCCCAGGCGAAGATTCTCCCCACAGGCACGCAAGAGGAAAAGGATATCAGAAAAGCTGCAATTTCAAAAGCCAAGTCCTTCCTTGATGCGCAGAAGGCTGCCAAGAAGCACTTTAACAACAGAATCAAGGAATTTGACAACGGAATTTTTGAAAAGCTTTTCGCTCAGGAAGACGAGCTTGCGGAAAATCTTGAGGAAACCTATCAGAAGCTTTACGCTGCAAGGGATTCCAAAAACAAGATGGAAATCAATATTTATACGCAGAAAATCAAGGCTATCAAGGCTGAGCAGAAGGAACTTGAGAAAAAGCTCAAGCAGGCATCAAACGAAAACTCCGTTTACAACCGTGCCGCCCGCCCCTGCATAGCTGCCAGAAAGCTTATCTCTCAGAGTGAAAACTATTCAAGATTTGATGAAATCGCCGCTATGTATGACGAGGCAAAAGCACGCCACGAGCTCGCTCAGAAGAGAGCAGCCGAGGAAGCAGCCCGACTTGAAGCGGAAAAGAAAGCTTATGAAGAAAAGCTGAAGGCACAAAAGGCTGCTAAAAAGAAAAAGTAAAAATGACGGCTTGCATCGGATTGGACTCCTTTGCAAGCCGCTTTTTTAATCTTTATAATTCTTTACAAAATCTGCAATAAGGTTACTGTTTGCCCCATATGCCTGAAGGGCAACCACTCTGTTCTGCTCAGGGGCAATAATCAGCTTCTGGCCGCACATTCCGCCCTTGAAATAAATTGTGTGAGAATCGTCCCACTCAAGGGCAAACTCCTTTGTTACGGCAAGGTTTACCCACTCTTCACTGAGCAGCCTTTCGCCGTTGTAAACTCCGCCCTGAAGATAGAGTAAGCCGAGCTTCGCCATATCCAGCGAATGGATATAAAGCCCCGTTGCGCCGATTGCGTGACCCTTGGGGCAATGGCTCCACGCCATCTCCTGAAAATCAAGCTTGTAAAGCAGCTCACGCCACAGAAAATTATCAAGCGGCATACCTGCCTTTTTCTCAACTATGCAAGAGAGCAGGTAATACGAGCCGTCGGCATATCTGCACTCAGTGCCGGGCTCATAGGCAAGCGGATACGTAAGCATATAGCTGAGAAAATCCTGAGTGAATTCGGAGGATTTATGGGTATCAATGTCGAGAAACCCTCCGGGAATACCGAGTGAATGGGTAAGCGCCCATTCAACCGTACAATTCCTCCAGCGCTCATCCATACCGCTTTCGGGAAGGTCATCCACAAGAATGTCGCACACCTTTTCGTCAAGGCGGATAAGTCCCTTATCGTAAAGCAGGCCAACAGCGGTCATTGTAAACGTTTTTGCCACGGAGTATGTATTCTGGCAGGGGTTTTCCTCTCTGTATTCAAGCGTTTCGCTTACTCCGTTGTGAATTTCCGTAAGACGTATAATCTCAAAAGGCAGAGTTTTTACGTATGCCGCGCATTCTTCAAGAAATCTGCTCATTTCTTGCCTCCGTAAACGTCGGATTCAATATAATCCACGCCGAGAGCCTTGCTGTAATTGAGGGTAAGTGGATTGTTGCAGGTCCATACCGCAACCTCAAGGCCTCTGTCATGGAATTCCTTTACCATCTTTTCGCTCACGGTATCAAAGCAAACGTCGATGGAAAATCCGTAATCAAAGCAGCGCTCATAGCCTGACTCAGCCGAGCCGTAGGTGAGCATAAGAGGAAGGTCGGGCAAAAGCTCGCGAGCTCTGATGAGGTTATCAAAATCAAAGGACTGCATTATGCACTTTGAAAGGTCGTAAACCCTTGCCGCTACGGCGAAAACTTCCTTCACCTGCTCCTCTGTGTAGCTGCCCTTGAGTTCAATGAAGCAAATCATATTGTTTTCCTTCATTATTTCAAGATAACGCTCAAAGGTGCAAAGGTAAACGGTATCCTTGGATTTTGTATTCTTAAGAGGCTTTGCGGTAAGCTCTGCATATGTACTGTCCGCAACCTCAAGCTGAGTACCGTCAATAAAGGTTACCTCGGAGTTATGGTTTGTAACAAAAACACCGTCCTTGGTGATGCGAACGTCGGTCTCCGCGCCGCCTGAGCCGTTTTCCGCCGCCTTGATGAAAGAGATTTCCGTATTGTCGGGATACTTGCTGCTGTATCCTCTGTGGCCGATCATACAGATATCCTTATCTGCCTTTTTGCTTTTAGCCACGGTTGAAAGCATTTTAAGCATAAGGGATGCGTTCATTTTATCGCCCTCCGTAAATATTAATCAACTCAGTTTACCACTCATAAATTATAAAGTCAATTCTTTGCGCCGCTATAAAATGTAACAATGTTTTTTACCCGTTTTTATTTAATATTACAAATATTTTAAATAACAAAAAAAGTCGACAAAACTTATTGATTTTTGAGTTTAATTGATATATTTTTATGTTGTACGACCGTCAAAGGTCTTATTTCAGGGGGTGAAAATATGGATTTTGAAAATCTTCCCGTCAACAAAAAAGCCTCTGCAAAAACGCTCGCTATTGCAGAAAAAGCGTTCCCTGCAGGAACGGAAATTCTCTTTGCCGTAACGAGTGACCTTGCACCAAATTCGGATTACGGAGAAAGCGCGCTTTTCTTCAGCGCAGATGCAGTTGCCGCCATAAGCAACCAGTTTGAAAACGGCTGTCTGCTTTTCCATTTTTCCGATATCAAAGAGGCAAAAGTCAAAAGGATGTACGGCAATGCGGTGTTCAAAATCACTACTGTTGGCGGCTCAACGCTTGATATTATGCGTATGACGTACTCGGTAGCGGATTTGTGTGACTCTGCCGCAACGTTCATCAACAAGGTTATTGAGGGTGAGGACCCTCACGAATCGGTCGGCATTGTTGAAGCAACGCTCAAGAATATGCGCTCCTTCTGCCCCAAGTGCGGCAGAAAGCTGCCCGGACCTCACAGCGAATGCCTCAACTGCCAGGGCAAAGGAAAGCTTGCCTCCACCTTTGCAGGTTATCTTAAGCCTCACCTGAAAAAGCTCATAATCTGCATATTCCTTTCGCTCATCACCACCGCAGCGGCGCTTGTCCCCCCTTACGTTACAAGCCTTATGGTTGACCGTGTTATCCCTGACGGGGACAAATCCGTGCTCGCCTACGTAATAATCTTCCTGCTCAGCGTTTACGTAATCCAGTACACGGTGGGCACCTTCAGGGCATATCTTCTCAGGGTTACGGGCGATAAAATCATTGCCGACCTTAAAAAAGATATCTACCGCAAGGCGCAGTATCTGCCGCTTAAATTCTACGATAAAACCTCAACGGGCTCGGTTATCAGCCGCGTAAACAGCGACACCGCAAACCTGCAGAACTTTATGCTTAAAATCACGCAGGAGGCCGTTGTTCAGTTTTTCACCATGCTCGGCATCGTTGTGGTAATGATGATGCTTGACTGGCAGCTGACTCTGCTTTCTCTTCTCCCCGTTCCGCTCGTAGTGCTTGCAAGCCGCTTTTTCAGCAAAAAAATCGCCCCTATGTACCGCCGTCTGTGGCGCAGAGGCACCGCAATTTACTCAATCCTTGCAGACACTATCCCCGCAATAAGAATAATCAAATCCTTTTCAAAAGAAGGTTCGGCGGTTGACAGCTTCTCCCGCAACGTTGACGAGTGGATGAAAGAGGATAAGCGCGCGGCTAAAACCGCCACCGCATTCCCCCACGTAATCACGTTCCTTATGACCTGCGGTTCGCTCATCATCTGGTACGTGGGCGGCTCATTTGTAATTGATATGCCTGAGCGTCTTTCACTCGGTATTCTTGTTTCGTTCATTTCATACACAAGTATGTTCTACGCTCCCGTCACCTTCTTTGCAAACCTGAGCGATGCTTACCAGAATTCACTCGCCTCTGCGGAAAAAATCCTCGATATCCTCAACGCAGAGCCTGAGCACGATTTCGGCAAAGGCAAGGAGCTTGAACGCATCAAGGGTAAAATCGAATTCAGGCACGTCAACTTCTCCTTTGACCGCTCCAAAAAGGTACTTAACGATATAAATCTTGTAATCGAACCCGGCGACGTTGTAGGTATAGTCGGCACAACAGGCTCGGGCAAATCCACTCTCATAAATCTCATAATGCGTTTTTATGATGACTACGAGGGCGAAATCCTCATTGACGGTGTGGATATAAAAGATATAGATATGGGCTACTACCGTACGCAGATAGGCTACGTTCAGCAGGAGCCGATGATGTTCAAGAACACAATCTTCAACAACATCGCCTATTCCGTGCCCGATGCTCACCCCGAGCAGGTGCTCAACGCTGCGGATATTGCCAACGCTCACGGCTTCATATCACGTCTGCCCGACGCTTACGATACCCTGCTGGGTGAACGCGGAGTCGGCCTTTCCGGCGGCGAAAAGCAAAGGCTTTCCATTGCCCGCGCCGTGCTCAGGAATCCCGGCATTCTCATCTTTGACGAAGCCACCAGCGCCGTTGACTCCGAAACGGAAAAGCTCATTCAGGATGCTATCAACAATATCATAAGGGGCAGAACAACCCTTATGATTGCCCACCGCCTCTCCACCCTGCGCAAGGCTAATAAAATCGTTGTTGTGGATGCAGGCAGCATCATAGAATTCGGCTCTCACGAGGAGCTTATGGCTCTCAAGGGCAAGTATTACAACCTCATCAACATCCAGTCTATGGCTGACCGTGACCGCACGGATGCACTGGTCTAAGGAGGTAAAACAATGGCAAGAAATTATATTGACTGCGCCGCAATCAGGCTCACCGTAAAAGATAAAATCTTTATGGATGCCGAGTTATACTCCGGCGAAAAGCTCACCGACCTTGAGCCGCGCAGGCTTTTCCCCGTAAGCGGACTTACAAAATACATAAGCTTCCTTAACAGTGAGGGAGAAGAGCAGTTCATCATCCGTGATATCGACGAGCTTGACCCCGAATCAAAAAAAGCTCTGCTGAGCGCTCTTTATGAATATTACAGAATCCCGCAGATTACACGCCTTGTTGCAAGAAGCGAAAAGCATAAAATCTGGATGTGGACGGTTGAAACAGACAGAGGCGAATACACCTTTGAAATTATCAACCACCTGCAGTCCATGAAAATTTTCCACGACAGACGTGTTATAATAAAGGATGCTAACGATAACCGTTACGAAATTCCCGACGTATACAAGCTTGATAAACGAAGCATCAAGCTCCTGCTCCCCGATTTATAATATTGCAGAAAGGATTTGTTTATATGAAACTTATCGTTGCTATTATCAATAATGATGACAGCGCTGTTGTTTCCGCCACTCTCACCCGTGAGGGCTTTGCGGTTACAAAGCTTTCCACCACAGGCGGATTCCTTATGATAGGCAATACCACCCTGCTCATCGCCACCGATGACGACAGAGTTGCGGTTGCAAAAGAAATCATCAAGGAACATTCAAAAACACGCAATAAAACCGTGCTCACATCTGATTCACTGGGCAGCGGTATGACCGCAGGCGGTGTTGAAAAGACCGTATCCGTCGGCGGTGCCGCAGTTTTCGTGCTCAACGTTGAGGATGCAGATAAATATTAATTTATTTTTGGAGGAAACGTTTTGAATAAATCACTCGCAAAAGAAAGAGCGGCAAAGCTTGTTGCCCAGATGACGGCAGAAGAAAAAATGTCCCAGCTTCTTTATAATGCCCCCGCTATCGAACGACTGGGCGTAAAAGAATACAACTGGTGGAATGAAGGCTCCCACGGTGTTGCAAGGGCAGGCACTGCCACAGTTTTCCCTCACGCTATCGCAATGGCGGCGGCTTTTGACCCCGAAATCATCAACACCGTTGCCGATGCCATTTCAACCGAAGGCAGAGCAAAATACAACAAGCACGTTAAATTCAACGATTACGATATTTTCAAGGGTCTCACCTTCTGGGCACCCAATATCAATATTTTCCGTGACCCCCGCTGGGGCAGAGGTCAGGAAACCTTCGGCGAGGACCCCTACCTCACCGCAACTCTAGGCAAGGCATTCATCAAGGGTATTCAGGGCGACGGTGAATTTCTCAAGGCTTCCGCCTGCTCAAAGCACTTTGCCGTGCATTCGGGTCCCGAAAAATCAAGGCATTCCTTTGACGCTTTTTCAACCAAGAAAGATCTTTTTGAAACCTATCTCCCTGCCTTTGAGCACACCGTAAAAGCAGGTGTTACGGGCGTTATGGGCGCTTACAACCGCACAAACGGTAAGCCCTGCTGCGCTCATTCATATCTCCTTGGCGAAATTCTCCGCAAGCAGTGGGAGTTTGACGGCTACGTTGTTTCCGACTGCGGCGCAATTGCCGATATTTATCAGGGTCACAAGTACAGGGAAACTCCCGAAGAGGCTGCTGCCGTTGCTCTTAAGAGCTCCTGCGACCTCAACTGCGGTCAGACCTATTCCGCACTTGTTGAAGCCTACGAGCAGGACCTTATAACTGATGAGGACATTACCGCGGCAGCTGAAAGAATCTTCACAATCCGCTTCCTTCTCGGCGAATTTGAAGAGGTGCGTCCTTTCAGCGATATCGGATTTGACAAGCTTGACAGCAAGGAGCACCGCGCGCTCAACCTTGAGATTGCTCAGCAGTGCCCCGTTCTTCTTGAAAATAAGAAATCATTCCTTCCTCTCGATAAGAACACCGACAAAAAGATTGCCGTTATCGGACCCAACGCTCTTTCCGTTACCGCACTTGAGGGCAACTACAACGGCTACGCTTCCGAGTACATAACCGTTGCCGACGGTATCCGCCGCACCTTTGAAAACGCTCATATCACAGTTGAAAAGGGCTGCAACTACTGCGTTGAAAACACCAACGACTGGGGCGGATTTGCCAACCTTATAAGTGACGGTATTGCCGCCGCTTCCGAGGCGGATATTGCCGTGCTCGTGCTCGGACTTGACTGCTCCGTTGAGGGCGAGGACACAGGCTTTGACGATGATTACACTGCCTGCGGCGACAAGCGCTCAATCTACCTGCCCGCAACTCAGATAAAGCTGGCAAACGCAGTCTGCGACGTATGCGACAACGTTATCGTTGTAATTATGTGCGGCAGCTCCGTTGACGTTGGCGAAAAGGTCAGAAACCACGCAAAGGCCATAATCCACGCCTGGTATCCCGGCGCACTCGGCGGCCTTGCCGTTGCCAATATTCTCAGCGGTAAGGTATCCCCCTGCGGCAGACTCCCCGTCACAATTTACAACGGTGAGCACGCTCTCCCCGATTTTGAGGATTACTCCATGCAGGGTAAAACCTACAGATACATTGAGGGCGATGCTCTCTATCCCTTCGGCTTCGGTCTTTCCTATACTCAGTTCAGCTATGAAAACGCTGCTGTAGTTGAAAAGACTGAAAACAGCCTCAAGGTAAGTGTTGATATCACAAACTCAGGCTCAATGGATGCCATTGAAAAGGCTCAGGTTTACGCACGCTTTACCGACAGCAGAACAACCACTCCCCACTTCCAGCTTTGCGGCATCAAATCCGTTAAGCTTGCGGCAGGCGAAAAGAAAAACGTTGTTATTGACATTGACCGCTACTGGGTTAAGGCAGTCAATACCGAGGGCGAAAGAATTGAGCCCGACGGAAAAATCACCCTCTTCGTTTCAGGTCACCAGCCTGACAGCGTAAGCTGCGAAAAGCTCGGCAAGTGCCTTGAAATCGAATTATAATTGAATAAATCATAAAAGGTCGAGCGTTTCAGCAAAGTTGCACAAACAGGCACATCAAATTCTGTGGTTTGTGTAAAACTTGCTGAAACGCTCTTGATTTTTTTCTTTTTCAGGTGTATCATATGTACACTAATATTCTTTTTGTGAATTTAAATCCCGTGGCTGAAAGTTTACAATTTGTTCATTATTTTCCGTTCACAATCCGCCGTTGTAAATTGTTTATATAATAGGAGATTCATTTCCTGAAATTTTTATTTTTTTACAACGTCGGAGGATATTATGAAAGAACCGCTTTTATATAAAATCGTATGCCCGCCCCTTACCGCCGTTTTCAAGGCGATTTACAAGCCCGTAATAGTAGGCAAGCGTTACATACCTGAGGACGGAAGAATAATTCTTGCAGGTAATCATACAAATATTCTTGACTGTATACTTGTTGCCTGCGCTACCAAAAGATGCGTTCATTACCTTGCCAAGGATGAACTTATGAAGGGCGCAAAAAAATATATTTTCGGCTCGCTGGGCATTATCCCCGTAAACCGCAGAACAAAGGACAAAGCCGCCCTTGAAAATGCAATAAACGTTCTTAATGACGAAAAAGTTATAGGCATTTTCCCTGAGGGAACAATCAACCGTACCAAGGATATCATAATGCCTTTTAAATTCGGCGCAGTAAAAATGTCGCAGGAGGCTCAGGCAAAAATCGTACCTTTCGCAATCACGGGCAAATACAAGCCTTTTGAGAGAAGCGTAAAGATTCAGTTTATGGAACCGGTTGACCCCTGTGAGGACCTTGAGGCTGCAAACAACAACCTTATGCAGACCGTAACGGAAGAGCTCCTCGCTCAAAAGAAAGGCTGATTCTCTCAGCCGCAGCCCGTCGGAGCTTAAATCCGCACCTTAAATTGCTCATATCGTCGATGAAAATAATAGAAAACAGCCTTGTATCCGTCACAAGCGGGTTTAAGGTTGTTTTCTATTGCTGTTTTTTCAGATATTTTGTCGTATAACGTAAAAGCCTGTGCAGAATTTATCCGCACAGGCTCTGTTTTTTTGCTAAACCTTATAAACTGTAATCTCTTTTAAATCAACCGTGTCTCTCGCAGAAAGAATCTGAATTTCGAGCACGTCGGTTTCAGCGCTTACGGGACAGATTTTGCGGTTGCCAACCGTATAACCGTCGTAAAGCGTTTCACCTGAAAATCTGTCAAACGGTTTCTCCTGCTCCGATGCCGCAATAATGCGGAACATCTCCACGCGCTGACCCCTCGCTATATTCTCACGCAGTTCAACGTAAGCAATTTTCACCTTTTCGGGCAGCTTGAGGCGGATTCTGCGCTGAGTATCGGAAGAAACGGGGATTTCAGTTTGCTCGAAGGGCACCTTTTTATCCTCACCAAAGCTGTTGCGCAGCGCTTCACCAAATTCCTTGAGGCGCGCAACGTCATCGGGGTGGAATTTTCCATTCGGCATTGGCGGAATATTGAGGTTAAAGGAAGTGTTATTGCCGCAGGAGTTAAGATACGTCTGCATCAGCCTTTCGAGCGAATGCGGCTTTTCGTTTGCGTGGTAAAACCAGCCCGGTCTTATGGACATATCAATCTCCGCTCCGCAGAAAGAAAGTCCGCTTGCCTGCTCAATAACGTGCAAATCGCCGATACATTCATCGGTATTATAAAGATACGACAAATCGCCCTTTACGGGACCTGCACCCGTCTGCTTTTCGGCACGGAAGCAAAGGTCGTGCGGCACCACCGCCCATTCCGCACGGCGGCAGGAGCCTGATTCATTACCGCACCAGCGCACGTCGGGCCCGAAATCGCTGAAAATAAAGGCTTCGGGCTGAAGAGTGCGGATAAGGTTGATATAACGGGGGAAATCATAGTTTTGCTTGCGGCCGTTGGGTCCTTCACCGCACGCGCCGTCAAACCACACCATAAAGATATCACCGTAATTCGTCAGCAGCTCCGTAAGCTGAGCGCAGTACAAATCGTTGTATTCATCGGTGCCGTAGAGGGGGCTGTTTCTGTCCCACGGAGAAAGATAAAAGCCGAACTTAATGCCGCCGCGCTTGCACGCCTGCGCACATTCCCTCACAACGTCGCCCTTGCCGTTTTGCCAAAGGCTGTTTTTAACGCTGTGACCCGTTGTTTCGGTCTGCCAGAGGCAGAATCCGTCGTGATGCTTTGCAGTAAGGACAATTCCTTTCATCCCTGCCGATTTGACCGCTTCAACCCACTGGTCACAGTCAAGCTCAACGGGATTGAAGATTTTTTCATCCTCATTGCCAAGACCCCATTCAAGGTCAGTATAGGCATTTACGGTAAAATGCACAAAGGCATAAAACTGCATATCATACCACGCAAGCTGACGCTTACTCGGCACAACATTTGCGGCACTTTTCAAAAAATCCTTGTATTCCACGAGCTCCCTCCTGCGTTACAGAATATTTAAGAAAAAATCAGATATCGAACTTATCTGCATCGTACTTGGTGCAGGGATAGTTTGCAACGCCGTTTTCATCGGGGAAGGGTGAAAGATTATCGTTTTCATAGAGCTTTCTCTCTTCTTCGTTTGAAAAATCGGGAATCTTGTACTCTGCGCCGTTGTGAAGGCTGCTTCTCCAGCCGAGGATTGCAACTGCGGACATCGCGCAGGAACGGTATGCGTTGAAATAAGGCTGTCTGCCCTCAAGGATGCAGCTGAGGAATTCGTGGGCTACGTAATAGTCACCGCCGGAGTGGCCGCACTGCCTTGCCTTATCCTTGTCGAAGGGATAGCCTACGGTGGAAACCTTTTCCTTTTCAACACCCTCGGGGATTTCCCAATCGTTGTAAACTATACGGATTTTGCCTTCGTCGCCTCTTACGGTTTCAGCGCTGCCCTTTGCGCAGGCGAAGCGGTACCAGTTGCCGTGGCCGCCGAACTTTGCCCAGCCGGTAATTCTTGCAACAGCACCCCTGCTCATTGTGCAAAGCATAATTGATGCAACGTCTTTTATGGGCTCGCCTTCGCGCTCCTGACGCATACCGTCAGTGTAGATGCTTCTTGCGTTAACGGAAACGGGGATATCGTTTGTAACTCTCATAAGAGGAGCAAATGAGTGGCTGAGATAGAAGCCTGAGGGCATGAGAGCACGCCAATGGGTGGTAGTGGGGGTATAGTGAACGTACTCCTCATGGCTCATGGGGTGAACGTACTCACCCTCGCAGTAGAGTGCTTCGCCGAGGGAGCCGCCCTGATAGAGCTCTGTAAGCTTGCTGATAACTGCAAAGTAAGCGTAATTCTCCGCAAGCATATAGATTGCGCCGCTCTTTTCGGATGCACGGCAGATTTCAACGCACTCCGCCATGGTAACTGCGGGCATTGTTTCGCTGAGAACGTGAATTCCCTTTTCAAGAGCTCTTACCGCATATCTTGCGTGCTGATGGAAGAAGTTTGTAAGAACAACCGCATCCATACCGCTTTCAATGAATTCATCAAAATCGGTAAAGAACTTTGTTTCCTCGCAGCAGTACTTTGAAATTCCCTCGTAGGTGCTTTCATCGTAATCGCAAACCGCGCTTATGTATGCCTTTTCGGTAAGAGTAAGGCCCTGTGAAATTCCGCAGCCTCTTCTTGCGCCGAAAACGCCTATTTTCAATTTTTTATCCATAGTTCAAGCCTCCGCTAAAAAAAATATTGCGTATAGATTTTAGCACTTTTTCATTAAGTAATCAATATGAAAAACAATTAATTTAATCGGGCTGTTGCCGTGGTACAACACGTCAAGACAGCCAAATGTTAACAAAATATCAGTAAATTTGTTCATAAAGTGTAAATATAATGTGGTTGAATCCGATATGTTGCTTTTTGCTGATTTGAAAGGATGTTTAAAATGAAAAAATTCTTTAAAATAGCTGTTCCCGTATTCCTTGTTGCGGTTATTGCCGTTGCTGTTGCCGCCGTGCTGACTGACGGATTTAAAAATCCCGAAGCCAAAACGTCGCATAGTTATTCAGAAAAGAAACCCACCTCCGGCAAATGCGGTGATAATCTTAAATGGGCGTTTGATTCAGAAACCAACGTTCTTGAAATAAAAGGCAAGGGCGCGATGTATGATTATCAGGGTCCTTACGATCACTATAATGACCAAACTTACGACGATATACTCAGGCTCAACACTCTTGTTAAAGAAACAGAAAACTGTGCGCCGTGGTATTCTTACCATACTGAAATAGATGAAATCGTACTCGGCGACGGTATAACGCACATCGGCAGCAATGCTTTTTATTCTGTATGGGGTCTTGTAAATATTGCAATACCCGATAGTGTAACAAGCATTGGCAATGAAGCTTTTAACGGTTGCAACGCTCTTATGAGCATCTCTATTCCCGACAGTGTAACTAAAATCGGCAGCTATGCTTTTTCGGGGTGCTACAATATAAAAAGCATCTCCGTACCTCAAAGTGTAACCATTCTTGAAACCGGTGCTTTCGGCGGCACGGAATTAATAAACTTTCGTGTTGATGAAAACAATCCTAATTTCAGCAATGATGAAAACGGAGTTCTGTTCAATAAAGATAAAACGGAACTGTTACAGTATCCGGGCGGCAGAGACATCGCTTTCTACGTCATTCCGGAAAGCGTTATTTCCATAAGCGAAGCTGCGTTTTCTGATTGCTCATACCTTGAAAAAATAATGCTTCGCAGCAACGTAAAAAACATTGCTTCAAGCGCTCTTGATTGTAATGAATTCAGGGAAATATACGTTGAAGAAAATAATCCGTATTTTTCCAGCGACGAAAACGGAATTCTGTTCAACAAAGACAAAACCGAATTGATCCAGTTTCCCTGTAGCAGCAGTATAGAAAGCTACTCCATACCCGACGGGGTAACCTCAATAAATGACCGTGCGTTTGCCTCTGCCAACTTCCTTGAAAGCGTAACAATCCCCGACAGTGTTACAAGTATAGGCGAAGAGGCTTTTTCAGACAGCGGTTTAACACACATTGAAATACCCGACGGTGTAACCGATATAAAAGCATATACATTCAACTCCAATAATGTTCTCACAAGCATCTCGTTTGGCAACGGAGTAAAAACAATCGGCGAGCGCGCTTTTTCCGACTGTTCAAGCCTTGAAAAGCTGACAATACCCGATACTGTAACAAGCATCGGTGACGGTGCCTTCAGATATTGCGACGTTCTTACAGACGTAACAATCGGCAACGCTGTAAAAACAATCGGCAAAAAAGCTTTTGAATCCTGTGAATGCCTTTTAAGCGTAACTATGGGCGACAGCGTAACGAGTATCGGCAGCTGTGCATTTGACTCCTGCTATAATCTCGAAAGCGTAACCTTCGGCAAAAACGTAAAAACCATTGGTGATAATGCGTTTAATCTGTGCTTCTGTCTCAAGGATGCGGTAATCCCCGACAGTGTAACAAGTATTGGTAACAACGCATTCAGAGGTTGTAATGTTCTTACGGACGTAACAATCGGCAAAGGTGTGAAAACAATAGGCGAGAAGGCGTTTGACGATAATTTAAAGGATATACACTACGTCGGCTCCCGTGAAGAATGGGATAAAATATCCGTTCACGAAAGCAACGATTTCACAAGCGTTATAATTCATTACAATTCAACTCAATCAGAATAATAAAAACACCGCAGTCGGTACAAAAAGTATCTGCTGCGGTGTTCGCTTTTTCTTGACAACAAAGCTGCTGATGTTATAATTTAAAATATAGAAGTATATATTCTGTTATAAATTATTATACCCTGCCGTTTCCCCGTATCTTTCACACAAAAGGAGGATTTTTGTGCCCAATGAAACTCAGATAAACCTCGGCCGGCAACTGGAAGCAGAGGCGCAGCAAAGAAAAACGTTCGCTCCGAAAAAATCTCACGTAAACACCGGCAGGCAGGTGGAATTCGACTACCTTAAGGGATTGTTTATACCCATTATCCTGATTATCCATGCCTTTCAGGTGCTGGGCGGCGATGCCGCTCCTACCCCTGCCGCATACCAGATAACCTACATCACCGCAACCATGACCGGCTCGGCAATCTTTCTTTTCGTTATGGGGCTTGGCAGTACGTATTCAAAACGCACCGAAAAGCAGCTTGCCAAAGACGGCATTAAACTGATTTTTCAGGAATTCATATGGAACGTACTGGCTTTCATTCTGCCCATGGTGCTTGCACAGCTGCTTCTGATGCTCCTCGGCAAAGAAACCGCGTGGGACACCACAAAGGATTTCGCCGTGATGATGCTGCAGTATATCAACATCTTTTTCATAGCAGGCGTATGCTACCTGGTGATTGTGCTTTTGCGCCTTGCAAAAACTCCCACCTGGCTCTACTTTGCGCTGGCGCTTGCATTTATGTTTGTAAATCCCTTTTTGTTTATGAAGGACAAAACTACGGGCAACGCTGTTCTTGATTACGTGCTGACCACCTTTGCAGGCGGACGCTCTGCAGTGTCGCTTTGCTGCCTGACCCACATTCCGTACGTGCTGTTCGGCGTAGGCTTCGGAAAAATTCTGCGCTGCACGCAAGATAAAACCCGTCTGTACGGGTTAGCATCCATTCCTGCGTCACTTATTGTGATTTGTTATTTTAAATACGCTCTTTCGGCAAATGACTCACTCGATGCACTCTACGCTTTTTCAAGGACCGGATATCTGTATCCGAGCACTCTGAAGTCCCTTGCCAACTGCAGTTGTATTCTGCTTGCGGCGGCGCTGCTGTATACTCTTCGCAACGTCATAAGCTCCGTTAAGCCCTTGCACAATCTTCTCATCCATTTTAACAAAAAAACTACGCCTTATTATGCAATCCATCCCTTTTTCTTCTGTTTTATCAATTCCTTTTTATGCTACAAGCCGGCCTCGCCCGTTGTGTGCGTGATTGCCGCGCCCGTTACAGGAGTGCTTTGCTGGCTGAGCATCTTAATATGGGAACGCTTGCGTAATAAATTACACAGAGAGGAGCAGGCTGTATGAATTCAAAAAATCCTTCCCCAGCCGTGCTGTCAAAGGCAGCCCCCCGCGAGGTATGGCCCGTAACTTTTGCCGAGCGCCAGATGGCGATAGAGCAGGCTATGAATCCCGACTCTGCGGCATATAACGTAAACTTCATAGCATTTGAGATTGAAGGCAGCTTTGATGCCGACAAAATGGAAAACGCCATTAACGCACTTGCTGACCGTCACGCGGCACTGCGCTCCGTATATCCTATGGAAAACGGAGAATACGTGCGCCGCATTATTCATAACCTCCATATTCCCCTTATCCGCAGAAGCTGTGCCAGAAAAGACGTTCAGAGCATAATTGAAGAGGAAAACCGCCCGTTCAACCTCAGCGAAGCTCCGCTTCTGCGTTGTACGGTATTCCGCCACGCAGAAAATCTGCACACCCTGCATTTCTGCATTCATCATATCATTATTGATGCCGCATCCTGGCAGATTCTTGCGCACGAGCTGTTCTGCATCTACCGCGGCGAAGAGCTCGCTCCCGTTGAATTCGATTATCCTGATTTTGCCGTATGGCAGGAAAACAACGCAGACCTCGGCACTATGGAGTCAACCCTCAGGGAAATGTTTGCAGACGGTGTACCCGAAAACGAAATGCCGACCCACCCCAAGCGCCCTGACGTGCTCCCCGAAGCAAACGTTGTTATTTCACGCGCTCTGCCGCAAACCCGCATCAAGGAAACCGCCAGACGTTTCGGAGTAACGCAATTCGGTCTTATCCTCAGTGTGCTCGGAATCACTCTGGGCAAATACTGCGGCAGTGAGGACGTTGTAATCGGCACCCCGATGAGCGGACGCACTATGCCCGAACAGGCCCAACTGGTGGGTATGTTTGTAAACACCCTGCCCTTACGCATCAAGCCTTCAGGCGATATGATGCTCAAGGATTACGTGCTTGAGACAGCACAGACCGTGCGCACCGTAAAATCCTGCCAGGCATTCCCGTTTGAACGTCTTGTTCCTATGCTCGCGCCTGACAGAACTGCCTCGCGTTCACCCGTATTTGACGTTATTTTAAATTACCTTCACGAGGAATATCTCCCCGTTTTGCCCGATGCCTCAGTGCGCCACGTTCCCATAAAAGGTCAGACCCTGCAAATGGATATGGTGCTTGAAGTAACCCACGAGGGCGGAGAAGCGGAAATAGAGCTTTATTATTCAAGGGAGCTTTACGACGACGTTGTTGCCGCCAATTTCCTTGAGCAGTTCGTCACTACCCTTGAACGCTGCTGTGACAGCACGGGCGACGAGCTTCTTGTTGACCTTGCCGAGCTGCCTGAGGCTCAGCTCAGTCAGATGATAAACGATTTTACGGGAAAGAGAGTTCAGGGCTGGTCAGGCAGAACGGTTATCTCCCTTTTCCGCGAGCAGGCGGCAAAAACTCCCGATAACCGTGCAGTGCAGTTCAAGGGTAAATGCCTCAGCTATAAAGAGCTTGACTCTGTCACCGACCGCCTTGCAGCGCTCCTCAGAAACCACGGTGCAGGCAGAGGCGAAGTGGTTGGCATTATGGTAAACCGCAGCCTTATGATGCCCATAGGCACCCTTGCCGTACTTAAAACAGGCGCCGCTTATCTTCCTATGGACCCCGGCTATCCCTCAGACCGCCTGCAGTATATGCTTGAGGATGCGGGAGTGAAGATTCTAATTTGCGATAAGGAACTCGAAAACCGTGTACCCGACTTCAAGGGAACGGTTTTATACAGCTCGGTTCTTGATAATCTGCCCGAAGCCGCTCCCCTTGAGGACGTTTCAAATCCCGAAGACCTCTTTATTCTGCTCTACACCTCAGGCACAACGGGCAAACCCAAGGGTGTTATGCTCACCAACGCAAACCTTACAAGCTACTGCTATTTCTATGCCGATATCTGCGCCCTGAGTGAAACAGACGTTGTTTGCGCATATGCAAGCTTCGGCTTCGATGCCAATATGATGGATATGTATCCCACCCTGCTTCGCGGTGCGTGCCTGCACGTACTGCCTGAAGAAATGCGCCTTGATTTGCCTGCAATGCGCGATTATTTTGAAGAAAACGGCGTCACCGTGCAGTTTATGACAACTCAGCTCGGCAGACAGTTTGCCGAAAGCATGAACGTTTCAACCCTGCGTTCTTTGTCAGTCGGCGGCGAGGCTCTTGTTCCCCTTGCTCCGCCCGAATTCAGCCTCACCAATCTTTACGGACCTACGGAATGCACCGTAGCGTGCACTTCGTATCAGGTGGATAAGCTTTATGACCGTATCCCCATCGGCTTCCCTTCTTACAACACGGCTCTGTTTGTGGCTGACAGCCGCGGCAGGCTTGCGCCCGTAGGCGTTGCGGGAGAGCTTTATATTTCAGGTCCGCAGGTTGCAGACGGTTATCTCAACCGCCCCGACCTTACCGAAGAAAAATTCATCTTAAACCCCTTCACGGATGACCCGCTCTATGCACGTATGTATAAGAGCGGCGACGTTGTACGTTTCCTGCCCAACGGTGCACTCGATTTTGTAGGCCGCCGTGACTTCCAGGTAAAAATCCGCGGCTTCCGCATAGAGCTTACAGAAATTGAAGGACGTATACGTGCCTTTGACGGCATAAAGGATGCGGCGGTTATAGCTCAGGAGGATGCAGGCGGCGGCAAGCGTGTGGTTGCCTACGTGGTGTCCGACTCACCCGTAGATATCAAAGCTTTGAACGCTTTTATTGAAGAGGCTCTGCCTGCTTATATGGTTCCCTCTGCAACTATGCAGATTGACCGCATTCCTCTCAATCAGAACGGCAAAGTAAACCGCCGTGAGCTTCCCCGCATTCAGATTGCCGCACAAGAGCTTGTTGCTCCCGAAACCGAAACGCAGAAGACTATCTTTCGCGCAGTTGCTCAGGTGCTCGGCCACGAGGATTTCGGCATAACGACCGACCTTATGTATGCAGGCCTCAACTCTCTGTCCGCAATAAAGGCGGCAGCTCTGATTACCGAAAGCACGGGCAAGAATCTTCGCACCGCTGAGCTGATGCGCGAAAAGACAATTGAAAAAATCGCCGTATTGCTTGAAACAAGCGGCAGTTATGAGCTCAAAGCCTATGAAAAACAGGATTTTTATCCCCTTACAAAAAATCAGCTCGGTCTCTATTTTGCCTGCATCAAGGGCCCCGGCACGCTTGTTTACAATATTCCGTTTGAGATTTCCTGCGGCAGGGCGGATGCCGAAAAGCTGCGCGAATGCGTACGCAAGGTAATTAACGCTCATCCCTACGTAAAAACCCATTTCGCTATGCGTGAGAACGAACCCGTTGAGCTGCGAAAGGATGACAGTGATTTTGAAATCGGGCTTGTTTCCTGCAACGAGGAAGAGTACTGCGCGCGCAAGGAAAATTTCGTGCGCCCGTTCTCATTCTTTGAAGGTCCGCTTTTCCGCATAGATATCTGCGTGCTGCCCGATGCAGTAAAGATACTCTGCGATTTTCACCACATTATTTTCGACGGCGGCTCAATGGATATCTTCCTGCAGGATCTTACCGCCGCTTACAAAGGCGAAGAGCTTAAAGAGGAAGCTTTCTCAAGCTTTGACCTCTCCCTTTCCGAGCAGGAGCTTATGCAAGGCGATGCTTTCGGCAGGGCAAAAGCCTTTTTCCATCAGCGCCTTTGGGATGCGGAGGGAGCAACCGTATTCCCCACCGACAGCAATGCAAACGGCACGGGATTACCGCGCACCGTACACGCAGAAATTCCTAAAAGCAGCGTAGAACAGGTGATAAAGGGGCTCGGCATAACCGCCTCCAATCTGTTCCTTGCGGCAACCTGCCTTGTATCGGGCAGATTTGCCTCCACCCGTGACGTGCGCATTGCCGCTATCACCAACGGCCGCGACGGTGCCCACGTTCAGCGCAATATCGGTATGCTTGTAAAAACTCTGCCCTTCGCTTTACATATTGACCCTGCCGTAACCGCAGGCGATTACCTTGCGGCAGTTCAGCAGGAAATGAACGGAGTTCTTGATAATCAGGTGTATCCGTATCTTCAGGCATCCTCCGATTACTCATACAGCTCACAGATGCTCTATGCATATCAGGGCGGCGTTGTTTCCGATTACGCCCTCGGCTCAGATCCCGTAACGCTCTCCCCTCTCGGGCTCAACCGTGCAAAATTCCTCGTTTGCATAAATATTCAGGAGAACAGCGGATGCTTTACAGTTGAAGCGGAATACGACGATTCCTGCTTCACTCAGGATACAATGCGCACCTTTGCCGAGTGTGTTGCAAACGTGGCAGGGCTTCTTGTGCGTAACGTGCAGACACCCGTAGGAAATCTTTGCATCTGCACGGATGCACAGCGCAAGATAACAGACTCTTTCAACCGCAGAATAAATGCCGTGCCCGAGGGCGGACTTCATCAGCTCTTTGAGGCGCAGGCTTTGAATACACCTGAAAAAACCGCCCTTATTGCCGCAGATGCCGTCTTAAGTTTTGCTGAGCTCAACGCGCGTGCAAATGCGCTGGCAAACAGTCTGCTGGCTATGGGTGTTGAAAGCGATGACCGCATTGCGTTTATGCTGCCGCGAGACAGCAGGATTCTTATTTCTATGCTCGGCATCATCAAGGCAGGCTGCACCTATATCCCCGTTGACCCCGAATATCCCCGTGAGCGTGTGGAGCACGTTCTTGAGGACAGCGGCGCAAGGTATATCCTCACAAACGGCAAAGGCGAGCTTGAAAACAGTCTTGATATCAATACTCTGCTCAATAACAGCAACACCGCCAACCCCTCCCTGCCCGTAAGCTCCGACAAGCTGTGCTACATCATCTACACCTCGGGCTCCACGGGTAAGCCCAAGGGTGTTATGCTCACCCACGGCGGTATTATAAACTACGTGCTCAACGACGGTGAAAACCGCCACGTGCGTGCGCTGGTTGAAAACAACTGCATTATGGCATCCGTTACCACGGTAAGCTTTGATATGTTCCTCAAAGAAGCATTCACAACGCTTATGAACGGGCTTACCCTTGTTCTTGCGGATGACGAAGAGGCCAAAAATCCCGACAAGCTTGCCCTTTTGTTTGAAAAAACGGGCGCAAACGCATTCAACGCAACCCCCTCGCGTGTGCTTCAATATATGGAATTGCCTGCAATGAAAAAGGCTCTTTCCCGTTGCAAGGTCATTATGGCAGGCGGCGAATCCTATCCCCCTGCACTGTACCGCAAGCTGCGCGAAATCACCGATGCAACCCTTATCAACACCTACGGACCTACGGAAATCACAGTATCCTCCAACGGTAAAATTCTTGACAGTGAAAATATCACTATCGGCGCACCGCTCAGAGGCGTTGCGGAAGAGGTTATGGATATTGACGGCAATCCCCTGCCCGTAGGCTTCACGGGTGAGCTGTGGATTGGCGGCAACGGTGTGGCAAAGGGCTATTTCGGCAACCCCGAAATGACCGCTGAACGCTTTGTGGAGCGAAACGGCTTGCGCTGGTACAAATCGGGCGACGTTGCCCGCTGGACAAATAACGGTGAAATCGTTCACCTTGGCAGAAACGACGGCCAGATAAAGCTGCGCGGATTGCGCATTGAGCTTGGCGAAATTGAAAACAGTATAAGTGCCGTTGAAGCGGTAAAAAGCTGCGCCGTTCTGGTGAGAAAGCTTCACGGTCAGGAGCATCTTTGCGCCTACTACACCGCCTCCTGCGCTCTGCCTGCCGAGGAATTGCGTGAAATTCTTCTCAAAACGCTTACAAAATATATGGTGCCCACCGCTTATCTGCAGCTTGACGAAATGCCGATGACTCCCAACGGCAAGATTGACAGAAAATCCCTGCCCGACGCTCAGCTTATGAAACGTCAGGAGTATGAAGCCGCACAAAACGAAACGGAGCAGATTTACTGCGATATCTTTGCAAAAATTCTGCATCTTGAAAAGGTAGGCGCAACGGATAATTTCTTTGATATGGGCGGCACCTCACTGCTTGTAACCCAGGTCACCATTGATGCCACGGCAAAGGGACTTGCAGTAAGCTACGGCGACGTATTCGCAAACCCCACCCCCCGTGAGCTTGCGGCTGTCGCGCGTGATACCGCGCCTGCCCCTAAGGAGGATGAGCTTGCCGATTACAACTACGAAGCCATCCACGCTCTTCTTAAGGAAAACACCCTTGATGCGCTCAGGGACGGCGAACTGCGCGAGCTCGTAAACATCTGCATTTCCGGCGCCACAGGCTTCCTCGGCATCCACGTACTGCGTGCATTCCTTCAGCTTGAAAAGGGAACTGCGTTCTGCGTGGTTCGCGGCAGAAAGACCATTTCAGCGCAGAATCACCTTTGCAATATGCTCAACTATTACTTCAGCGGCGAGCATTTCAAAATCGACGGCAAACCTTTCCACGAAGCACTTGACGACCTGCTCGGAAACCGCATTGTAGTAATCGACGGCAGCATCACAGACCCGAAGCTCTATGAACAGCTTGAAAGTCTGCCCATAGATACCTATATAAACTGCGCGGCAAACGTAAAGCACTTCTCCGCAGGAACGGATATTGAAGACGTAAACTACGGCGGAGTAAAGCTTGCGTTGGATTTTATCAGGCGCAAGAAGTGCCGCTTCGTTCAGATTTCCACCGCAAGCATAGCGGGCATGAGCGTAAACGGCTCACCCTGCGAGGACACAAAGCTTACCGAAACTATGTTCTGGTTCGGTCAGGACCTTTCCAACAAATACGTTCACAGTAAATTCCTCGCTGAGCGTGCCGTGCTTGAAGCGGCTCTTGACGGTGCGGACGTAAAAATTATGCGCGTGGGTAATCTTATGGCGCGTGATATTGACGGCGAATTCCAGATAAATTTCCGAAGCAACAATTTCCTCAGCCGTCTTAAGGCTTATCACTGCGTGGGCGCTATCCCCTACGAGGCAATGGGCTCCAAGGCGGAATTCGCACCCATAGGCTATACCGCTCTTGCCGTTTTGCTTCTTGCAAAAACTCCCGTAAAGTGCCGCGTGTTCCACCCCTATAACGACCACGACGTATTCCTCGGCGATGCGGTGGAGGTGCTCAACCGCCTTGGCATAAGCATCAAGCCCTGCGAGCTTTGCGAATACGAAACGCATCTGAGCGAGGCAATGCGCAACCCCGAAAAAGCACGCCACCTCAACTCCCTGATTGCTTATCAGGAGCACGGCAAACGTGTTGTGCCCATAAAATCCTTAAACAGCTACACGTCTCAGGTGCTGCTGCGCCTCAACTTCAAGTGGCCCATCACCTCGGCTGATTATCTTGACAGATTCTTCAGAGGAATGAACGACCTTGGATTTTTCGACGATACCCCCGGTCAGAGAAAGGGAAATTAAACTATGTTTGAGAGAACAGGAAAAATCATAAAAGAAAAATTTTCGGAGCATCTGCTGCCCACAATGCTTACCTCGCTTGCGGTTTCCATGGCATCCGTGGTAGACGGTATGATTGTGGGAAGTATGCTGGGCGACATGGCATTGGCTGCAATCGGTCTGGCAGGGCCCGTGATTTTCTGCATCAATCTGCTTTATATGCTCTTCGGCATCGGAGGCCTCACAAGCGCCTCCGTAGCCCGCGGCAAGCGTGACAACAGGCAGGCGGATTTAATCTTCACCTTCACCATCGGCGGCGGTGTGGCAGTGATGCTGATTTTCTGGCTGGTTATGCATCTGTCGCTTAAGCCTCTGTCCGTTATGCTGGCAGGCGGAGATGCTCAGCTTGCATCTATGACGGAGCAATATCTGCGCCCGTTGCTTATCACAGCACCCGCGCTTATGTTCACCTCGGGTACTTCTCTGTTTATAAGAATGGACGGTCAGCCCCGCGCCTCGGCAACAATTGTGATTATAGCAAACGCAGTCAACCTGATTTTTGACTACGTTCTCATCCGCTTTACGGATAAGGGAATCTGGTGCGCAGGATTTTCCACCTCACTCGGTTATATAGTCAGTGCGGCGGCAATTATTCCGTATCTGCTTTCAAAAAAACGCAGCTTTCATTTCACCGTCCCCGGCAAGGGAAGCGTAAAAATCCTGTTCATCCTGCTCAAAAGCGGTCTGCCCAAAGCGTGGATTCAGATTTGCAACATTCTGCGTTCGCTGATAATAAATTCACTTATCGTCAGCTATCTCGGCTCGGCAGGTATGTCCACCATGACTATCTGCACCAACGTTCTTATGCTCTTTAACATTTTCACGGGCGGCACGGCTGATACTCTCGTGCCGATTGTGGGAATTCTCTATGGCGAGCAGGATTATTACGGCATACGTCAGGCAATAAAAAGCGCGCGCAAAGTGCTTGTTATCTCCTGCTCGGTACTGCTTATCTTCTTCCTGAGCTTCCCTCAGGTGATAGGAAAAGCCTTCGGAATACACGACGCTCAGGCTCTCGCTTGCGCGAGCTCTGCGCTCAGGCTGTTTTCGCTCCTGCTCCCCTTTGATGCGGCACTCCAGCTGCTGCAAAGCTTTTACAACACCACGGGCAGAAGAAAGCTTGCGGTATCTATGGTAATTCTAAACGGATTTGTTTTTGTGGTGCTTTATGCGCTCATCCTTGTCCGTATTTCGCCCGACCTGCTGTGGCTCAGCTTTGCCTGCTCAGCCGCAAGTACCCTTCTTATTACCCTTATTGTGTGCCGCAGGCTAGGCAAAAAGGAAAATATTCCCGGATTTCTGCTGATAAAAAAGCAGAACGAAAAATGCGTACGCTACGATATAACCGTCACTGCCGAGGAAGCTCAAGCGGCGGGACTTGCCAACAGAATCCTTGAAATCGGCAGAGAAAAGCAGATAAACACCTGTATGCCCGCGCATCTTGCGGCGGCAGTGGAGGAAATGGTGCGCTGCACGGCTCACTATGCCCACAGCAGCAACACCAAAGGAAAAATTGATATCCTCGCCTGCATCACCCCCACTCAGGTTGTGATTCAGTTCCGCGATAACGGCAAGCCCTTCAATCCAACACACGTTCCGGTTGAAGATGATTCCTTCAGCAGAGAGCACCTGCAGAAAATCAAGGAGACGGCAAAAAGCATTGAATACAGCCGCCCTCTCGGCTTTAATAATACCGTTATAACCTTTGTCCGCCCCGAAAACGCACCATTCCCAATTCCCGATAACGTATAAAACAAAAAACGCAGTTGATACTTTCGTATCAGCTGCGTATTTTTTCTGAGATAAACCTTATAAAAATTTTAAACCATTGAGTCAATGCACGCCCTGCGACGGATATCTTTTCCGCAAACGTTGAAGGCTTGTAGATTTCAGGGTCTGCATCCCAGTATTCGGTATTGCAGTTTTCCGCGGTCATCGGCACAAGCGTATCCGTGGCATCAGTGTAAACCATAAACTGAGTATAGGGGAAGTCATCTACGGTAAGCTGTCTGTCCGCAGTTGCAACGTCATACATAATTTTCAGCTCATAGCAGGTCCAGTCCGAGTGGCTTGAGCCCTTGATAAACCACGTACTGTCAGGCACAAGGCAGGTGGAAGCATCAATATGTCTGTCAGGTGAAATGTATTTTTCCTTACCTTCAGCCTTTCTCTGTTCAATATACTCATCGGAGAAGGTTTCGTAAACGGTGGTGGTTGTTGCACCGAATGATGAATACTTGACGGAAGCAAACTGGTCAGAAATTCTGTCTGAATTTTCGCAAACAGGAATCATCTGGAAGCCGTATTTTGAAATAACGCCGAAATTCGCACCGTCGTCCATGATTTCCTGAATAAGCTCAGGGATTCGCTGGCGGACCTCTCTGTCATAATTATCAAGCTTTGCGATAAGGCCGGCGTATTTCACTCTCTTTTCACTGCCCTCTTCACCGAAAACGCATCGCTTTGCCTCTTCATAATCTTCGGCTGCAACGCATCCCCAGTAATTGGGCCAGGTGTAGAAGGTTGAGAGCGCTACCGCAGAGGTTGCACCTTCAATAAGTCTGTCATAGAAGATTTTTTCCGTTGTGCTGATAACACCTTCAAGCACTCCCGTCTGAACGAGCATTTCGATTGTTTCGGTCAGGAAATCATCCATATTGAACATTCCGAGACCTTCTACGTCACGAAGAATTCTCATAAGAGCAGCAGGGGCAATATCGAATTTTGCCCTTACGGTTTCGCTGAGGATTTCAGCACCGCCTACAACGCTGCCGTCCATTGCGATGCCCTGAATATCTTCAACGCCGTACTTTGCAACGTAAGACATAACAACGTTTGTGCCAAGGCAGGTTGCTGCAATTCCTACTTTGTTGCAACCGGTAGATGCCTTTATATCCTTGATATATGCGTTGAAATCATCCGCAGTTTCCCAGGGGTCAAGACGCCAGTCATAACGGAACCAGTAATCGTCATATGCAAAATATCCTTTGCTGCCCATCTGGCTGTTATGTCTCTTATGCTCCATCTCGTCTATACGGTGCTGCCCCAGACCCGAGCCGTTGGTCACCTCACCGTTTTCATTAAGAAGAGCGTCGGCGAAGATTTTACCGATTTCAGTTTCAAGGCCTGCATAAAGATCATCCCAATCGTTTATTGCAAGACCCTTGAGTATTGCGGGCAAAAGCGTTTCTGCCATTGATTTGTACATCTCAGTGTTGACTTCACTCTCGCCCGATACAAGCTTGCCGATATCACGGTAATGGAAGATTTTGTTGCCCTGAGTATCGTAGAGGGGTTCACCGTCGCCTGAAATGCGGATAACGGGAATCTGACTTCTTGTTTCGTTGGCATCAACCCACGAAAAAGCAGGCATTGCCAACGATAAAAAAATCACTGCAACAAGTAATACCGAAACAAACCTTTTCATATTTTTCCTCTCATAATTCCACAAAATAATTCTAAAATGTAAAAATTTTGTTGCTGAATTGTTAAAGCTAATGTATTATATCACAAAGCAGTGTTTTGTCAACCAAATGGCTTTCCAATTCTTTATAAACGTATTAATAAAATCTTAATTATATCTTAATCCTGCATTCGCAGACCTTGTTTGTTCCAAAAACTCTGTTTAAAAAATAATCTTCCGTAAAAAATCCTGCAAAGCATTTAACATTATGATATTGCTTTTTACTGTCCGGGTGATATAATTATCCTTGATTTCAGGTGGCGCATCACCCGTTTTATCACAATAATTTACAGGGAGTGTTTTTATGATTCCTTTTAAGCAGAATAACGAAATCACGTATGACGATAAAGAACTTATGGAAGAAAATTCTTTCATCAACGCTGTTGCCGAGGATACCGAAATCCCTGATTTCGATTCTGTTTGAATACGTTTTCGGCATCAAGCCCGATGCTTCAAAAAACAAAATCACGTGGCACATCAACCTGCTTGAAAAGCACGGAGTTGAAAAATATCCGTTCGGCACAGACGGCGAGCTTTCCCTGATTTGCGAGGCGCGCAACTCAGAGGAAGAAAAGCCGCGCGTAACAATCAGCTCAAACATCCCCGTTGAGGTTGAAATAATCTGGAACAAAGAGCAAAACAGGGAAGTTCTTTCGTTTTAAAAGCAAATTCTTCACAGTTAAATTAAAAGCGTTGCAGAGTGGTCAAATGCACCACAATGCAACGCTTTGTTTTTGAATTTGTTTATGCGCAAGGCTGTTTATAAAAAGGCTATCTCAACAGTTTCGTTTGCGGCAACACTCATCACAAGCACGCCATTCTCAACCGTATATGCCTTTTCGGTACAAATATCACCCGTTTTGTTGTTAAGCTTTACCCGCAGCACGTTATCGTGTGCGGAGGTTACAGCCATTTTTGCCGCTTTGCCTTTATCCCATACAATGTCAACGGTAAAATTACCGCGTGCTTTAAGTCCGGATACGGAGCCGCTTTCCCACGCATCAGGCAGTGCAGGAAGGATTTCAATAATACGCTTGTCAGGCTCACCCAAATGACTCTGAATCAGCATTTCATTTATTCCTGCCACACCTCCGAAGTTTCCGTCAATCTGGAAAGGCGGATGTATATCGAAAAGGTTATTTGCGGTAAACTGTTTTATCAACTGCTGCAAATTCTCCCAGGCTTTTTCTCCGTCTTTAAGTCGGGCATAAAAGTTAACGGTCCACGCACGCGACCATCCCGTGGAGCCTCCTCCGCGGGAAAGACGACGGGCTATCGTCTTTTTGGCGGCTTCATAGATTTCGGGATTTGTTTCATTTATCTGGTCGCCCGGATAAAGAGCAAACATATGCGAAATATGGCGGTGGTT
>JAZNUP010000128.1:0-8517 GCA_045592385.1 Acutalibacteraceae bacterium
CCTGAGAAGATTGAAGGCTCTGTTGATGAATCATAGGTGAATTCACCGGGCTCTGCACAAACCTCAACAATCTTGCCCTGCTCAACGATAATCATGCACTGACCGTCTGCAACCGCAATACCTGAGCCGTTTGAGATTACATTGTCGCTGCCCTTGGTGTTGGAGCTTCTGCCGCCGACTCTCTTTGAGCCTTTGACCATCAGCACGTCGTTTTCGAGCGATTCGCAGTAGAAAAATTCCTTCCACTGGTCTGCCAGTACTCCACCGAGTGCGCCTATGCCTGCTTTAATAAGTCCCATATTAAATTTCTCCTTTCAGAAATTCATTTATAAATTTATTCTCATCCTCTGGGCAAATCGCAATCAACAACATCTGTGATTACGTAGCCGAAAGGACTGTTTGCATCGGGTTTGACGATTACCGCAAGACCGAATTCTTCATAGCCTTCAAATCTGTAATCGTCAATTCTGATTTTAACGAAAAACGTTCCGTCGCCGTTATCTTCAACACCGTAGAATTCGTTGGTGCTGAATCTTTCGAACAGATAAGGTGTGACATCATAATCCGAATACTGCTTCATACTGGCTTCAACATTACATTCTTCAGGAATTCCGGGATAATTTCCTTTTAACTCGGGGTACATGGAATCCATATACGATTCAAGTTCCCATGTTGTCACGGAGATAACATCATAATATGTTTCGCCTACCATTTTTGCGTGGTTGAGCGTTACGGCATAAGCAACGGTATCCCATACAACGGCGGGGTCATCGTTTTCAGCAAAGCCGTCATAATAAACCTTCGATGCCGCACGGGCAACGCAGAGATTATAGAAAGCTGAGTCTTCGGTTATTTCTTCGGGTGTGTTACCCTCATCAACCATAAGCAACTTTGTGACAACCTCATAGCCGTCCATAGCCAGATAATACTTGGCTTTCATATCTCCGTACTCGGCAACGAGTCTGTAATCGGGAATTGTTTCGGTTACATAGCAGTCAAATTCATAAATTTTGTCTTTTTCTGTTGAGATTTCGAATACGGTATCAGTTACCTCAAAATCATCAACAATCGGCGACCACATTATCGCTTCAAGTCTGACAGCCACACCGTTTTTGGGTGAAATAAATCTGAAACAGCCTGCTGAAGTCTGAGGGTCAATGCCTGTGTTTATGCTTTCGATTTTACCCGTCAAACTCTGGTAATCATCAGAATCGCAGTCCATATAAAGAGTCATCAGCAAATCACCGCTGTCATCCTCTTTATTGTCGCCTTTGTCGTTTGCAGAACCGTTACCCTTTGTGTTTGCTTCTTCGGTCTGCTGAACCGACGGAGCTTCGGTTGTTGTTTCGCCGTCACCCTTGTCGCCGCAGGCTGCAAATGAGAGCAGCATAATCAACGCAAGCAAAACAGCTGTTATCTTTTTCATTGGCATTACCTCCTTATTTATTCGGTTTATATCCTTTTGATGAATAGGGATTTTTGTTTTCTTTGGGCGGGTCGGGAATGTTTCCAACGTGAATAAGCCACGAAAACACGGCTGTTTTGATTGCAACGCCGATAACCCATACGGCAAGAGCACCGACAAACCACCATATTGATATTTTGAAAATGAAATGAACCGCAAGCAATATCCACGCAGGAATTGTCCATTCAAGGTCGAACACGAGGTTTATCAGCAACGCCGAAATAAATCCGTTGCCCTTTGGTCTGTTCTTCTTCATAATCATTCAACTATAAGTCTGCCGCTGATTTCACGGTCAAGAGCATTGTGAACAGAAAGATACTCATCAAGAATCTCTCTGCACGAGGTTGAAACCATTCTGGGCTTGCCGTTTTTTGCAACCTCGTCATAGGGAACAGAGAAAAAGTTTTCAAGATTCTTGAAATGGAAATGCTGAAGACCGATTTTATAAATCTTCTCATCATCAAGCGGCTCACCGTTGAGCACAAACTTTTTGAATTCGTGAGTGTTGCGGTCATAGACAACTCTTGTTCCCTTTGAAAACTGATAGAATTCGCAATGCGAGCCGCCCCACACCTCATCACGAAGCATAAACTTTATCATCCGTTTGAGCTGTTCGCCCGTAACGCGGAGCATATACGCAGGGTCATCATAAGGGAAGCATTCTGCAAGGTCCTGATAAAGAACAATCGGACCGAGCTCCGTTGAACGGACACTTCCCGAACCGAGAAGCATAAGGTCAAGGCCGAGACTGTCACGCATAATATCCGCAAACAGACCGCCGAGCTCTGTTTCACGGTATCTTGACGGATGAGTAAGCTGCCTTTTGAATCTCGTTACCATGCGACCGTATTTCATATCTGTCTTCTTTTTGTAGTACTTTATTATTTCTTCGAGTTTCTCATCTCTCGGGCAGTTGTCGGCATTGATGGGAAGACTCTTCCACGTGTAGCTGTCAATGCAGTTGTTATCGGTATCAACCATAATATCGAATCTTCCTATCTGGTCCGTACCCGTACCTGCCTGAACGATAACAATATCGTTAACAACCGCAGGTTCTTCGATAAACGTATGCGAGTGACCGCCTACGATAATATCAACACCCCATGCAGGGTCAAGCTGTTCAGCGAGTTTTTTATCTTCTTCAAATCCGATATGAGTGAGAAGAACGGTGAAATCAATATCAATCGCATTATATGTATTACAGATTCTTCCGACTGCCTGTGCTGCTTCCTCAATATCAACGAAAGTTCCGATAAGACCGTCATTCTTTGTCTGCGAAAGAACGTCTTCGGTCAGAATACCGATAAACAGAACTTTCATTCCGTCAATTTCAATTATATGGTGAGGCTTGAAGAGCCTTGCACCGTTGGTTTTGATATGTAAGTTGGCGTTGATGATCGGAAACTTTGCACATTTTTCAATAAACAGAAGATGAGCAACGCCGTAATCTGTTTCGTGGTTGCCGACGGTAACAACATCGGGAGAGAGCATATTCATAATCTCGATTGTTGAAACGCCCTGATATTCGGAATCAATAACCGAGCCTCTGAACATATCGCCTGCAATGCAGTAGATTGCATTCTTTTCTTCATTTCTGACCTTGTTGACATATCCCGAAAGCATTGAAACGCCGCCGACAAGCTTTGAATCAATTTCTTCGGCAAGGAAGTCACCGTGCAAATCGTTGGAATGTAAAATAGTAAGTTTTTTAAGATTAGGCATAAAATCCCCCTTTTAGATTATTATTCATCCTAATTTTAACAAATAAAAATAAATCGCACATTGTACTTTAGTGCAGAAATGAAACTTTTTTAAAATATTTTATATTTTTATATAAGAAAGGCGGCAGATTGCTCTGCCGTCAGATTTGTTTGTTCAATTAGTGATTCATACCGCAAGCGCAGACTTTGTTCTGACCGAAAAGTTTCTGGAAGAAGAGAACAATCTTGAAGAAGAAGCCTGCGATACCGCCCTTGTGGCAGTTGCAACCGCAGTTTTCTGCACGGTTATATTCGCAAAGGTCGCAGGTTGCATCGTTGCCGTCTGTATAGGAATGCTTGCATTCTGTAATTTCAACCTTGTCGGAAACTTCAATTCTTTGACCGTCAAAGGTAACAAGGCAGACATATGTGCCTGCTCCTTCTGCCTTAAGCTCTGCGTCTGTATTAACCTTTTTCATTTCGGGCTTTTCGGCTTTAAGGTGGGGAATCTCTGCATATTCACCCCAAGTATTGTAAAAACAGGTGTGGTCAGCAATGAATTCAACGGTTTCGTTTGCATCAACATCTTCCCAGCATCCATCGCTTTCTTCGCAAACACACCAGATACCGAAATAATCTGCAAAACTGTCAGCTGTCATTTCGATAATCTGACCTTCTTCAAGCTCAACCTTAAAGAAATTGTATTCATCATCGCTTTCGAATTCATCAATAACAACACCTGTCCAGCCGTTTGCCGAATCATAGGTTGCAAAACTGCCTTCAGCATCACCTTCACGTGCTTCTGCGTTTTCATCTGTTACTTCAAATGAATCGACAATCTTATACCACTGATATTCAGCGTCTGCACCTTCGCTGACCTCAACATAAGGATCATCGGCTGTGGGCTGATGAGTGATTTCAGCAAATTTAACTACAGTGACAGCATATTCTTCAGCTTTGCCGGTATCGACCAAATCAAATTCAAACCAATAGTCGGCACCTGCTTCCGCGTCAAAAATGCAATAAAAATCATCGGTATCAACATAATCGCTGTCGTCGTTCCATACAATAAGATTGCCGTCTTTGTCATAAACGTCAACATACGGGTCAAGATCGCTCTCACCCATATCGGAATAAACAACGTATGTGCCGTCTTCATCGGGTGTGAATTTGCATTCTGCATAACCACCGTCGGGGACATTTACGGTTATTGTTTCACCGAGTTCGATTGTGTAGTCAGCCGCAAAAGCGGACATCGGAATTGCGGCAACAATCATAACGATTGCCATAACAGCCGCTATAATCTTGCGTGTTTTCTTCATAAAAAACTCTCCTTAATAATTTTTGTTTTGTATATCTGCAAGGATATATCTTGACATAATAATCATATCACCTTTTCTCGGTTTGCACATTGTACTTTAGTGCAGAAATGAAACTTTTTTAAAATATTTTATATTTTTATATAAGAAAGACGGCAGATTTCTCTGCCGCCTTGGTTAATTGAATTATTCGTGAATCTTTGTAAGACCGAACAGACCCTTGAAGAAGCCGATAATCTTCTGGAAGAAGCCTGCGTTTGATTTGACAGTTGTCTGGTCAACAACCTCGTTGCCGTACATATCGGTCATATATGTGCCGTCTTCGAGTTTAACTTTAGCCGAGAAGGTTGTGTCACCGCTTGAATTTGAAATTGCTTTCAGATTACCATCTGCATCAACGCTCCAGTTGAAGCAGCTGTTATCTGCCGTCCATTCAACGGTTGCACCTTCGGGAATATTTGCAAAATTCGGACGGATAAGAACACCGTCTTTGCAGTTGATACTCTTTGTTTTCGGCTCGTTGATAACGGTAAGCTTTTCGAGTGTTTCCGTTTTGACGTTGCCGCAGTCAGTGCACTTATAGGTGATTTTACCTTCAGCTTCGGTTGTGGGTGCTACGTAAGAGGTTTCAACGTGGTTATGACCCTTTGCGGGTGAAACTTCCTTATAGCTTGCACTGCAGGTATTGCACTTATATGTTGCCTCGCCGCTCGAAGTACAGGTTGCCGTGTCGGAAACAAGGCCGTAGATATGACCTGTCTTTTTTGAATCAACCGTCTTTGTATCGCCGCAGCCTGAGCATTTATAGGTTGCCTTGCCGTCTGCCTGGCAGGTTGCTGTGTCACTTTTCAGCACATAGTTATGTTCACCGGTAGCGGGTAAGGTTACTTTTTTGTTAACGCAGGCAACGCGGTTTCCGTGAGGGTCAATTTTGCCGCTGTTGCTGCAACGGTACCATTCAACACCGTCTGATTTGCAGGTCGGTTCGGTTCTTGACGCAAGCACCCATGTATGGTTACCCGTTTCACCAAAATAGTGACCGCATCCTTCGCAAACGTAACCCATTGCACAGTTATATGTTGTGTTTGCAGTTGTGCTGCCCATTCCGTCAGCAGGAGAAACAGTATGTGCACCGTATTCCAACTTGTGGTCGTTGGGGCAGGCATAGTCGAGTCCGTGAGTATCGCAAGGCCACCAATGGTGAGTTTCGTTTACTTCCATATCCATTGCATTGCCGTAGTCGCAGTTGTTATCAAGACCGCAGGTCACGCATACGCTTTCACCTGCTCTGTAACCGTGGATTCCTTTGTCGACAGTCTTATTACATCTGTAGCAATACTTCCAATGGTACATACTATCAGATGACCAGGGATCTGAATATTCTTCATATGTGTGACCGAGAGCAGCACTGGTGTCTGTATTGACATTACCGCACTTGGTACAGATTTCGGTTATTGTGCCTCTCCATGTGCAGGTTGCAGTATTTGAAATCTCATAGTAATCGTGTGTTTCGCAAGGCGTAACGGCATTGATAAGCACTGTGTAGGGTTTAACACCGCAAAGCTTACCATCCTTATCCATAAGCACAAAGGTAACCTTATATGTATATGTGCCGGGAGTTGTGCAATAGTCCTCAGGATACAAAGTAACATAGCTGTCATCTTCTGGTTCCATATGCAACTGCTTGCCGGACGGGTCAAACAAAGTACCTCTGATATTAAGTACATAACCCTTGTCGAGAAGGTACTGCGGAGGTAACTTTGCTGAATAGAGGAAGTTAGTGTATGTTGTTGATGTTTGACCAACAACGGTGAATTCTTCTGTACCTATAGCATAATTTACCTCTGCTATTATGTTTTTGCCTGAAAGTCCGGGATTTGCACGATAAAAATCGATTTTGAAAATATCAATGCGAGCATCCTCTGCATAGTCATCAAGAAAATCCTTTGCAGGGTTGAAGCAAAGCTTTCCGTCCTTGAGGAAAAGAGAAGTATCGCTGTTCCATGAACCTTCGGGAATGTTGAATGCTGCCACTTCCCAATCCATGCAGGAGTTATCTACTGAGTCTGTAATGGGAGCGCGTAATTTAGAATGTGTTTTAACATCGAAACTTCCGTTAAAAATCTTCAGCTTTGATGAATTTTCTTTGTCAACAAAAGCTCCGACACCCTCATTGATGAAATCGCCGCCGTTTATTGTAATGTTACCGCTGAGGACATAATACGGTCCACCGTTAAATTCCATGAATTTATCTGATTGCGGGCCCGGCATTACTACACGATAATATTGTTCAATTTTTTCGGAAAATGTATGACCGATAAAATCGCCGCCGTTAAATGTTGCCTGACCGCTGCCTTCGGTTTTACAGATATAGCCTGCTGCAATCTGATAAGCATTGCATGCTTCATCGGCAAGATATTGCTCTTTAGCACCACCGGCATCAAATTTACCGCCGTTTACGGTAAGCTTACCGCGAACATTAAACATGTTTCTTTCAGGAACACTGAAATAGTAAGCTTCGTCATAAACTATAGCAAAAAAGTTTGGCGAAATAAAGTGAGCATCGTATTTTATTTCACCTTTGCCTCGGGTGTCGTCAACTGTTAATTCTGCACCCTCTGAAACAGTGAAAAGGGTTCTGTATGACCGAAGTGATTCATCCTTGTCATCTGTAACATCGGAATGGTCAACCACTTTGAGCTTTTTGCCATTGAGGTTGAGCCACTTTTTGCCGTTGACAGTAAGCTGAGCCGCTTCGCTCTCTTCTGTTTTTCCGAGACCGATTTCTTTTGTAATATCTTTTCCGAGAGTGATTACATAGTCCTCGCTCTTGAGAAGCGCAGACTGAAGTTCGTCATAAGTTGTAACTTTATGACCTAACTCCGTAAAAGGAATGTAGAAATATGCCAATGTATAAGGCTGATGATAATACAAAACATTGCTTTGGCGAAGTGCAACGCCGCTGCTTGTTCCATATGAAGTATATGTATTGTCACCGGTTTTCAGCGTGAATTTTTTTACATCGACTTCCTTCTGATCGGAATAGAAAGTCAATACAAGCTCATAACCGCGACCCTTCTCAAATGTGTCGCCTGCGTAGGAAAAGGCACCGAGTGATTTGTAATCCCATTCATTGTAGACTTCGGTACAAGACCAATCTACATCCTCCAATTTGAACAGATGGTCAGTATAATCTGCTTTGAAGTCTTTAGGTAACGGTTCACCAACTTTAAAGATACTGTTTGTCTTAACAGTAACATGGTCTACCTTAACCACATCATCATCTTTTGCGACTGCAGAGAGAGGCATAATACCGACCGCCATAATCAGGCAGAGCAGTATCGCCAATGATTTTTTGAAAATTTTCATCAGAAATTTTCTCCTTTCGTATTGTTTTATAATGGGTATACTTTTGTCAGTATACAATCTTGCATTGTGATTGTAGCACCTTTTTTCGGTTTGCACATTGTACTTTAGTGCAAAAATGGAATTTTTTTTAAAAATTTTTTCAAAAAAAGACGGCAGATTGCTCTGCCGTCAAATTGATAATTTATTCCGTTTTATGGTCATTGATGACAAGTCCGCTTTCACGCACTCTTACCGCAAGTTCGGTGCGATTACGGAATCCCGTTTTGTCACGCATATTCTGAATGTGTGCTTTCACGGTACGTAGCGACATTCCAAGCTTTTCGGCTATATCCGCATCGGCTTCGCCGTCAACAACCTCACGAAGAACAAGAAGCTCTTTTTCCGTAAAATCAACGTTGAGTGCTTCACCGAGTCGAAGTGATGGCGTTGTGTCGGGATAAACGGAATCGCCCGCCATTGTTCTGTTCATAACCTCAATGATTTCCTCTGCCGATGCACTTTTATACCAGAAGCTTTCAACTCCCGCTTTTCTTGCTCTTTCAATAAAGCTGAATTCAGGCTGGCTTGTGACAATTATTATTTTGATATGCGGACAGCTCTTTTTGATTTTTGCCGCCGCATCAAGTCCGTTTGCATCTATCGCCGTGCAGACATCCATAAGAAT
>JAZNUP010000129.1:0-15001 GCA_045592385.1 Acutalibacteraceae bacterium
GCGTAGCTCATATTCTCAACAATGCCGAGAACGGGAATGTTCATAAGCTTTGCCATATTGTATGCTTTTTTAACTATCATAGTAACAAGGTCCTGCGGAGTGGTTACTATAACGATTCCGTCAACAGGAAGATTCTGGAATACGGTGAGCGAAACGTCGCCTGTTCCGGGGGGCATATCGACAAACATATAGTCAACGTCGCCCCATGCAACATCCTTCCAGAACTGCTGGATAACGCCTGAGATAACGGGACCTTTCCAGACAACGGGGGAATCCTCTTTTTCAAGCAGAAGGTTTACGGACATTACCTTGATGCCTGTTTTTGTAATTTCGGGAAGAAGACCCGATGCATCTGCTTCAGCTCTGTTGGTAAGACCGAAAGCCTTGGGGATTGACGGACCCGTGATATCCGCATCAAGAATTGCGGTTGAGCAGCCGTTTGCCTGCATAGAGCTTGCAAGCATTGAGGTGACGAGGGATTTGCCTACTCCGCCTTTGCCGCTGACGATGCCGATAACCTTTTTAACGTCGCTGAAAGGACCCTGAGGGATTCTCAAATCCTGTTTTTCTTCCTTTGATGAACAATTTGCAGAGCAGCTTGAGCAGTTGCCTGTGCAGCCGTGATTTTCACTCATTTTAAAAACTCCTGTCAATGATTAATAATAAACTCAATTAAATACATAACGCCGAAAATAATCGGCTGATGTATAACATATATAACAAGCGCGTGCCTGCCGAAGAATGAAAATAACGGCACACGGCGCTTATAAAGCGTGCGCGGAAAAGAACCTTTTACGGCGTAGATACCGGTAAAAGTGCCTGCGAGGAAAAGGAAAATATGCGGAAAAACCGGGAAATAATCCGCAGAATAGAAAGTGTCGGAATAAATTCCTAAGGGGAACAAAAAGTTGTAATTATAAAGGATATCGGGAATGTTGAGAGCTATAAGCTTGCCGAAGCTCATTTCACCCTTTCCGATGCCTGAAGTGAATGCGTAAAGAATTGCGCAAATCAGTATGCCCCAGTGCGGTGCTGATTTGTCAAGCGCAGGACGGATAAGCGAAAATATAAGCATAGCTATGCTTAAAAAATGCAGAATTCCGAAATAAATCTGCATACCGTCAAGCCCGAGCTTCGGGGCTATAACGGCAGTTGCGAGAGTGATAAGCGCCGCAACAATAAGAAGCCTTAAGCCTCTTTTCGTATTGTTTGAAGAAAGCCTGCTTGAAATGCCCGAAATAAAGATGAAAATTCCTGCAAAAAAAGGCTGAACAGGCATAAAAAAGCTGAGCAGAGCCTGAGCTGCATTAACCTCAAAAAACGAGCCGATAACGAAAAAAGCGTGGTAAAAAACCATGCAGAGCACGGCAAATCCCCTGATTTCATCAAGCGAATGGATTCTCGGCATAGCCGCCGGCGAAGCTTTTGATTGCATAACGTGCTATCCTTGCAGAACTACTGCGCCTTTCGTAAATTAAATAATTTAATCCGTTAATAATATATTTTAACAACACCTTAAGAAAAATGCAAGTATTTATTAACAACTTGGTAATTCTTTTTATGTTGACTTGCAAATTGAATTGAAGTATACTTTGTATATACATTTTATTACAACGGAGGGAGAAAATATGAAAAAGATACTTGCTTTTCTAATCCTTTCGGCAATGCTTTTAACCCTGCTTATTCCCGCGGAGGCGGTACGGGCAGGAGAGTTGGGCTTTGGCGAGGACGGTACTTTTACTGTTTTGCAGATAAGCGACCCTCAGGATGACCATAATCCGGCTTACGATATGCTCAATCTTATTGAGCTTTCTATTGAGAAGACTGACCCTGACCTTATCGTTTTCACGGGTGATATTGTTGAGGACAGCCGCATAGGTGATCTTTTCATTGATGATGAAAGCGGCAGAGAGGGTGTGTCGGCAGATGATTATGCAACCACTCTTTCAAACGTTGAAGCGGCGTGCGCAGCGGTGTTTGAAAAGGCTGAAAAAGAGGGCATTCCCTTTGCTGTTACTCAGGGTAATAACGATTATAAAAGCGGCGTAACCAATGAGGATTGGATGCGCATTTACAGAGAGTATGAAAACTGCCTTGTTACCGATGAAAGCGGCGATTCAACGGGCAGAATAGATTATAATCTTGAGATTAAATCGTCCGACGGCAAGTCTGCGTTCAATATCTGGCTTATGGATACCGCAAAGAGCTCTGTAAATGAGGAGCAGCTTGCCTGGTATAAGGCTGAGAGCGCAAAGCTTACTGCCGAAAACGGCGGCAAGCCCGTGCCTTCATTTGTTTTTCAGCATATCCCTACCGATGATATAGGTAATCTTTTTGAAGAGTGCAATATCTGGGATGAGGGCGCAAGAATAAATACCGATAACGGTACAAAGTTTTACCGTCTTAACAAGGAAATTGCCAACGGCTACAACGCATCCAGCGTAGCACCCGGCACTGTTACGGAGCAATTCAAGGCTTGGAAGGAGTGCGGCGACGTTGTTGGCGCATACTTCGGCCATTGGCACACAGAGGGCTACACAGGCATTTACGATGGTATTGAGCTCGGTTTCACATACGGCTGTGAGTTTGCAGAAACAGGCCCTTACGGAGTAAGAGTTTTCACCCTTTATGAGGATGATATTCTTAATTACGACAACGAGCTTTACGTTTATGAAGGAAGCGTACGCACGGGTGATGCTGAACTCGTTAAGCAGATTGACGAGCCTTATAAAGTCTATGATAATCCCGTTGAAAAGTTCTTTGCAGCCTTCGGCAACGTTTTTCAGGTGTTTGCGCTGGTAGTCAAGAGCTGGTTCAGCTGATATATTTATAAAGGAAGCGGTTGATCCGCACAGAAAAAAATGACTGATTTTATTAGAAAAATTGTATTCGGAATAATTAAAAAAGATTCTTTCCTCGGAAAAATTGCAGACAGATTGCTGACCAAAGAAATAATTAACTATATGTTCTTCGGCATTTTTACAACCGTTGCAAATCTTGTTGCCTTCCTTGTGAGCAGCTATATTTTTGAAACGGTTGGCTGGCAGGGTATACTTTCAACTTTTTTTGAAAAACAGGGTTGGCAGGCTGCAGCTCAGATACTCAGCAAAAGAGGCAGCGAATACCTTGATTCAACGGTGATTGCGTGGATTGCCGGTGTGCTGTTTGCTTTCTTTACGAACAAGCTTTTTGTGTTTGAATCAAAGAGCTGGTCTCCGAAGGTTGCCGCCAGGGAATTTGTTGAATTCGTAGGGGCAAGGATGCTTTCGCTCGGTGTGGAGCTTGCGGGAATGTTTGTTTTAGTAAGCGTTTTCGACTTCCACGAGTTCATTTCAAAAATCCTTATTTCTGTGGCTGTAGTTATAATCAATTATGCTTTCAGCAAGCTGCTGATATTCAAAAACAAAAGAAACGGAGACGGAAAAAATGCAGGAAAAATCGCCTAAACTCAGCAAAAAACAAAATGCCGTGCAGGTAATAAAATTCGCGTTGTTTTCATGCTCTGCAGGCATAATCCAGACCGTGTCGTTCACTCTTCTCAACGAGCTTATGTCGTGGTCTTACTGGCCAAGCTATCTTATAGCACTTACACTTTCTGTACTTTGGAATTTCACCCTTAACCGTAAGTTTACGTTCAAATCGGCAAGCAACGTGCCTATTGCAATGCTTAAAGTAGCTCTGTTTTACTGTGTGTTTACTCCGCTCTCAACAATCGGCGGCGAGGCTGTTACAAATGCCGCTTTCTGGAGCGAGCAGTTCAGGGAATCTGGCTGGATTGAGTACATAGTGCTCGGCGGCACAATGGTTATCAATCTTGTTACGGAATTCTTCTATCAGAAATACGTTGTTTTCAGAGATTCTGCAACAAAAAAAGAGTCCGAGGAAAAAGAATAAAGAAATAAAGCTCGGTAAAATCAAAACGGCTGTCACCGTAAAAGTGACAGCCGTGTTTTTTATTTGTGGTAGAGTTTTTTGTTTTCGTAATCAGGCTCGCAGGTAATGTCGATACCGAGCTTGCGGAAAATTTCCTGGTCAGTCTGCGAAAGGATTACGGTTGAGTGAGCCTGAGCGCCTCTGAGGAGCGGTACACTGTCAAGCGCAAGAGCGGCATCGGGGTTTGCGGTTGCACTCATTGTAAGAGCTATAAGTGTTTCGTCAGTGTGAAGTCTGGGGTTGCGGTTTTTGAGGATATCCGTTTTAAGCTTCTGTATGGGCTCGATTATCGAGGGCGAAATCATAAGAAGCTCGTCGGGCAGACCGCTGAGTTTTTTCATTGCGTTGAGCAATGCGGCGGATGACGCTCCGAGCAAATCGGATGTTTTGCCGGTTATTATGGTTGAATCGTTGAGCTCTATTGCAACTGCGGGCTTGCCGCCTGTTGCGGCACTTTTTTCAAGGGCTGCTTTGATAACCCTGCGGTTGTCAACGCTGATGCCTGCCTGATTCATAAGGTTTTCAATTTTGGAAGCGGCTTCCTTTGAGCCGGTGCCCATTCTCAGGTCGTTGAGCGCGGCGAAATATCTGCGGATAATTTCGTCGTATGATGCCTGACGTACCGCTTCTTCATCGCAGATGCAGTAGCCTGCCATATTTACGCCCATATCAGTGGGGGATTTATAGGGGCTCTTGCCTTCGATTTTTTCAAAAATTGCGTTAAGTACAGGGAAAACTTCAACGTCACGGTTGTAGTTTACGGTAGTTTCGCCGTAAGCTTCAAGGTGGTAGGGGTCAATCATATTAACGTCGTTGAGGTCTGCTGTTGCTGCTTCATAGGCGAGGTTTACGGGGTGCTTGAGGGGGAGATTCCAGATAGGAAAAGTCTCAAATTTGGCATAACCCGCCTTGTTGCCCCTCAGATTTTCGTGATAATGCTGAGGAAGGCAGGTTCGCATCTTTCCGCTGCCGGGGCCGGGGGCTGTGATAACAACAAGAGGTCTTGTAGTTTCGATGAATTCGTTTTTGCCGAAGCCGTTTTCGCTGACAATATGAGAAACGTTATAGGGATAACCCTCTATTGCGTAATTGAGGAATACCTTTACTCCGAGTCTTTCGAGCTTTGTGCGGAACGCGGTTGCCGACGGCTGACCCGAATACTGTGAAAGCACAACGCTGCCAACGTAAAGACCGTTTTCACGGAAAGCGTCAATAAGGCGAAGAACGTCTGTGTCATAGGTGATGCCGAGGTCGCGGCGGATTTTGTTGCTTTCAATATCGCCTGCGTTGATAACTATTACAATTTCAACGTCGGAAGCAATGCTTCTGAGCATCTGGAGTTTACTGTCCGGAGCGAAGCCGGGAAGAACTCTTGAGGCATGGTAATCGTCAAAAAGCTTGCCGCCGAATTCGAGGTAAAGCTTACCGCCGAATTCCTTGATGCGCTTGCTTATCTGCTCGGATTGCTTGCTGATATATGCATCATTGTCGAATCCTATTCTTTTCACCGTGCAACACCTCTTCTAAATTACTGTTTCAAACTATAACATTATATTATATTTTCTGAACAATTTCAAGCATAACCGCAAAAATAAAAAGGAACGGAGCGATATTTCACTCCGCCCTTTGCGTTATTTCTGAAGTTCAATGGAATAAGAGTAGGCTTTGTCACTCTTTACACCGCCGGTGCTTTTGCTTTGCTTGAGAACAACACTCTGCGAAGCCATTTCCGCGCCGTCGCAGTAATAAGTGGCGGTAACCGTTACTTTTTCAGCAGCCTCCTTGTCAAGCGGACTGTCATAACAGTTCCAGAAAACGGTTGTTCTGGGTTTGAGAGGGGAGGCCTTTTCCTGATAAACGGGAACTCCGTTTTCCCACGTGGAGATACGTCCCGTATCAGCGGTTACAATCATTTCGTCGGGTACGGTATATCCGTTTTTCGGATTCATACTCTGGTTGTAATCAAAAAGAATCGGGATGCCGCCAAAGTTTGCGGTGGGCTCATTTCTGTCATAATAAGGAAGCTTTACGGAATCGCCGGCAACAAGCTGCGTGGTGGCGGTTTTGTATAAAAAATCGCCTGCGTAAACGTAGCTTCTGTCGTTTGCGGTAAATACGTAAGTGTAAAAATCAGGAATCATCAGATTCTCTGTATCAAGTGTGGGGGTTTCGGTTTTTTCGTTTGCATCCTGCTGAGAAACAGTCTGCTCCGCGGATTTTTCGCCTTTATCGAAAATATCGGTTGTAAATTTAAGTGTTATTATTGTAATACAAGCGATAATGCCGATTATGGCAACCGAAAGCAGTGCTATATATTTTCTTTTGTTTTTTCTATCCATAATGTTATGCTATCCTGTGACCGTCCTTGAGTTTTACTTTGCCTACGAAGGGGATTTTAAGGAAACCAGTGATATCGTCGCCGTCAATTGAAACGCTGAGGTTGATATCCTTACCGGGGAGAAGGCTGGTCTGAACAACAGCATCAATATCGTTTCCGTCCTCTTCAACGGAGATAACGGTTATATCGGGCACGTCAAAATCGGGGATAATAACGTCAAAACCGTATTCGCCGTTGTTGTCAAAGATTTTTACCTGAGCAGTGCCTTTGAAGAACATAGTGTCAACTTTGCATTCCCAAGTGCCGATGCCAATCATAAATAATTCTCCTTTACAAATTAAGTGAAGATATTATACCATACCTCTTTGAGGTTGGCAACACCCTCGTAAAAAATTGACAAATGCCACAAAAAGTTATATATTATATATACCTTTTATTTATGTGCTTTTTTCGGGCTTGCGGGTGAGCGGTATCAGGCAACGTCAGCTCAAGTATTAGCAAGGAAAAAGAAGTTTGAAATTTTTTTGAAAAAATTGCAAAAAGGTATTGCAATTGACAAACATATGTGATATTATACTTAAGCACGCGTACGGACCAAAGGGGGAAATATGCCCTTTTATTAAGTAACGCGTATATGATATGCGATGATGCGAGAGGTGGCTGCACTTGATGCAGGGAATTTTCGCGGAGTATGTCCGATTTAAAACCGGGCGAATTTGTGTCCTTTTGCTGGGTTGCCGTTCCCGGGCAGCTTTGCGCAAAGGGATACCCATGTGCAAAAATCGTTCCTCCCGGAAAATATTGTTTTTCCGGTTTTAAAAACGGAAGGCAAGAAACACCCGGGTTAGTGTTACGAATTTTGCAAAGGAAGGCCCGCCAATCTTAAGGAGGCGTCAGTTATGGCAGTAAAGGGAAAAATCAGAATCAGACTCAAGGGCTACGATCACAGCCTCGTTGACAAAGCAGCAGAGACTATCGTAGAAACCGCAAAGAGAACAAACGCTCAGGTATCGGGACCGGTTCCGCTGCCCACCGAGAAAGAGATCGTTACCGTTCTTCGCGCAGTCCACAAGTATAAGGACTCCCGTGAGCAGTTCGAACAGCGCACACACAAAAGGCTTATCGACATTATCAGACCTTCAGCAAAGACTGTTGAAGCTCTGACAGGTCTTGAGCTTCCCGCAGGCGTAGAAATCGAAATCAAGCTTTGATTTCACGTTTAGCAGGTCATGTTGACAGTAAGGTCAACCAATAACCTAAAGGAGGAAAGCATAAAATGCAAAAAGCAATCATCGGCAAGAAAATCGGTATGACACAGATTTTTGATGCAAACGGAAACGTAGTTCCCGTAACAGTAATCGAAGCAGGCCCCTGCAACGTAGTCATGAAGAAGACAATCGAGAATGACGGTTACGAAGCAGTACAGCTTGGTTTCGGTGATGTAAAGGTTCAGCGTGTCAACAAGCCCATGAAGGGTCACTTCAAGAAGGCTGACACAGCTCCCAAAAAGACTCTCAAAGAGTTCAAGCTTGACGATATGTCAAGTCTCAATCTTGGCGACACCATCAAGGCTGACATTTTCGCAGCAGGCGAAAAGGTTGACGTAGTCGGCACCAGCAAAGGTAAGGGCACAGCGGGCTCTATCAAGAGATGGGGATTTGCCAGACTTAAGGAATCTCACGGTACAGGTCCTGTTGCAAGACATGCAGGTTCCCTCGGCGCCTGCTCCGATCCCTCCAGAGTTTACAAGGGAAAGAAGCTTGCAGGTCACCTCGGTCACGAGAGAGTTACCATTCAGAATCTTGACGTAGTCAAGGTAGACGCGGAAAACAACCTCCTTGCTATCAAGGGTGCCGTTCCCGGCCCCAAGGGCGGAATTGTTCTTATCCGTGATTCAGTTAAAAAAGCGTAAGAGAGGAGTAGAGAATAATGCCTAACGTATCAGTATTCGACATGACAGGTAAAGAGCTTGAGAAGATCGAGCTTGCAGAAAGCATTTTCGGAATCGAACCCAGCATTTCCGCTATGCATCTTTGCGTAGTCAGCTATCTGGCAAACCAGCGTCAGGGCACACAGTCTACCCTTACACGCTCGGAAGTCAGCGGCGGCGGCAAGAAGCCTTGGCGCCAGAAGGGCACAGGCCGCGCAAGACAGGGCTCAACCAGAGCTCCCCAGTGGTATCACGGCGGTATCGCTCACGGTCCCAAGCCCCGTGATTATCAGAAGTCCATCAACAAGAAAGTCAGAAGACTTGCTATGAAGTCTGCTTTCTCATCCAAGGTTGCAGACAATGAGCTCATCGTTCTTGATTCCCTTAAGCTTGACGCTATCAAGACTAAGGAAATCGTTAAGGTTATCGGTGCTCTCAACGCAGGTAAGAAGGTTCTCTTCGTTCTTCCTGAGAAGAATGACGTAATCTACAGAAGCGCTCGCAACATCGCCGGCGTTAAGACAACTCTTGTTCAGACTCTTAATGTTTATGATATCCTCAACTGCGACACAGTCGTAGTCCTCAAGGATGCCATCAGCAAGATTGAGGAGGTTTACGCATGAGTAAATTAGCACAGGACATCGTTCTTCGCCCCATAATCACAGAGGCGAGTATGGACGGCATCGCAGACAAGAAGTACACCTTCGAAGTTGCTAAGGATGCAAACAAGATCGAAATCGCAAACGCTGTTGAAACACTTTTCGGCGTTAAGGTTAAGAAGGTCAACACAATCAACTGCAAGGGCAAGTTCCGCAGATACGGCCTTCATCAGGGCTACACCGCTTCCTGGAAGAAAGCAATCGTAACCCTCACTGAGGATTCAAAGACCATCGAGTTCTTTGACGGCCTCCTTTAATAATTAAACTATGATTCCGGCGGTAAGGTATGGAGAATGACATACTCCGCAAAGCCGCTATTAGGAGAGTGAAACAAATGTCAATCAGATTTTATAATCCGACCGGTAACGCAAGAAGAAACATGTCGGTAACTGATTATTCCGTACTCTCAAAGGTTGCTCCCGAAAAGAGCCTTCTTACTTCTCTTAAGAAGAACTCCGGCCGCAACAGCTACGGAAGAATCACCGTTCGCCATCGCGGCGGCGGAATGCGCAGAAAGTATCGTGTAATCGACTTCAAGCGCTCCAAGTTCGATGTTCCCGCAGAAGTTAAGACCATCGAATACGATCCCAACCGTTCAGCATTCATCGCTCTTATCGAGTACACAGACGGCGAGAAGAGCTACATTCTTTATCCTGACGGACTTAAGGTTGGCGATACCGTTATCGCCAGCACCACAGCCGATATCAAGCCCGGCAACGCACTTCCTCTTACCAACATCCCCGTTGGTACGGTTGTTCACAACGTTGAGCTTTACCCCGGCAGAGGCGGTCAGCTTGCAAGAGCAGCTGGTAACAGCGCACAGCTTATGGCTAAGGAAGGCATTTACGCACTCCTTCGTCTGCCCTCAGGCGAGCTTCGCAACGTTCCCGCAGGCTGCATGGCTACAGTTGGTGTTGTAGGCAACCTCGATCATGAAAACGTAAAGATCGGTAAGGCTGGCCGTAAGCGCAACATGGGCTGGAGACCCACAGTTCGCGGTTCCGTAATGAACCCCTGCGATCACCCCCACGGCGGTGGTGAAGGCAGATCACCCATCGGTAGACCCGGTCCTGTTACACCTTGGGGCAAGCCTGCTCTCGGTTACAAGACCAGAAAGACCAAGAAGGCATCCGACAAGCTTATTGTTAAACGCCGTAACGACAAGTAATCGAGAAAGGAGCGAAGATAATGGGCAGAAGCGTTAAAAAAGGATTCTTTGTGCAGCCTAAGCTGCTCGAAAGAGTTGAAGCAATGAACAAAACCGGCGAGAAGAAAGTTCTCAAGACCTGGAGCCGTGCCTCCACAATCTTCCCTGCTTTTGTCGGTCACACATTTGCAGTTCATGACGGACGCAAGCATGTTCCCGTCTATGTTACAGAGGATATGGTTGGTCACAAACTCGGTGAGTTTGCACCCACAAGAACCTTCAGAGGCCACGCCGGCTCGAAGACATCCAATTCTAAATAATCGGCGAAAGGAGTGTATTAACAATGTCAGAAGCAGTTAAGAACGAAGTTGCAGTTGCAACCGCTAAGGCAACTTACGTACGCATTGCTCCCCGCAAAGTGCAGATTGTTCTGGATATCATCCGCAATCAGCCCGCAGACAAGGCTTTGGCAATTCTCAAGTACACGCCCAAGGCCGCGTGCGAACCCTTAATGAAACTTTTGAAATCCGCTATGGCAAACGCTGAGAACAACTTCAACATGGAACCCTCACGTCTCTATGTTGCAGAGTGCTCCGTAAGCCAGGGACCCACCCTCAAGCGTATCAGACCCAGAGCTCAGGGCAGGGCAGCTCGTATAAACAAGAAGACATCCCACATCACCCTTGTGCTCAAGGAAGCAGAATAAGAGAGGAGGAGGTTAAACAATGGGACAGAAAATTAATCCTACCGGTTTAAGAATCGGTGTTGTTAAGAACTGGGAATCACGTTGGTATGCAAATCCCAACAAGTTCGGTGATATCCTCGTTGAGGACTACAACCTCCGTGAGTATCTTCTCCAGCTTCTTAACCGTGCAGGCGTACCTAAGGTTGAGATTGAGCGCGACGCAAAGCGCGTTTACATCACAATCCACTGCGCTAAGCCCGGTATGATCATCGGCAGAAACGGCGAAGAGATCGAAAAGCTTAAGAAAGTTTGCACCGACAAGCTCGGCGGCAAGGAAGTTTCAATCAACATCGTTGAAATTAAGACTCCCGATCTCAACGCACAGCTCGTAGCTGAGAACATCGCTTCCCAGCTTGAAAGAAGAATTTCTTACCGTCGCGCTGTTAAGCAGGCTCTCGGCCGTACAATGCAGCTCGGCGCAAAGGGCATCAAGATTCAGCTTTCCGGCCGTATCGGCGGTGCTGAAATCGCTCGTACAGAAACCAGCCACGAAGGCACAGTTCCGCTTCAGACTATCAGAGCTGACATCGACTATGGCTTCGCAGAGGCAAAAACAACTTACGGCCGCATCGGCGTTAAGGTTTGGCTTTACAGAGGCGAAGTTCTCCACGAAAGCAGAAACACTGAGCGCAGAAACAACCGTGACGGACGCAGATTCAACCGTGATCGCAACAACGGCAATCGCGACAACCGCAACGGCAACCGCGGTAACAACAACAGACCTCGCAGGGAAGGGGGAGACCGCTAATGCTTATACCTAAGAGAGTTAAGTACCGCAGAGTTCAGAGAGGCAGACTTAAGGGTAAGGCCCATAAGGGCAATACCGTCACCTACGGTGATTACGGTCTCGTGGCTACTGAGCCTGCATGGATTACTTCAAACCAGATCGAAGCAGCCCGTGTTGCTATGACAAGATATATCAAGCGTGGCGGCCAGGTTTGGATCAAGATTTTCCCTGATAAGCCCATCACCGAGAAGCCCGCTGAAACCCGAATGGGTTCCGGTAAAGGTTCTCCCGAGTATTGGGTAGCAGTAGTAAAGCCCGGCAGAGTTATGTTTGAAATCGCCGGTGTTGATGAGAGCCTTGGTCAGGAAGCTATGCGCCGTGCTCCAAACAGGCTCCCCATCAAGTGCAGATTTGTAAGAAAAGAAGATACGGGTGGGGAGCAATAATGAAAGCCAGTGAAATCAGAAAACTTTCCGCTTCTGAGTTGGATGCTAAGCTGCTTGAGTTGAAGGATGAACTGTTCAAACTGCGCTTCCAGCAGACCGTAAACCAGCTCGATAACCCGATGCGAATCAGCGCCGTTAAGAAGGATATCGCTCGTATTAAGACAATACAGAGAGATATCGAACTTCACGGTTCTAACTCGTAAGGAAAGGGAGGTTCAATACAATGAGTGAAAGAAACCTCAGAAAGACCAGAGTAGGTCTTGTAACCAGCGATAAGATGGATAAGACCGTAGTTGTTTCCGTTAAGGATAAGGTCAGACATCCTCTTTATAAGAAGATCGTTAACCGTACCTACAAGCTCAAGGCACACGATGAGAACAATGAATGTGGCATCGGTGACCGCGTACTTGTTATGGAAACCCGTCCTCTCTCAAAGGATAAGAGATGGCGCGTAGTCGAAATTATTGAGAAAGCCAAATAATTTGGTAAACGTAAGGAGGAAAACACTGTGATACAGCAACAGAGTTACCTCAAGGTTGCCGATAACACCGGTGCAAAGGAGATTATGTGTATCCGAGTACTCGGCGGTACCGGCAGGAGGTATGCCAATATTGGCGACGTCATTGTTGCTTCGGTTAAGAAAGCAACTCCCGGCGGCGTTGTTAAAAAGGGCGAAGTTGTTAAAGCGGTAGTAGTTCGCACCGCAAGCGGCCTTCGCCGTGAGGACGGCACTTACATTCGTTTCGACGAGAACGCAGCCGTCATCATTAAGGAAGACAAGAACCCCAAGGGTACTCGTATCTTTGGTCCCGTAGCTAGAGAGCTCCGTGAGAAGGATTATCTTAAGATCCTCTCCCTCGCTCCCGAAGTGCTTTGATTCAGGAGGTACGATGATGAATAATAAGGTTCATGTTAAGACCGGCGATACCGTTATGGTAATCAACGGCAAATACCGTGGCGCAAAGGGCAAGGTTATGCAGGTCAGCCCCTCAGAGGGTAAGGTCATCGTTGAAGGCGTTAACATCGTTTCCAAGCATGTTAAGCCCCGCAAGATGGGCGAAGCTGGCGGCATCGTAAAGGCTGAAAGCGCACTTTATGCTGACAAGGTTCAGCTCGTCTGCCCCAAGTGCGGCAGACCCACCAGAGTTGGTCACAAGATCGACTCCAAGGGCAACAAGGTTCGCGTCTGCAAGAAGAGCGATTGCCTTGCTGAGTTTTAATGAAGGGAGGAACATGACACAATGGCTGCAAGATTAAAAGAGATGTATACCAAGGATGTTGCACCTGCACTCATGAAGAAGTTTGAGTACAAGAGCGTCATGCAGATCCCCAAGCTTGATAAGGTTGTTATCAACGTAGGCTGCGGCGAAGCAAGAGATAACGCTAAGGTTCTCGATGCGATCGTTTCCGACCTTATGCAGATTACCGGCCAGAAGCCCGTTCTCTGCAAGGCTAAGAAGTCAGTTGCTAACTTCAAGCTTCGTGAAGGCATGACAATCGGCGGAAAGGTTACCCTCAGAGGTGACAGAATGTATGAGTTCATTGACAGATTCTTCAATCTCGCTCTTCCCAGAGTTCGTGACTTCAGAGGAATCAATCCCAACTCATTCGACGGCAGAGGCAACTACTCAGTGGGTATCAAAGAACAGTTGATATTCCCTGAAATCGATTATGATAAGATTGACAAGGTCAGAGGCATGGATATTTGCTTTGTCACCACAGCTAACACTGACGAAGAGGCCCGTGAGCTCCTCGCTCTTATGGGTGCTCCGTTTACAAGATAAGGAGGGTCAACCGTGGCAAAAACATCAATGAAGGTTAAGCAGGCAAGACCTGCAAAGTACTCCACCAGGGCGTACAACAGATGTAAGATTTGCGGTAGACCGCACTCTTATCTTCGCAAGTATGGCGTTTGCCGTATTTGCTTCAGAGAGCTCGCACACGCAGGTCAGATTCCCGGTGTAAAGAAAGCAAGCTGGTAATGAGCAGTCGTAAAGGAGGTTAACAGTATGCAAATTACTGATTCCATCGCAGATATGCTTACAAGAATCCGCAACGCTAATGCGGCTAAGCATGACACGGTGAAAGTCCCCGCATCAAACATGAAGAAGGCGATTGCTCAGATTCTTGTTGATGAGGGTTACATCAAAGGATATAAGGTTGAGGATGACGGTAAGCAGGGTATGATCGAAATCGCCCTCAAGTACGGTCCCAACAAGTCTCAGGTTATCACCGGACTTCGCAGAGTTTCCAAGCCCGGTCTGAGAATTTACACAAATTGTGAGGATATGCCCAGAGTTATGAAGGGCATCGGCATTGCCATCCTCTCAACTTCCAAAGGCGTTATGACTGACAAGGACGCACGCAAGGCCAACGTTGGCGGCGAAGTTCTTGCATTTATCTGGTAAGGAGGTGCTGTTAGATGTCACGTATAGGTAAGAAGCCTATCGCAATCCCCGCAGGCGTGGAGGTTCAGATTGACGGCAGCACAATCACCGTAAAGGGTGCCAAGGGTACTCTTTCCAGAACTATCCACTCAAACATTTCAGTAGAAATGAAGGACAACGAAATCATCGTTTCCCGTCCTAATGATTCCAAAGAGAACAGAGCCCTTCACGGTCTCTCAAGAACTCTTATCAGCAACATGATAGTCGGCGTAAACGAGTCCTTCAAGAAGGAGCTTGAAATCAACGGTATCGGTTACCGTGCAGAGCTCCAGGGTAAGGCAGTTAACCTTAAGGTAGGTTACTCACACGATGTAATCCTTACTCCTCCCGAAGGAGTTACCGTAGAGGTTCCCGCACCCAACAAGATCGTAGTTTCAGGTCCCGACAAGCAGAAGGTCGGCCAGTTTGCAGCCAACGTTCGCGAGGTTCGTCCCCCCGAACCCTACAAGGGCAAGGGCATCAAGTATGCTGACGAACGTATTCGCCGCAAGGAAGGCAAGGCCGGCAAGGGCGGCAAATAAGTCTATATTAAGGAGTGAAAATTTATGGTTAACAGACCGGACAGCAAAAAGGCCAGAGCTACTCGCCATAAGAGAGTACGCGCTAAGATATCCGGCAAGTCGGAGGCC
>JAZNUP010000130.1:0-25755 GCA_045592385.1 Acutalibacteraceae bacterium
CTTATAACGCTCAGTCAGCATTGATGTATAGTCCTTTGCAAGTACTTCAATAAGACGTACAGCCATTGTTTCAACGTCAACAACCTCATCCTTGACAGAGCCAATAAAGGAAAGCCTGTCGCCAACCTTCGGGTCGTCAAACTTAGGCCAGAGTACACCGGGAGTATCGAGCAGCTCAATTCCGCCGCCTATATTAAACCACTGGTTGTGCTTGGTTACACCCGGTCTGTCGGCAACCTTGGCTTTGCTCGTACCTATCATACGGTTGATAAATGAGGATTTACCCGTATTTGGAATTCCTACAACCATAACACGCAAGGACTTACCGGACATACCGCGCTTTTCGTTGGCTTCAATCTTTTCTTTTAACGCCTCTTTAACGGCAGCCGGAAATTTATCAAGCCCTTTTCCGCTTCGGCAATCAACCGCAATAGCGGTAACGCCTTTGCTTTTGAGCTCTTTTATCTTAGCCTGAGTTGCCTTTTCATCAGCAAGGTCACATTTATTGAGCAATACGATTCTGGGCTTACTGCCGACTATCGCATCAATCTCAGGGTTTCTGCTGCTTTCGGGAATTCTCGCATCAACCAATTCACAAACTCCGTCAACCAGCTTTAAGTTTTCTTTTATTAATCTTCGGGTTTTCGCCATATGGCCCGGAAACCACTGAACCGTTCCTTTTTCATTCATAATTAAAACTCATCAACCTTAAAATCAAGCGAAGGCATTATTCTTACAATTACCTTGCCCATTATATAATCCTGTTCAATAAATCCGATAAGAGGCGACCTGCTGTCGGTAGAATGGAGTCTGTTATCACCCATAACGAAAACACAGCCCTCAGGTACGGTAACGGGGAACTGGAGGCCTTCACTGAGCGTGGTGGGATCGGCAATATAGCTTTCGCTCAGTGCAACGCCGTCAACGTATACTATACCTTTTTCAAAATCAATATTCACCTGCTGACCCTCGGTTGCGATAACTCTTTTGATAAGAGTTTTTTCAAGGGGATTGGGCTGGCTTGCTACAATAATATCGCCGTATTCAGCATCCTTTATACCGTTTGTGATAAGTAATCTGTCACCGTCGTAGAGAGTGGGATTCATTGAACTGCCGTCAACACTGACAGTTCTGAAAAAGAAAGTGAACACAACAGCGATAGCTACAACTGCCATTGCCAGAACTGAAATAACTTCAACCAAAAGGGTTGCTATTTTCATCTGAAGCTTACTGCCTTTGAACATTAACAAAACCTCCGTTCATCTTATGAGAAGGGATAAATAGTTCTGAGAGTTTTACCAAGTATATAACGTTCGTCAATAAGACCTATCTGAGAAGATCGGCTGTCAATTGAATTGTTGCGGTTATCGCCCATAACAAAGAGCTTGCCCTCTTCAACCTGAACAGGGAATTCAACGTCATAGAAAAGATGAGTTTCTTCCGCTATGTAATCCTCAACAAGCACCTCGCCGTTCACGCAAACTTCGCCCGAGGAAAAATCAATATCTACCGTATCTCCGCCAACGCCTATAACGCGCTTGATGATAGGCACGTTACGCTCCCACGGCTGAACGGCAACAACAACGTCGCCGCGCTCAACTCCGCCGGGAGTCATTGCTGAAACTATTACCCAGTCACCGTCTTCATAAGTGGGGAGCATTGAGCTGCCCTCAACACCCACCATTCTCACGGCAAAGGTAAATATAATCATTACAACAATTACCGCATCTTTAACCGAATCCATAAAATCCGAAAGAATGCCGAAAGCGGTAACTTTTTCTTTTTTCTTCAAGGGCTTTTCCGGCTGTGTCTGTTCAAAATTTACCCTGAATTTTTCAACAGTATTCATTCTCTTCACCCACCAACAAAATCTCTAAAAATGCAGAAGAAGGTGTAACAAAAAAAGCTTGTTACACCCTCACTCACAATTATTTCTCTTTAACGATGAGTTCCTTAACCTTAGCAGCCTTACCAACTCTGTCTCTGAGGTAGTAGAGCTTGCTTCTGCGTACGCGGCCGTATCTTACGAGTTCAACCTTAACAACATTGGGAGAATGAACAGGGAAAACTCTTTCAACACCTACGCCGTAGGAAACTCTGCGAACGGTAAAGGTCTCAGAAACGCCTGAGCCTCTCTTGGCGATAACAATACCTTCGAAAACCTGGATTCTTTCTTTGTTGCCTTCACGAATCTTAACGTGAACCTTAACGGTGGAACCGATAACAATCTTCGGTGCCTCTGCCTTAAGGGAATCCTGAGCAATTAACTTGAGTGCGTCCATTTGTAATTTCCTCCAAATTTTTTCAGATGTTCGTAACAAAAAATTGAAAGAGGAACATCAGCTTTAATGTTTTAGCATTAAACCCCGTCTTTGGGACTCGGAATAGCCCGACCTCTTATGACGGAACACAAATGCTGGAATATAATAACACAAGCTTTACGATTTTGCAAGTGTTTTTTTATAAATTATTGAAAAACTTTCAAATCCGCTGTTAAAAGCGACGTTCTTGCTATACTGCGCGTTTCTTCCTCAAAGCCGCACAGAGTATAAAAGCTCTGCAAAAGCAAATCGGGATTGAGATTTTTCTCACTTCCACAGGCAAGCACAGTATTTATTTCTGCAGTATCACCCTCGCTTTTTACCTCAAACGATTTTATAAACTCGCAGAGATTTACGGTTTTTATTCCTCTCTTGCTTCGCTTTTCAGCAAGAATTTCTCCGCCCGTTACTGCAGCCGACGATACCTCAGCAAACTTCTGTGCCTGCAAAGCATCGGCAAAACCAACTCTGATTTCATAGCTTGCCGCAGAAATCTCCGCCGTTTTCATCACGGGCTCGGTAACGTTTACTATCTCTATGCCCTGCGGCATTACCGCGTTGAGATTATCTTTGATTTCCTCAAAGGTTATTTCACCCACAATTCTTATATCAAGCGGCTCAAGCAAACCAACCTGACCAAGAGGCAGAGGAGCAAGGAAATTGAGGTAAGGCTTGGGATTAAAGCCCTCGGTGTACCACAGAGGAAGCCTTGCTCTTATGACCGCTCTTGAAAAGCAACGGTTCATATCAAGGTGGGAAATATAAACGGCAAGCCCTGCCTTCTTAAACCAAATTCTTACCGATTTCACCGCATTCACCTCCGTTTATTCTTGCTGCTCCGCATCCTGCACACTGTTCACGGCAGCTCGGAGTAGTCTGCGCCAGATGGGCTTTTTCGTTCTCTCTCATAAGGAACTGCTTTGAGATACCGTAATCCATATGATCCCACGGCAGAACTTCACTGAAATCACGTTTCCTTGCCGTATAGAAGAACGGGTCTATACCGCAGCTTTCAAAGCTTTCCATCCAGGTTTCAAATTTCATCTGGTCATCCCAACCGTCGAATTTACAGCCGTTTTTCCACGCTGTTTCTATGACGGAGCCAAGGCGTCTGTCTCCCCTTGCGAAAACGCCTTCAAGAAAGCTTGTTTTGGGTACGTGCTTGGAAACACTGATTTTTCTTGAGCGTACAAAGCTCATAAGCAATTCCTGACGTGATACGATTTCATCAGGTGTAATCTGAGGCTCCCACTGGAAAGGAGTAAGGGGCTTGGGAACAAGCGAAGCCACGCTGACGCTTACGTTTACGCTCTTGCCCTTGGGTTTGTCCGGATTTTTATAAAACTCATCAACAACCGCCTGCGCAAGGTCCGCAATTCCTTTGATATCTTCCTCGGTTTCGGTCGGCAAGCCTATCATAAAATAAAGCTTTACGGCATTCCATCCTCCGGAAAAAGCCCTTGCTACGGTGGTAAGCACCTCTTCTTCGGTGATATTCTTATTGATTACATCCCTTAGGCGCTGAGTGCCTGCTTCGGGAGCAAAGGTGAGTCCGCTTTTGCGAACGGCATTGATTTTTTCCATAAGCTCCTGCGGAAAATTATCAACACGCAGCGAAGGCAAAGCAACGTTGACTTTTTCAGGGATAGTCCAGTCAAGCATAGAATTAAGAAGTTCGGGCAAGCCCTTGTAGTCACTTGTTGAAAGTGAGCAAAGGGATATTTCGTCATATCCCGTGCTTTCGTATATGGCCCTGCACTGATCTTCAACAACCTTGGGAGATTTCTCCCTGAGAGGTCTGTAAAGGAAGCCTGCCTGGCAAAAACGGCAGCCTCTTATACATCCCCTGAATATTTCAACTGTAGTTCTGTCATGCACAACGTCTATAAAAGGCACAACAAAACTTGACGGGGCAAACATAGTGTCAAGGTCACGCACAACTCTTTTGGTAACCTTTTCGGGTGCACCGTCCCTTGCATTGATACTTTTTACGGTAAAATCCTCATTGTAATCAACGTCATAAAGCGAGGGAACGTATACACCTTTGATTCTTGAAGCCTGACGAAGAAACTCCTGCTTTGAAGAGCCCTTCTGCTTATGGATTTTAAGCAGATCGAGCACTTCGTTGAGCACCTCTTCACCATCGCCAAGGAGAGTTAAATCCACAAAATCTGCCATAGGCTCAAAGTTGCATACACACGCGCCGCCTGCAATAACAAGCGGAGTGAGAGAGGGTCTGTCCGCACTGCGAAGCGCAACCCCTGCAAGGTCAAGCATATTGAGAACGTTGGTGTAGCCCATTTCATACATAAGAGTAAACGCGATAACGTCGGCATCTTTTACGGGTTCACCGCTTTCGAGCCCGTAAAGCGGAATGCCTTTGCTTCTCATCTGCTCCTCCATATCAATCCACGGAGCAAAAACGCGCTCACACCAAGCATCTTCACGCGCATTTATAAGCGAGTAAAGAATCTTCATACCGAGGTGAGACATACCGATTTCATAAGTATCGGGGAAGCAGAATGCAACGCGCAAATCCACCTTATCTTTATCTTTTATTACGCTGTTAAGCTCTCCGCCGGTGTATCTGCCGGGCTTCTGAACTTTAAGCAGGATTTTTTCAATTTCCTTTGGGAACATAATTCTTCTCCTTAAAACCGCAGAATATAACATTTTAATTATACTCTAAAAGCCGATGTTTGGCAACCGTTTTTTATTTACCCACACAGAAACCGTAAGATAAGCTCCCACTGCAAGCAGAGAAAAATTACCGTTGCAATATATAATCACAAAAATTCCAGCAAAAAAAACAGATACTGCCAGCACCGCAGAAATCCTGAGCATTATTAATTCGGTTTTTTCTACCTCGTAAAACCGGGAAAGTACCGCCGAAAGTATACGCCCTGCATCAAGCGGCACACAAGGCAGCATATTAAACGCTCCGATAAGAAAATTCACGGCGGTAAAACGGATATCCGCTCCGTTTTTTAAATGAAGCCAAAAAAGGAACAGCCCTGCGGCAAAATTCATCGCAGGGCCGCTTAGCGCAACGGCAATCTCACGCTGCACGCAACGCGATTGGTTGCTCTCCGATATACGCATACCGCAAGCAAAAAGCTCCACTTTTTCGGGCGGATATCCGAGGCACATCATACAAAGCAAATGACCGCACTCGTGAAAAACACTTGCTGCAAGCGACACTGCGCACACTCCGCTTTCATCAACCGTGAGCAAAGCGCAAACCGCTGCCGCAAAAGCAAATCCAACCGTCACACGGGTTTTGCCGATTTTAAGCCTCATACACCTTCATCCTCAAAAAGCAGTTTGTACGGGTCTACTCTTACGGAGTCTATTATTATTTCAATATGCAAATGCGGGCCGGTGGACCAACCCGTTGAGCCTATAAGAGCAAGAGTTTCACCCTTTCGTATTACGTCGCCGCTTTTCACAAACACCTCAGAACAATGGCAATAGAAGGTCTCGAGCGATTCCGAATGCTTCACCCTTACATACTTTCCCCATTTATCGTCCTCGCCAACCTCTTCAACTATACCGAAAAAAAGGCAGGAAATTTCAGTGCCCTGCGCCGCCGCAATATCAAGCCCCGTATGAAAACCGTAATTGCCCGAAATGGGATTTGTTCTGTAACCGAATCGTGACGTGACCTTCCTGCTGTTTACAGGCATTGAAGGCGTTTCAGAAATCGCGTAATCGGCAAAGCTTGTTCCCTTAGCCGCTTTTTCTATATCAATATCCTTACCGCCTGCCGACTTTGCCTTTTCAATCTCGGCACTTGCAACCGTTTCTCCCGTCTGTGTGCTGATTTCTTCAAGGCTCTGCTGAGAGGCAGTTGTTTCCTCAGGGATTATCCGGGTGCCGGCAGTCTGAGTTTCCTCTTCCTCATCCATATATGAAAGCACAAGCAAAGCGTACTCTTTCATCCCCGAAAAAATCTGTGAAAGGCTTTTATCCTCGCTCATTATTCCGTCATACTGTTTTTTCAGATTACCGTATGACGAAGGGCTTATTCTGCCCATTACAAAAATCGAAGCAAGCGCCGCTATCACAATTATTGATTGCAGAATAACAAGCTTCATCAATGCATCGTTGCCTGAACGCTTATGCTTTTTACTGTTTTTCTGCTCGCCTGAGCGGGATCGTCTCTGAGGTTCGGCCTGCCTTGTTCTTTGAACGGTAGATTCGTTGTTCATACCCGTTTATCATCCTTTCAGCATAATATACACTGAAATTCTATGCTTTACATACGGGCAATTATGACAAAAACGGGACCGCCCGTCAGCAATCCCGTTTTAACTCAATTATTTTATTTTGGTTTCAAAGCAGAGCCAGCCGCCGCTTTCGTGCCTGCCGATTACCTCAAGTCCGTTCTTCTCAAACGCATCAAGCACATCCTGCTCTCTGGGAAGAATAATACCCGAGGTGATAAACACTGCATCGGGATTCATATAATCCTTTACGTTTGTGCAAAGACGCACAATGATGTCAGCTACTATATTTGCTACAACCACATCAAACTTACCGCTGATTTTATCGGTAAGGTCACCCTGCACATAGCTCAGCTCAGGCTCCGAAAAGCCGTTGCCCTGAGCATTCTCTCTGGCGGTTTTCACTGCAAGCGCATCAATATCAACGCCTGCCGCGCTTTCTGCACCGAGCAGCATTGAAGCTACTGAAAGAATACCGCTTCCGCAGCCGATATCAAGCACGGTTTTGCCGCTTCCAACGTGATTTTCAAGAGTTTCAAGGCACAGACGGGTTGTATCGTGAGTACCTGAACCGAACGCAAGACCCGGCTCAAGATTAAGAACCGCCCTGCCGTTTGCTTCAAATTCATCCTCCCACACGGGTCTTATAAGAAGCTTTTCGCCAACGGGAATGGGTTTGAAATACTTTTTCCAGTTATTCTCCCAATCCGCATTGCGGCACACAGATTCGTCTATTTCATATTCAATTCCTTCAGCGGTATATCTTTCCGTAAGGAATGCAACCGCCTCCGCAGGATTCTCCTGAGGTGAAATATAAATATGAACTATACCCTTGCTTCTGTCCTTTGCAAGAAGATCTTCATCAATAAGGTCGATGCGTGCTATCTCCCAAGCCTCCTGCTCAAGAGAGCTGTAATCCTCTATATAGATGCCGTAGGGCACAACCATATTGGCAATAGCCCCTGCACTGTCAACGTCTTTTACATCAACGGAAATTTTAATCTCAGTCCAATCGCTCATAATTACCTCTTAATCAATATTTATTGTGAACATCCTCTGCAAAGCAAAGCATATCCTTAACCTCGATAACCGTACCGTCATCAAGAATTGCCTTACCGCTCATTCTGCCGAATACTTGATGCTGGTCGGTAATGATAAACTTAACGTCAATCTTCGCCGCACGGTCAATAATGGGAACAAAATCCATTTCAAATCTGCCGTCACTTGAAGTAAACTTCCAGGGTTTTGTGTAACTGTCCTTAGGGATGTGGAATGTAACGTCGTCAAGCTTATGGCACTTGCCGTCATAAAAAAGAATGTTTTCACTCGCAGCTGAAGTATCGCCGAAGCCGTAGCCGATATTGAAGCCGAATGCATGACCGTCAATATCGCAGTTGCCCGAGCCCCAGTACCAGGTGTTGTCATAAGTCCACACACCTCTGCCCCAGTCAAGGGTACCGAAATCGGTTGAAGGGTCAAAAACATAATCCTTGCCGTCAAAGGTCGCCTTGCCGCTTGCTCTCATACAGTTAATCTTCTGATTGTAATAGAAAGCAGTTTTCTTTTCCTTCCACGGAGTTGCGATTACCATAGTATCCATTTCGGGCTGTTCAAGGGTTATATCACAGGTAAAGGGCTTGCCGTCCATAAAATTCTTGAAATCACATACAATGTGACGCTTGCCGGGAGTTACTTTAATTTCAATTTTAAGGCGCTTATCCTTATATACGGTGTCACCCGTTTCGCTGGTGGGCGGAAGTTTCAGCTTGCCCATAGGGAAAGCGTTGAGCACTGTTTCGGTATGCTCCCAAGGCTTTGAAAAATCGAGCAGAGATGCCGACTGCAAGCCGATGTATCCGTCATCGGAAACGGTGAGAGCTACACCAAAATTGTTCTTCTCGGAAATAATAAGATAATAATCCCACTCTTTTATTCTGAATTTAGGAGCTTTAATCATATTGCGGTCATAAATCTGAACAAGCTTTTTGGACCAGCCCGGCTCGCGCAGACTTCCGTCCTCTTTAAGCAAAGGCTGCACTTTTGTAACTTCGTGATTACGCATTTTTACTCCTCCTTATTCGTTTTCACCTATTTCAACTCTGATTTCACCGCTTCTGCCGTGATTGTAAAGCCTGCGGTTATCAAGAGCCCAGTGTCGGCTTGTAAATTCTCCCTGCTGCGTATTTTCGAGAGCACTCGTCATTTCATACATTCTGGCATCAAGCAAATCAAGCTCCGAAAGAAGCTCCGCCTCAATAAACATCGGCAGCTGCGCTGCGCCGAATTCAGGCTTTCCGTGGTGGGAAATAAGCATATGCTCAACAAGCGTGAGTGTTTCCTCGCTGACACCGAGCTGCGTGCCGATACGGTCAACATTCATAGCGCCCATCACAAGATGGCCGAGAAGGTTACCTTTGGCGGTATACTCGGATGCGATGCCCGTTTTAGAAACCTCAAGCTCATCAATCTTCGCGATATCGTGAAGAATTGCGCCTGCATAAAGCAAATCCTTATTGATAAAAGGATAAACCCTTACAACACCCTGAGCAAGGCGGATAATGCTGAGCGTGTGAAGAAGCAGGCCCCCTCTTACCGCGTGGTGAAGCTTCAGCGCAGCAGGCCAGTAAACGATTCTGTCACGGTAAGCATCAATAACGCCGAGCACAAGCTTTTTAAGCTCCTCATCTTCAAAGGCGGCAACGATTTTTTCTATGTAAGAGAGCATTACCTCGCCGCTTTCACCTGCACTCTCAACGTAATCTTCAATATTTACTCCGTCGCTTTCAACAACGTGGCGCATACGGTCAATACGGAATTGGTCAATACCGTTGTAGGTATTATACGCACCCCTGACCTTAATAAAATCAAAGGCTTCATACTTTACTCCGGGCTCCTTATAGTCCCAGAATTTAGCATTTATCTCGCCTGAAGAATCGCTGAGAGTCATATCAAGATATGCCGCACCTTTGGAGGTGAGCTTTTTTTCAACCGATTTGATAAGGCAATAGCCCTCATAGTTTCCGCTTTGCCCGCAAGGTGTAAAATTCATGGTAAACCTCCGAAAAATCATTCTTTATACAGTATATCACACTCCGCAGCAAAAATAAAGAAAATTTTACTCAGGATGTTGACATTTCGGAGCATTGGTATATAATGAAATTAACAGTTCTCAGGGCGGGGTGAAATTCCCCACCGGCGGTACAGTCCGCGAGCCGCTCAATGCGGTTGATACGGTGAAATTCCGTAACCGACGGTAAAGTCCGGATGAAAGAGATATGTTACACTTTGTTTTTCGCCCTGCTGTATTTGTTTTACGGCAGGGTATTTTTATTTTATGGAGTGATGTTAATGAAAAAGCAGGTTCTTCACACAGTTCAGATGGCAATGTTTGCCGCTCTCTCAATCGTACTTCTTTATGCAGTGCGAATGCCGCTTATCCCTGCCGCTCCGTTCCTTGAATACGATATGGCGGACGTTCCCGTTCTGCTCGGCACGCTGATGCTCGGCTCAGGCTCAGGTCTTCTTATACTGCTCGTTGCCTGCCTCATTCAGGCAATCACCGTAAGTGCCTCAAGCGGATGGATTGGATTTATGATGCATTTCATTGCCTCGGGCGTACTTATTATCACTGCTGATTTAATATATAAGAAGCTTGGCAAAAACACAAAAAGCCTTCTTATAGGACTTGTATGCGCCACTGCCGCAATGACCGTTGTTATGATTCCGCTCAATCTTGTTTTCACCGGAATTTTCACAGGCGCGGGCGTGAAAGCGGTAGTTTCTATGCTTATCCCCGCAATAATCCCCTTCAACCTGCTCAAAGCGGGAATAAACTGCGCGATCACATTTATCATTTTCCTGCCGCTCAAAAAGATTCTCAAGAAATTCTCAGTATAACAAAAATGAGCAACCGTCCAAAACGGTTGCTCTCTTTTTATTTTTCGTTATCAATAATTTCCTTAACAATATAAACGGGTCTGCCCTTGCCCTGAACGTAGGCTTTTGCGAGATATTCGCCCATAATGCCCATACAGAAAAGCACCGTGCCGCCAACAAAGAACATCACCGCAATATCAATGAATTCCTTTGCCGCAAAAATGAGGATAACAAAAAGAATCACGGATAAAGCAAGGAATAAAACGCCGAGATAAAGCGGAAGCCTGAGCGGAGCTGTCGAAAAGGACTCTATACCGTCAACCGCGTATCTGAAAAGCTTCCTGAAGGACCACTTTGAATCACCTGCCGCACGGGGTGCCGCCGTGTAAGGCATATACACCGTATTGAAGCCTACCCAAGAGAAAAGCCCCTTTGAAAACCGGTGATACTCCTTCATGCCGATAACCGCATCAACCATCCTGCGGCGCATACATCTGAAATCGCTTGCGCCCTGGAAGAACTGAGTGTCGGACATTTTATTGATAAGCTTATAAAAGCTTTTCTTGAAGAAGGCAAGGGGCTTGCTCTCACCCCTGCTCTCTTGAAATGCAGCAACACAATCAACGCTTTCGTCACCTTCAAGTGTTCCGAGCATATCAAGCACCAGTTCAGGTTTTTGCTGCAAATCCGCATCAATAACAACCACATAGTCGCCCTTTGACGCCTCAAGACCCGCCATCATAGCCGCTTCCTTGCCGAAATTTCTTGAGAAATTAACAATTTTCATCGGCACGGGACCCGAGCAAAGCTTTTTCAGGACAGAAAGAGTTGAATCCGTACTGCCGTCATTGACAAAAACGAACTCAAAGCTCATATTGCTGCGTTTGAACGCTTCCATTGCTTCTTTGTAAAAAAGAGCAACATTCCCCTCCTCGTTATAGCAGGGAACAACTACTGAAAGCATCATAGTATTATAACTCCTTAGAGCAAAAATTAAAGATTTGCCGCTTTTCTGATTTCATCAACCTTATCGGTCTTCTCCCAGGCAACGTCAACGTCTGTTCTGCCGATATGACCGAGAGCCGCAAGCTTACGGTAAATAGGCTTTCTTAAGCCGAGAGTTTCAATAATTGAAGCAGGTCTTAAATCAAATACCTTGGCAACAATCTTTGAAATTTCAGAATCGGGAATAATTCCTGTTGAGAAGGTTTCAACAAAAACAGAAACGGGCTCCTCAACACCGATTGCATAAGCAACCTGAACCTCGCACTTCTTTGCAATACCTGCCGCAACTATATTCTTGGCAACATATCTTGCTGCATATGCAGCGGAACGGTCAACCTTTGTGGGATCCTTGCCGCTGAATGCGCCGCCGCCGTGCCTTGAATAGCCGCCGTATGTATCAACGATAATCTTTCTGCCGGTAAGTCCGCTGTCACCGTTGGGGCCGCCGGTTACAAATCTGCCGGTGGGGTTGATATGGAAAACAGTGTTTTCATCAAGCAGTTCAGCAGGAATGGTTGCCTTAATAACCTTTTCAGCTATATCCTCACGGATCTGCTCAAGAGTTACCTTATCATCGTGCTGTGAAGAAATAACAACAGCGTCAATTCTTACGGGCTTGCCGTCCTCACTGTATTCAACGGTTACCTGGCTCTTGCCGTCAGGTCTGAGGTAAGGAAGAGTACCGTCCTTACGAACGTCGGTAAGCTTTGCGCAGAGCTTGTGAGCGAGAGAAATGGGAAGAGGCATAAGCTCCTCTGTTTCATCGCACGCAAAGCCGAACATCATACCCTGATCGCCTGCACCGAGTCGGTCAACACCCATTGCAATGTCACCAGACTGCTTATCAAGAGCGGTCATAACAGCGCAGGTGTTGCCGTCAAAGCCCTTTTCGGAGCAATCGTAGCCGATATCGCAAACAACTTCTCTTGCGATTTTGGGAATATCAATATTTGCGCTTGTGGTGATTTCACCCATTACAAGCACCATACCCGTTGTGCAGCAGGTTTCGCAGGCAACTCTGCCCAGAGGGTCCTGCTCAAGGATAGCGTCAAGCACAGCATCTGAAATCTGATCACAGATTTTGTCGGGATGTCCGCCGGTTACGGACTCGGAAGTGAAGAAATAATTTGCCATTTTGTTACCTTTCTCTAGCCTTTCTTTATAACTTATCAACTAAAGGTCCTTCAATAAAAAAGAACCCGCCGAAGTGTCTTCAGCGGGCGAAAACACCTTATCTTCCGGCATTTCGCCGCAGGATTTAGCACCTTGTATAACACAGGTTGCCGGGCTTCACAGGGCCTGTCCCTCAGCCGCTCTCAATAAGGACATATTCAATTGACAACTAATTATATAACGAACCGCATTTTTTGTCAACAGACAAGAATTAACAAACGGTAAACTTTAATAAAGTTTTATTTATTTTACAAAAGACTGAACTTTTTGCAAACCCTTGTTGTCTATATTAATGCAATGTATTTATGGGCAATACAATGTAACAAAACAAATCCACTGAAAGGATGTTGACAACAATGAAAACAGCAAAAAGATTTACCGCTCTTTTACTCTGCCTCGCAATGCTTCTCGGAGCAGGAACTGTCTGTACAGGTGCAATTGAAAAAGGAAATGAAATTGAGTTTACGCACACGTTTGAAGACGGTGACACATTCAACCGCACTTACATATATCAGGGCACATTAACAGAAGGATTGAACGGCATAGGTTATTCCTCCGAATACGAGGCTTATTCTTTCAATGCCGAAAAAGCAGGATTTTACTACGTTGTCAGTTCAGGTTGTTCTGTTGAAACTGCAAAAACATATGGAAACGGCAAAGCTGACGGTTTCAGAGACAGAGAAGACTGGATTTATGATTCAAAAAACAATCACGGCTCCGTATTTTATCTGAATGAAGAAACCGTTATTTTCCTCGTTGATAACTACGAACCTTCCCCTTCCGTGTATATAGAATACTACGGTGAAATTGAAAGTGCATCAGACGCAAGTGACGAAATCTGCTATCTGCTCAATTACGATTTTGAAGAAGTGGATGCAAACGGCAAAGCACAGTATGCATATTTTTCCTACCCGTTTGTTCTGGATATAAATTTCTCAAACGGCAAAACGCTTTCAACCGACACTGAGTTCGGCAGGTATTTTTACTCCGATACTAAAATGATAAACGGCGAAAACGAACTGACCGTTTATTTCCTTGATAACAAACTTCAGATTAAGCTTGATTTATTTGAAATCTCTTATTTTATTGAAAACATTGAAGCTTCAAACGTTGAAAAATATCTTGACGTAAAAGAATACTATGACGGACGGATTGATTATTCCGAATACGGCATCAAAAACCAGGAAACCCTTACGGTCACATTTACCGATTCAACTAAAAAAAGCTTTGTGTATTCAAGTGATTACGAAAGTGATAATTACAGTACAGAAATAACTTTGCCTAACGGAAAGGAATTCACCCCAGTCATCCGTCAGATAACTTACAACGACGGCAAAAGAGTATTTGTTGTTGCGGACAGTTACACCGGTTCTTTTGAGTATGACGACGGAATCACTGATGAAGATTTCGGTACAATATATCTCAAAAAAGACTGCAACGTAACAAAAGCATCCCTTGCGGAAAATCTGGAACTGCTCAAAAGCAAAGTTATTGATGAGCTTGACAGTATTCCCGTTTTAATGCGCCATTATTTCAATATGACACTTGAAGCAGACGACACAGATTCTGCAATTTACTACTTCAAAATGATCTTTATTGTGCCGATAAACAAAATCGGTTTTGCTTTTGACGAAATTTCCACGTTCTTCAAAAACGCTTTTTAGTGTTCATTAAAATAAGCCTGCGGATTTTAACCGTCCGCAGGCTTTCTTTTATTTGTTAAAACGTAAGTCTGACACTCTCTCCCGCTGCCATTTCAGCTTTGAGAATTCCGTTTTCAACCGAATACTGTTTTTCGTTGGGGGTGCCGACACGTCTGTTGAGCTTGAGCATAAATGCGCCGTTCTCGGCGGCGGTTACCGTTGCATTTTTAAGCATACCGTCTTTCCACTCCATATCAACAGTGAAGTTGCCCCTTGCTTTGACTCCCCTGATGCTGCCGTTTTTCCAGGCATCAGGTAAAGCAGGCAAGAGCTCAGTGATACGGTTATCAAACGAGCCGAGATGACTCTGGATAAGCATCTCCGTTATTCCTGCAACCGCTCCGAAGTTGCCGTCAATCTGGAACGGAGGATGAATATCAAAAAGATTATATGCCGTGCAGTGGCAGAGCAAATGCCTGAGATGCGCAGCCGCTCCGTTACCGTCCTTAAGACGGGCACAGAAGCAAATCATCCACGCTCTCGACCAGCCCGTTGCGCCTCCGCCGTTTTCAATGCGGCGGGCAATCGTTTTCTTTGCCGCCTCATAGATTTCGGGGTCACTTTCATTAATCTGATAATCGGGATAAAGACCGAAAAGCTGAGAAACGTGGCGGTGACCCGGCTCGGTTTCCTCATAATCCTTTATCCATTCCTGCACAGTGCCGTAACGCTCGCTTATACGCATAGGCGGCAGTTTTTCAAGAGTTTCTTCAAGGGATTGAGCAAAATCAGCATCAACGCCTAAAAGCTTGCAGGCATAAGCCGTACGGGTGAAAAGAGCTCTTATTATCTGGAAATCTATTGTTGCGCCGTGAGTGAGCATACTCTCGCACTTTTCCCCATTTGCATCGGTATAATAAAAATTATTCTCGGGAGAATTTGAGGGAGAAGTGACAAGCTGACCGTTTTCATCTTCAATAAGATAATCCTTTACAAACTCACACGAGCCCTTGATTATCGGATAAATCTCCCTGAGATATTCCATACTGCCGGTATACTCATAACGCTCCCAGAGATTCATACAAAGCCACGGACCTGCCATGGGGAAGAATCCGCAATCCACACTGTCGTGCACGCCGGTACGTCCGAAAGCGTCGGTGGTGTGATTGACAACCCATCCCTTTGCATTGAAAAGCTCCTGAGCGGTCTTTGTGCCGAAAGAGCTTATCATCTTCATAAAATGAACAAACGGCTTTTCCGCATCTGAAATATTGGCACAGCCTGCAGGCCAGTAATTCATCTGCAAATTGATATTGGTATGGAAATCGCTTCCCCACGGAGGATTGAAATCGTGGCACCAGATGCCCTGAAGATTTGCAGGCAGACGCGCATTTTTACCCGAACTCTCTATAAGGAGATATCGTCCGAAATTGTAATAAAGCGTAATCAGATCATAGTCGGGCTTGCCGTCATAGAAATCATCAAGACGTTCATCAGCGGAAATATTCGACAAATCCTCGGATTCAAGCTCAAACTTAACTTTGTCAAACCACTTTTTGTGAGTTTCGATATGACAGGATTTAATTTCATCATAAGAGGATGAGCAGATTTTTTCAATGCACTCATCAAGCTTTTTTCTGTAATCAACAGTTTCGTCAACGTCGAATTTTTCTGCATTATAGTTGGTTTCAAACGCACCGTAAATTATAAGATAAGTGCAATCCTTTACCGTAATGAGTTCGTGCGACGCGGTAAGCTCACCGTCGGTTTCAACCCTGAGCTTTGCGCCGAAGGACATTCCCTCGCCGCCCTCACCGTAAGATGAGCTTTCGGCATAAGTTGTGCGTCCGTTCATAATAACGGTATCAGGGCCGATGCAGCCCGTATAAGCATCCTGCTTACGCTTAACCGTTACAGTGCAGGAAAACGGGCGAGAGTTGCCGATAAGCTTATAAACAAGGGCATCGTAATCCTCACTTACAAAGCACTCGCTTTTAAAATCAATTCCGCTCTTAGTCCACGAGATGCGGTTGATTGCTTCGCTCAGTTCAAGAGTCTTGCAGTAATCCGTATAAGGTGATTTATCAAGAAAATCTATAAAGATTTCACCGAAGCTCTCGTATGAACGCACTACGGGAGGGTCTGAAAGAAAAGTGGCGCGGGCAAGCTCTGCCGCCTCGTGAAGCTTTTCCTCAAAAATAAGGCTGCGTATCTCAGCGAGTGCCTCGGGGGAAGCGTGATATTTTTCCCTTATCTGCCTTCCGCTCCACAAGGATTCTTCATTTATTTCAATCTGCTCGCAATCGGGATTGCCGTACTGCATAGCGCCTACTCTTCCGTTGCCCAACGGAAAAGCGTACATCCAGTCGTCTTTGAATTCATTGTGCCAGAGTAAAGTAGACATATTCTCACATCCTGCTTTCTTAGTTTTTTATCGGAGTGTTCTGCATTACTATATTACACAATGCCGTACACATCGTCAACCTTATCGGTTATATAACGTGCACCGTGTTCTTCAAGCACTTCTCTGCTTCTGAAGCCCCACGTTACACCTATGCAATCAAGCCCTGCGTTAAGCGCGGTTATGCAGTCAACCTCGGAATCGCCTGCGAAAACCGCCTCTCCCTTTGAAACACCAAGCTTTTCGAGCGCCGTATATACACAGTCAGGCTCAGGCTTCTGCGGTACGCCGTCAACCTGTCCTACAGTAAAGTCAATAAGCTCCCCGAAGAAATGCTTCACTGTCTCCTTTGCCGCATCATCGGGTTTATTGGTAACAACAGCGGTTTTGTATCCGTTTGCCCTGAGTGCTTCAAGCAGGCTGATTATACCGTCATAGGGTTTTGTTTTAACTTTAGAATTCGGAAGATAATATTCCTTGAACACCTTAAGGCATTGCGCGGCAATCACCTCATCAGAAGCATCGGGCATACTCAGCTCAATCAGCTTTTTTGCGCCGTTGCCCACAAACTCACGCACCTCATCAAGGCTTCTTTCAGGGAAACCGAATTCCCTCATTGTATAGTTGACTGCATCCGCCAGATCATCAAGAGTATCAAGCAAGGTGCCGTCAAGGTCAAAAATCACAGCTTTATAGTTATTCATTCTATCACCTGAAAACGGGCGGTCGAAACCGCCCGTTTGATTATTTTTTGAATTTATCGAAGAATCCGCCCTTCTTTTCACCCGAACCGATAGGTGTGCCTCTCTTGACTCCGAGCTCTGCCTCAAGCTCAGTAAGAAGCTGCTTCTGCCTGTCGGTAAGGTTTTTGGGAACGTCAACAACAATTCTTACAAGCTGATCGCCCTTGGATTTGCTGTTTATCATCTGAATTCCTCTGCCTCTCATGCAGAAGACCTCGCCGGGCTGAGTGCCGGCAGGGATGCGGAATTCAACGTTACCGTCAAGAGTGGGAATCTTTATTGTGTCACCGAGAGCGGCCTGAGTGTAGCTGATGGTGTATTCGCACCATACGTTATAGCCGTCACGCTCAAAGAAGGGATGCGGCCTTACAAAAACAGCAACCTTAAGATCGCCCCTCGGTCCGCCGTTGATGCCTACGTGACCCGCTCCGCTTACGGAGAACATCTGCCTGTCATCAATTCCGGCAGGTATGTTGACCTCTATTCTGGTCTTTTTGGAAACTCTGCCGCCACCTCTGCACTTCTGGCAGGGATTCTCATTGAACTTGCCCTTGCCGCCGCACTTCTGGCACGGCTTGGTGGTTGAAACCACACCGAAGGGAGAACGCTGCTGAACGTTCACGTAGCCGCTGCCGCCGCAATCGGGGCAGGTTTTGGGGCTTGAGCCCTTCTGAGCGCCCGAGCCTGAACATTCGGGGCAGGTTTCGATTCTTGTAACCTCAACCTCACGCTTGCAGCCCTTTGCCGCCTCTTCAAAAGAAACGGTTACTCTTGCCTGCACGTCGTCTCCTCTTCTGGGAGCGTTGGGGTTTGCGTGCCTGCCGCCACCGCCAAAACCGCCGCCGAAGAAGCTGCCGAAAAGGTCGCCCAAATCAAAATCAAATCCGCCTGCACCGCCGCCGAAGCCGCCGCCTGCACCGAAGTTAGGGTCAACGCCTGCGTGACCGTACTGGTCGTAACGGGCTTTCTTTGTTTCGTCAGACAAAACCTCGTAAGCCTCGTTTGCCTCCTTGAACTTTGCCTCTGCATCGGCATCGCCGGGATGCAAATCGGGGTGATACATCTTGGCTGTTTTTCTGTATGCTTTTTTTATTTCATCCTGCGTTGCGCCCTTATTGACGCCGAGGACTTCGTAATAATCTCTCTTATTATCTGCCATATTAGCTCCTTATAACAGGCTTAAAGCCCCGTTTCAAACGGAGCTCTTATACCGTACAGAGCAGGCACCCTGCCCTGCACGGCAAAATCGTTTAAATCATTAATCAGCGGGAGGAACGTCATTGAAATCAGCCTGAGTGTAGCCTGCGTTGGGATCATAGCCTGCTGCGGCATTGGGGTCAAATCCCTCGGGTGCGCCTTCGGGAGCAGCAGCCTTATAAAGCTTCTCGGAGATTTCATAGAACTTTGCGGTAAGCTCATCCTTACGGCTCTTGATGAGGTTGATATCCTCGCCCTTGAGAGCTTCCTTGAGGGCCTCCACCTTTTCGTTTACACCGTTCTTATCTTCTTCGGAGAACTTGTCGCCGTTTTCGCTCATAAGCTTTTCGCACTGATATACCATCTGGTCTGCTTCGTTGCGTGCATCAACCTCTTCACGGCGAAGCTTATCTTCCTGAGCAAAGCGCTCTGCCTCTGCAACTGCCTTATCAATATCTTCCTTGGACATATTGCTGGAAGCGGTGATTGAAATTGACTGCTCCTTGTTTGTACCAAGGTCCTTTGCGGAAACGTGAACAATACCGTTGGCGTCAATATCAAAGGTTACTTCAATCTGAGGAACACCTCTGCGTGCAGGAAGAATTCCGTCAAGGTGGAACACACCGAGAGTCTTGTTATCCTTTGCAAACTCTCTTTCGCCCTGAAGAACGTGAACCTCAACTGAGGGCTGATTATCAGCTGCAGTGGAGAAAATCTGGCTCTTCTTTACGGGGATAGTGGTATTTCTTTCAATGATTCTGGTGTTGATGCCACCCATTGTTTCGATACCGAGTGAAAGAGGAGTAACGTCGAGGAGAAGAAGGCCTGTTACTTCGCCGCCGAGTACACCTGCCTGAAGAGCAGCGCCGATTGCAACGCACTCATCGGGGTTGATGCCCTTAAAGGGCTCCTTGCCTGTGAACTTCTTAACAGCTTCCTGAACAGCGGGAATTCTTGAAGAACCGCCAACCATAAGAACCTTATCAATTTCGGAAACCTTAAGACCTGAATCAGCAATAGTCTGACGAACGGGACCCATTGTAGCTTCAACAAGGTCTGCGGTGAGTTCGTTGAACTTTGCTCTGGTAAGAGTCATTTCAAGATGCTTTGCGCCGGAGATATCTGAGGTGATGAAGGGAAGATTGATGTTTGCGCTTGTAACGCCTGAAAGCTCAATCTTAGCCTTTTCAGCCTCTTCCTTAAGGCGCTGCATTGCCATTTTTTCGCTTCTGAGGTCGATTCCGTTTTCCTTCTTGAATTCTTCAACCATCCAGTTGATGATTCTCTGGTCAAAATCGTCGCCGCCGAGACGGTTGTTACCTGCGGTTGCAAGAACTTCCTGAACACCGACGCCCATTACGATAATGGAAACGTCGAATGTGCCGCCGCCAAGGTCGTAAACCATAATTTTCTGGTCATTTTCTTTATCAATGCCGTATGCAAGAGCTGCTGCTGTGGGCTCGTTGATGATTCTCTTAACTTCAAGGCCTGCAATCTTACCTGCATCCTTGGTTGCCTGACGCTGAGAGTCTGTGAAGTAAGCGGGAACGGTGATAACAGCCTCTGTTACCTTTTCGCCGAGATATGCCTCAGCATCCGTCTTGAGCTTCTGGAGTACCATAGCGGAAATCTGCTGGGGAGTGTAAGTATCGGTATGGTCATCATACTTGATGCTTACTTTATAATCGGTGCCCATCTGTCTTTTGATGGAAGCAACGGTCTTATCGGGGTTTGTGATAGCCTGTCTCTTAGCTACCTGACCTACCATTCTTTCACCTGTTTTGCTGAAAGCTACAACTGAGGGAGTAGTTCTTGCACCCTCTGCGTTTGCTATAACATCAGGCTCGCCGCCTTCAATAACGGCTACGCATGAGTTTGTAGTACCAAGGTCGATACCAATCATCTTTGACATAATTTTTTCCTCCAATATTTAAAAGAATTTATTTATAAATTTCAGTTTGCAACCTGAACTGCTGCAAATCTTATCACCGTGTTACCGAGCTTATATCCCTTAGCGAAAACCTGAGCAACGGTATTTTCACCGAGAGTATCGTCTTCCGTATGCATAACGGCATTATGCATATTGGGGTCAAACTCCTCGCCTCTTTCGCCGAAGGTTTCAACGCCGATTTTCTTAAGAGTATCAACAAGCTGGGTCTGTATCATCTCTACACCCTTCTGATAATCCTCAAAGCTTGCGTTTACGTTACCTGCCGCACGCTCGAAATTATCAAGCACGGGGAGGATTTCCTTTACTACGGATGCTCTTGCAAGAGTATGGGCATCTTCTTTTTCCTTCTGGGAACGCTTGCGGAAATTATCGTATTCCGCGCGGAGTCTTAAATACAAATCCTTCTGCTCTTCAAGCTCTTTGACAAGCTGAGCCTCTTTTTCGGAAGCCTTGGATTTCTTTTCTTTCTTTGTTTCCTTTTTGGCTTCCCCTGACATAGCATCTTCCCAATCCTTCAAAGGTGTGCTTTCTTCCTTTTTCATCTGAACTTTCCTTTCTATTCTTCAAGCGCCTGCTCGATAAGTCTGCCTACAAGCCCGGTGAGATAACGGACGTTCGGTATAACCGTTTCATAATCCATCCTCTTGGGTCCTATAAGACCGATAGAGCCTGCATCCTGACCTCTTACGCTGTATTTTGCAAGGATTACACTTGATTTTTCAAGCTGACGGTAAATATTCTCATTACCTATCGTTACATCAAGCTCTCCCTTTGAATTGCTTATAACTCTGTTAAGCGGCTCTTCCTTATTAAGGAAATTCATAAGCTCCAGAGCATTGTCGCCGTATTCGCTGTTTGCGAGCAGGTTTGACTGCCCTTCAAGCAGAATCTGAATCTGCGCCGTGCTTTGCGCAAGCTCACACACCGCCGCTAACATCGGAAACATCGCAAGAACGTCAGAACCGAGTGACGCAGCAACAGTCTGCATTGAAGCAACGCTGATTTCACTTGCCTGCCTGCCGACGAGAGTTGACTGAGCTATGTTGTAGAAGCTCTCGCATATTCTGGCGGTAAGCGGAGTTTCAAGGCGGCAAAGCCTGCTTTTAAGAATACCGTTTGAAGTGAGTATTACGAGCATTGCCGAGCGCGTGCTTACGGGCACAAGCTCAATTCTTCTTATCACCGTGCATTCACCGCCGGGGGTTGTTGAAACAGCGGCATAATGAGTAAGCTCCGACAGCACTTCGCTTGCGTGCTCAATAAGCTTTTCAGGGTCACCCTGAGCGGAAGCTATGCCGGCCTGCATCATACGCTTGCTGATTTCATCAACCTCTCTGTGATGCATAAGGTTATCAACGTAATATCTGTAACCCTTATCAGAGGGAACTCTGCCCGCCGAGGTATGAGGCTGATCAAGGTATCCCAATGCCGACAGTTCCGACATTTCGTTGCGCACCGTAGCTGAAGAAACGCTCAGCCCCGTTTTTGCTATAAGCTCTTTGGAGCCTATGGGCTCGCCCGTTTTTATGAAATGCTCAACAACACTTGCAAGTATTATCTTTTTTCTTTCACTGAGCTGTGACATTGTTTCACCTGCCTCTGTTATCGGTTTAAGTGCTAACTTTAGCACTCCTTGAGCAAGAGTGCTAACTACGATACATACTATAACTCTAACCGCTCTGTTTGTCAATAGTAAATTTGTAAATTGTTTGTGAAGAGAATTTACAAAAAAGCCCAGCGTGTACTATACTTTTTTCTTGACCTCGGCACTATTATTTGATAATATAAATTATATATATTTCAAAATATATTGCAGGAGGTGCTTTATGAGCAATAAAGGCTTCGGCGAAAAGATAAAAGGCGTGCTCGGCATCGAGGGCAAAACCTCCGACGTACTCCGCCCGATGCTCGGCTACGACTGTGCCAACATCACCCTCGGCGGCGCAGGCTATCCGTTAAACCTCTACCATCAGCAATTCCTGACCTTCGTTGAAAAAGTCAGCGTTGAGGCCGCCGGAATGATAGGTATGATTTCAGGCATTGTTGATGCGGTTACGGACGTTGCCATGGGTATCATAACCGACCGTACCAAATCAAAATACGGCAAGCACCGCCGTTATCTCCTCTGGGGTATTCTGCCCTTTGTTATTGCATATATTACCAAATGGTCCTCATTCGGCATATCTTCGTTGGGGAAACCGTCGCTCACATTCATATACTATCTGTTTTCCTCTCTGCTTTACAGCACGGGATACACTATGATGAGCATACCTCACACTGCAATGCTCCCGACCGTTGCCCCAAAGTATTTTGAAAGAACGCAGTACAAAATAATCGAATACGCATTCAACTCCGTGGGGCAGATTGCTTCGTTTGCATTTATGGGTATGATGCTCGGCGGTACCAATATGGATAACCCCTCGCCTGACGACAGAACAAAATATATGCTTTGCGGTATAGTTCTCGCCTTATGGTTCTGCTGGTCACCCATAGTCTGCTTCTTCAAAACAAAAGAGGAAAGCTCGCTTGAAATGGAAAACGAGCCTTTTGATTTCAGATATCTCGTGAACGAATACGTTCAGGTTTTCCGCAACAAGGCTTTCAGAGAATACTTTTTTATCAATCTTTTCTACGGATTTGCAAAGAGCTTTTACTCCTACTCCGACCAATACTTTATTATAAGCATTGCGGAAAGATACAGCGTTTTCAATATCCTTAACGTAATTGCAGGCGTTGCGGAATTCTCAGGTGCACCGTTCAATTATCTGCTTATCCGTTATAAAGGCAAGCGTTTATCGGGTCTTACATTAGCACCCCTTATGATGACAGGTCTGCTTATGAACGCTTTTGTTTCACCCACCACTCCAACGTTCATAATCTACCTTGCGGCAATCCTTTATAATTTCGGCTTCTCGGGACCCGGCTTCGTTATAAACAACATTCAGCCCGATATCACCGACGTTGACGAGCTTATCACAGGCAGACGCAGAGAAGGCGTAATCTCAACGTTCAATTCTTTCGTCAAAAAAACAATAAATTCCTTTGTTTCGGGATTGATGGGCTTCTCGCTCAAATTCTTCGGATACGACACCTCAAAGCAGGCTTACGCTCTGCAAACGGCACGTTCGGTATTCGGATTAAAGCTTAACTTCTGCTATCTCCCCGCGGTATTCACTGCAATTTCTCTTTTCTTCATTATAAGATACACAATGACAAAGAAAGACCACGAAACAATAAAACAAGCCATTGCCGAAAAACGGCAGACGGGCTCGTGTACTCTTGATGAAAAAGAGAAAAAGCGCATTGAACGCATCGCAGGCCAGCGGTGGGAGAATATGTGGATAGGCAAATCCGAACATCAGCGCACACTTGAAAGTGTACAGTAAAACTTAAATATATATGAAAGGAAAATTACCATGAGCGAAATTTATGAATATGCAAAACAGCAGTATGCAGCAATAGGTATTGACACCGAAGCAGCAATCGAAAAGCTTCTTGCCACAAGAATTTCCATTCACTGCTGGCAGGGTGACGACGTAAACGGCTTTGAAGGCGCAAGTGAGCTTTCGGGCGGTATTCAGGCAACAGGCAACTATCCCGGCAAAGCAAGGAACGCAGAAGAGCTTATGGCTGATATTGACAAGCTTCTTTCCCTTGTACCCGGCATCCACAAAATCAATCTCCACGCATCCTATGCTATCACGGATGAACCTGTTTCAAGAGACAAGCTTGAGCCCAAGCATTTTGAAAAGTGGGTAGAATTCGCAAAGGCAAGAAATCTCGGCCTTGATATCAACCCCACTCTTTTCTCACATCCTATGGCAGACGACGGACTCACCCTCTCCCACCCGGATGAAAAAATCCGCCGCTTCTGGATTGACCACTGCAAGTCAATGCGTAAAGTTGGCGAATACTTCGGTAAAGAACTAGGCATCACTTGTGTAAACAACATCTGGATCCCCGACGGATACAAGGAAGTTCCTGCTGACCGTTTCGGCCCCAGACTTCGTCTTAAGGAAGCTCTTGATGAGATCCTCAGCGAAGAAATTGATTCAAAGTATCTTGTTGATACTGTAGAATCAAAGGTTTTCGGAATAGGTGTTGAATCCTACACAGTTGGTTCGCACGAATTCTATCTCAACTACGCCGCCACAGGCAAGGCTGTGTGCCTGCTTGATAACGGCCACTATCACCCCACAGAGGTAGTTTCCGACAAAATTCCCTCAATGCTCGCATTCTACGATAAGGTTGCCCTCCACGTAACAAGAGGTGTCCGTTGGGACAGTGACCACGTAGTTGTTTTCGACGATGAACTCAAAGAGATTGCAAAGGAAATCGTTCGCTGCAATGCACTTGACAAAGTTATCATCGGACTTGACTATTTTGACGCAAGCATCAACCGCGTTGCCGCCTGGGTAACGGGTGTACGCAATATGCAGAAGGCTCTGCTTTTCGCCCTTCTCATTCCTCACGACCAGCTTAAGGCTTATCAGGACAGCGGCGATTTCACCCATATGCTTGCAATGAGCGAAGAATACAAATTCTATCCTTATGCTATTGTATGGGATGAAGTATGCAAGCGCGCAGGCGTACCCGTAAGAGAAGGCTGGATATCCGAAATTGACAAATATGAAAAGGAAGTTCTTTCATTAAGATAAGGAGTAAAACGAATTGGCTGTTTCCAAGGATAAAATCCGCAATTTTTCAATAATTGCTCATATAGACCACGGCAAGTCCACCCTTGCCGACCGTCTTCTGGAGATTACAAACTCCGTTTCAAAAAGAGAAATGACCTCGCAGATTCTCGACGATATGGAACTTGAAAGAGAAAGAGGCATCACCATAAAGGCTCACGCCGTAAAACTCAATTACACCGCCTCCGACGGTGAGGATTACATCCTGAACCTCATCGACACTCCCGGTCACGTTGACTTTAACTACGAGGTTTCCCGCTCCCTCGCAGCGTGCGAAGGAGCAGTTCTTGTTGTTGACTCCACTCAGGGTGTTGAAGCTCAGACTCTTGCCAACACCTACCTTGCTCTTGACCACGACCTTGAGCTTGTACCCGTTATCAATAAAATCGACCTTCCTGCCGCAGAGCCCGACAGAGTTGCCGCAGAGGTTGAGGAGGTAATCGGTCTTGACTGTATGAACGCTCCCAGAGTTTCGGCTAAGACGGGCGAAAATATTGAAGATGTTCTTGAAAGAATTGTTGCAGA
>JAZNUP010000131.1:0-3308 GCA_045592385.1 Acutalibacteraceae bacterium
ACATTCCTAACTAAAGGGGTACCCCTTTAACTTTTCGGAAAAAGGCAAGACTATACCCTCCTTAATGCACTCTTGCAATTTACATTATACGGATTTACAATCTTTTGTCCCCGTCAAAAACCCCCGAATTGATAGGATGAACTGAAATTAATTTGTTTTTTCTTCATTCAGAGGCGAGATTGAGGGGAAAATTGATAGGAAATTCGTGGTGGCACCCCCACCGAGGAGGAAAACATGAAAAAATCACTCACTCTCATTCTGGCAGCACTGCTTCTGCTGTTGAGCATAACAGGATGCTCGGAAAAAACGTTGCTTGATGCCAGAAAGCCGGTCACGCTGTCCATGTGGCACGTCTATGGAGAACAGGCAGATTCGCCTATGAACCGGTTGATCAAAGAGTTTAACGAAACCGTTGGTGCGGAAAAAGGGGTCATCATCGATGTCACGCTGATGTCCAACGCATCCCAAATCGGGCAGAAGCTTTTGGCTGCACAGGATGATGCTCCGGGCGTTCCCAATATGCCCGATCTGTTCTTCTGCCACAGCAACAACGCCGAGGAACTCGGTATTGAAAACCTGATTAACTGGAAGGACCTGTTTTCCGAAGCCGAGCTGGAGAGCTATGTGCCTGAATTTTTGGAGGACGGTATGTGTGGGGATTCCCTTTGTGTGTTCCCGGTATCAAAATCCACCCACGTTTTGTTTATTGCCGGCACACCGTTCGACCGTTTTGCCGGGGAGATGAACGTATCCTATTCCGATCTTTCTACCTGGGACGGCTTTTTTGACGTTGCCCAAAAGTATCACACATGGTCAGGCGGCAAGCCGTTCTGCGCCTTGGATTATCCGATTCGATGCGTGGAGCTGAATGCTCTTTCAAAGGGTGCGAAAAAATTCTACACCGAAGACGGATGGTACGATTTTGATAACGAGATTTTCAAAGAGTCCTGGCTTGCGTTTGCAGAAGCCTTGGCAAAAGGACATATCGTCGTATCCGACCTGTATTCCAACACCCAGGTTATGACCGGAGAGGTGGTTTCAGGCATCGGCTCCTGCGCATCCGTTCTTTATTACAACGATACGATCACCTATTCCGACAACACCACCGAGCCGATGGACCTTCAGGTTCTTCCGATCCCAAAGACTGAGGGCGAGGAGCTTTTGATCACGCAGGCAGGTGTTGGCCTTTGCGCATACAAAACAACAGAACAAAAGGCCGAAGCCGCAGCCGTTTTTGCACGCTGGCTCACCGAGAGTGAACGCAACCTTGAATTTGTTGCCTCTACCGGATATATGCCTGTAAACAAAGACTCCTTTGATAAAATAAAGGATTATAATTTTGAGACCGATGCATACAAAAATCTTTACACCACCATCAATACGGTAAACGAAACTGCAACCGCCGTCAGAGAACCCTCCTTCGCCGGTTACTATGCAAAGATCAATCCCTTGTACGAAAAGCTTCGTGAACTTCAGCCGGAGCTTGCAGAAAGATATAAAAACGGTGAAGATGCTCGCGCGCTTGCTGCAGAGACCTGGGAACTTTTCAAGTCTATCAAGTAAGGCGGTGATGGTATGAAATTATTATCCGCCTTTTCCGGGAAAAAGCAGTCTATGAAGCGAAAACTGTTTGGATATATGTTTCTTCTTGCGGTGCTGCTATTGGTGTTGCTGTTTGCAGGTTTGCTCCTGCTCGGGCGGTTCACAGGCGTAAAGCAAGAAACCTATGAAACGCTGGAATTTCAAGCCGTTGTATTTGAGAGGCAGATCGAGTCACACATGGACAGCCTGGCAGTCATGGGCATCCAGCTTTCAAACGATACGGCAGCCACTGTTGACGGCTACCTTGCGGAAAACCGCATCGCCTTTTCCGATTTGAATGATTCGGAAAAGAATATCTCCGGCGTTCAGAACGCCTTGTTTGAGCAGCTTCGGCATAAGCTGTTGGAAACCGATTGCTCCGGTGCTTTTATCGTACTGGATGCCACGGTCAATACGGCGCTTGATCAAGCTGATACCTCCCGTATGGGAATCTATTTACAGCACAGCTCCTTAGATTCCTCGGACAACGGCATTTTGCTTTACAGAGGTATTTCCACGCTCGGTAAAAACCACGGAGTTATGCCTCATAGAAAATGGAGATTGGAATTTCAGACCGACCTTCTTCTAAACCACACCGAAATAGCGGAAAGTACAAAGCTTCCTTTACAGCATGCCTATCGCTTCACGGATGTTTTCACCTTGCCGGGCACATCGGAAAGAGCCGTATTATTTACGCTGCCCATCATCGGGAGCGACGGCACTGTGTATGGACTTTGCGGCTTTGAGATCAGTGAAAGCTATTTCAAGCACCTTTTCAGCCAGCCTTCCAATTTAGATCACGCCATCTTTGCCATAAACAAAGGCAGTGAAGGCATTATAAATGCCGCAGACTCTTTCAGCTGCGGCATCAAGGACGGATATTATTTAGCGCCAAAGGGTGAATTTGTTTCTTCGGATTTTGGAAACGGGCTTACTCTTTTCAAGGGCAATTCCTCATCATATATCGGGGTATCCAAAACGGTATCTCTTTGTAAGGATGACTGTAATTATTCCATAAACGTTCTGATACCAAAGCAGGACTATAACGCCCTATCGGCAAGTAACACCATCCGTATTATTTTGCTCATACTGCTGCTGGCTTGCGCAACGATCGGCTGTTGCTTCTACTTCTCACGCAGATTCTTATTGCCCATCAAGCAAGGACTAAAGCAGATCAAGCAAAAGGAATACGGTGGTCATTGCGGTGTGACGGAAATCGATGATTTATTCGCTTTTCTTGCAGAGCAAGCCGCCATCGCGGAAGCGCAGCTTGCCGAAGCAGAAAGCCAGAGAATCAGAATACAGTCTACTCTTGATCAGATAGTCAGCGAAAAGTTGGAAGCTGAGCAAACGGTTGCGAGACTGGCGTATTCAAGGAAAAACGAGGTTGATCCATACGAATATGAGCAGTTTCTGATGGGTGTTCAAACACTGACTTCTACAGAGCGCATCGTATTTAACTATTATCTTGATGGCAAGAGCGTGAAACAGATCGTCACTCTGGCCGGTATTAAAGAATCAACGGTTCGTTTCCATAACCGTAATATTTATTCAAAGCTGGGCGTGAACTCGCTGAAGCAGTTGTCATTATATGCCGCTGTCATGAAACAGGAAAAAGAAGGAGACGATCCACAATGACCTTAGCTGATCGGTTAAACAAGATAATTACCGAGCAAAACATTTCAAAAAGGGAATTTGCAAGGCGTGTTGGTGTTTCCGAAAACTAC
>JAZNUP010000132.1:0-2864 GCA_045592385.1 Acutalibacteraceae bacterium
ACCTGCATTAATAACCATTTCGTAGATTATATCGCTCATACGGGTTTTGTAATCGCCGGGTTGTAATGCATCAACCGCCTCAAAAAGATTCTTATACTTTTCAACGTCAAGCCCCTCCTCTATCGACTGGGTGTATTCAGTCATCAAATCCTGAGGGTATCTGTTAAGTGCATCAATGTTGTTGTAGTCAATTTTAATTTCTGTGTTATAAATTTTTGCAAACATATTTTTCACCTCATAAAAAGATTCAGCGCATACGGTAAATGATTATCTTCAAAGAGCAAATATTTTGCCGTAATCCGCCGCCTCACTTTACATATTAAACAAATACTATTCTACACAGTTCTTTTTTATCCGTCAAGCAGAAAAGGTTACAAACGCCGCAAGCCACGTCCCCCCTGCAAACTGCAAGTACAACAAGAGCTCAGGCAAATTTGACAGCATCAAATAAAAAAAACGCAAGGTCTTGCCTGTTTAAGACAAGACCTTGCTTCATTTTTATTTAATTAAGAATGCCCATAATCAAAACAGCGACCTTACGGGGGAAAGAATTCTGTCCACAGGGCTGCCTGCGCCGAAGAGGAAAAGCGAGCCCTTGCTCATTGCATAGGTAATTTTTTCAAACGCGACATCAAGCACAGTTTCTTCTTCGGGTTCAATATTCTCATAGCCTTCTGCCCCTACTTTGTGAAGGATAGCTCTGAGTCTGTTTTCTGCTGCTGCAACCTTTTCCTTGTTCGCCACGGTCATTCTGAGGACTTCTCTTGCCTGCTCCATAGCTGCATTGAGTTCAGCCTTATCCTCTGCGCTGAGAGTTGACTGGTCAACTCTTTCGGCATCGGGAAGAGTCCAGCGGCGGATATCCCTGGTCTGGCAGTGACCGTTATACTGCGGATATTTTTCGGGGTTATCGTTAACGTCGGTTACTTCGCCGAGGATAATCGCCTTTGCAAGGTTAAGAACAACGTCGTTATATCCTACCTCATGGTACTGGTCAAGGAAAATCCACGTGTTTTCAGGAAGAATTGCAGTTGAAGTATCAACCATATTGTCAGGCGAAACATGATTATGAGCAGGATTGTCACAGTAAGTGTTCTTTTCATAATCAACATCTGCAAGGGTATTGTTGCCTGCCGCACCTGTTGCACCGAGAGTAGTTGAGCTGAGATTTATTATACCGTCGGAATTAACCTTTTCTGCGCTTGCAACAATATTAAAGTAAGTATACATCTCCTCGCCAAGGTCAAGGTTTGCACCCGCAATGGAGTTAACGCGCACACCATCCTCCACCGCATCAAGAATGTTCTGTTTAAGGTTAAGCCTTGCTTCCTGGAAGCGGTCAGTTCTCTCCCTGAGCGCAGGCTTATCGGAAAGGTATCTGTCAGCAAGTGCTTCGTATCTGTATGAGGGAAGCATAGCCCAGAACTGAGGACAATTAACCATAAGCGTATCAATAATACCGCTGATGGCTCCCGAAAGAAGAGCATCAATACCTGAGCGGGGAATAATATGAAGAAGGGTATTTATAAGATATCCGAGAGTAGGATTTCCTTCGGATTCAACGAAAATCTGAGAAATAAACTCGTGATAAAGATATTCGTCATCATCAAGACGCCATTCCCTTGCATACATATCGGCAACAATATCAGTGCCGTCAAGGCACGCAACAGCATTAACAATCTGATCAATCTCACCGTGACCGTATTTGTCAAGGTAAGCGGTAAGAACCGTTCCGCCAAGGCTTACGGGCAGCAAGGTAACTTTATCGTGACCCGTCTGCTCTTTTACCATATCAATGTATTCAGCAAGATCATCCGCAGAATCCATAGGGTCTCCAACGAGGTTGAAGGTGAAGAAATACGTATGATCCTCGCCTATTTCATCAACAAGAGCTTTCATTGGAACCATTCTGTAAGTCCATTCAAGCTCATCCTCAGTCATACGCTCAAGCGAGTGATTCCAGCGCTGAGTTTTAAGATTCTCAACGTGATCGCCGTTTTCGTCACATCTCTGATACTTGAAAAGATCGCAAACAAGATCGTAGGCAACCTTATCAAGACCTACGTTTGTCTGAAAAGCGATAGTTGCTATAGCACTCGCCGCAACCTTTACAATAGCCTGCGCAGAAAGCGCCGCTTCATTGAGAATAAGAAGCGTGCCGCCCACCTGACTGTCACCGTTCATAACGGGTTTATCGTCAGCATCATAAAGATAAGTCGGGGAATGGTTGATACCGGGAAGAACAATTACGGGTGAATGCCCGCAGTTTCCGCCGCATTCAGTTTCGGTTGCTGCAAGAGCGCCCACCACACTTACAGAAATAAGCATAGCCACGCAAAGCACAACAGCAACTGCTTTTTTGATTACTGTTTTCATTTTGCACTCTCCTTTAAGAATACATAGTTTAAATAAACTATACCATTATATCCGCCATAAATCAACCCATAACTTTTTCACCATCACGAAGAATCAAACGAAGCATATAATATATAAACCTAATCTTGAATTTATTTGTATTTCGTGATATATTTACTTTATTCTTTTTAAAAAGAAAGGTTGATTTTATGAGCGCATTTTTCTCAAGAATCTGGGCAATTATGCTCAGTATTGTCACAACAATTTCGCTTATACTCTTCCCGCCCGAACCTGTTGTTCCGGAATTCGGTGAAACAGCAAAGCAGGACAAAACCGTTTTTGATGAGGGAGAATTCGATATGGGCAGCAACGATCTTATCGTTTCCCCTGCCGGTGACGATAATAACCCCGGCACCCTTGAAGCCCCTTTGAAAACCCTTAAAAAAGCCAAGGAACTGCTTAAATCTGACACATCGGATGAAACGGTTACCGTATGGTTCAGAGAAGGT
>JAZNUP010000133.1:0-19217 GCA_045592385.1 Acutalibacteraceae bacterium
TGCTACGGAGCAGTCGGCAAGGTCGTCTTCCGCAACGTTTCTTGCGCGGAGAATTTCAAAAATAGAATCGTCATTAAAGAATGAAGGAGTAAGCACACCGGGAGTGAAAAGAAATCTGCCAAGGCTTCTGTAAAGCTCGGCGGGGGTGTTCTTGTGGAGCTTTACGGAGAGGATGGGCTGGGGCAGGTTCATATCGTAATATGCATCGGCAAGAGCATATGAGGAAAGGTTGGTAAGGTCGTTGGAGTCACAGTCTCTTCCGCCGATAAGAAGGCTCTGGGAGATTGCCCAGCTTCTGTCAGCAACGTTGAAGAAAACAAGGAAGTGCTTGAAAAGAGCTGCAGCTTCCTCGCGGCTTTCGCCGCTCATTGTACGGTAGGGCTCAAAGATTCTGTCCGCATTGCCTACGGAAAAAGCAAAGGGATTGGGAGCCTGCTCAAGGCACATCATCTGCCAGCAGATGATAAAGCTCTGAATTGCCTCGTGGAGTGATTCTGCGGGATTCTCAGGCACCTTGCGCAAGGTGGCAGCCATATAGTTGAGCTGAGCGGCTCTCTTAGCGTCAGCGGATTTTGCCTGCTCCTCGCAGATATCTGCATATCTGTTTGCAAGGATAATTGCTGCATCAAGAGTTATGGCAAAAGCCTTGTAATTATCAGTTTTTTTTGCATCAGTGCAAACGGATGCTTTTTCATCAAGCTCGTTTTTGATTGCCTTGATTCCGTATTTGAGAACGGGGCGGAAATCCGGGATAAGATGACCTGTTACCTGCTCAATAAAGAAAGCAACTTCGCTTGTGTAATCGTTGTATTTGTCATAAACCGAGCAGAGGTCTGAAACGTAAGCGCCGTTCTGAGTTTTTTCACGCAGAGTGTTTATGCGCTCGGCAGTGAATTCTTCATTAGGCTCAATATCGTCAAAAACAGCAGTGGGGTCACAGTAGCCCGAAAAAGTTTCAACCTCAAAAGCAGGGTTGATAAGCGCATAGCTTTTTGCAAAAGCGTCACGCTGAGTGCCTGCAAAAATGTTTTTATCGCTTACGCTCAGGGGAAGATTTTCCGCAATGGCTTTAAGCTCAAGTGCGGCGCTCATTTCTTTGGAAAGACCTTTGTTCTTTTCGGCCTGAGCAACGGCGGTTTCTCTTGCTAAAAACCAACCGTCCAGTCTTTTTATGGCACGTTCCTCTTTGAAGAGTTCTTTTGCCATTGAGGTTACGGTTTCGTGATTGCAATTTACAAAAATCATAATACTCACTCCTTATGTATGAATGGTGATAAGTGAATTTTCTTTAAATATCTGTTCAAAGATTTTTACCGTTTCCGGCGAAACCTTTGCATCCTGCGTCATAGTGTACTGCATTGAGCAGCGTTTGTATTTATCCTTGCCGAATTCGTGATAACGCAAGAATTCGTAGCGGCAGGAGTCAGAACCGATTTCCCTGAAGAGCTTTGCAAACCCGTACGCGTCCTTTTCGCTTGCGTTAAATCCGTTTATGAGAGGTATTCTTATGAGAAGCTGATTTCTCTGCTTTGCGGCAAGGGCGATATTTCTGACGATATTCTCATTCCCTGCGCCGCATACCCGCCTGTGCATTTCGCAGCTGTAATGCTTGCAGTCGGTAATAAGAAAATCCGTGAGAGGGAAAAGCTCGGGCAGTCTTTCGTGCGTTGCGTTGCATTCAAGAGCAGTGTGGATTGAAGCGGCTTTGAGCTTCTGGAGCAATTCTTTAAGAGCGGTAAACTGCAAAGTGGGCTCGCCGCCCGTGAGGGTAACTCCACCGCCGTCAAAAAACATCATTGAGCAGCTTTTGCAGTAACTGACTATTGAATCCACGTCCTCTTCAACAAAGCTTTTTTTGATTCCGCTTGCAGGAATAGAGGTGCAGATTTCGTTACAGCCTTCGCATTTTTTACGGTCGATTACGCCGTTTTCAACTGCTGCGTTTGGGCAAAAGCTGCCGTCGGTTTTATCGCTTGTCATAAGCACACCCTCGGGTGCCATTCCCTCAGGATTGGCACACCATGGGCATATGAGGTTGCAGCCCTGCAGGTGATAAACCAGCCTGTTGCCCGGTCCGTCCTGCGAAAAATTAAAGCCTTTTTGGAAATACTTAAGTTTCATAAAATCAACCTGTGAGGATTATTCCTCTGTTTCAATTTTGTCGGTATAAATAAAATCGTAAAGGTACTGTGCGTTAGCTTCAATATCAAGCTCTACAACCGATGCTCCGTTTTTGTTTGCGCTCCACGAAAGGTCGTCTGTAGGAATCCTTGCCGATTCTATATCGTAGAATATTGCGGCAGGTGCCGCACGAAAGCTGAGCAGAGCAATCTCAAAAGCGGACATATTGGTTTCAATCATCGGTAAAACGTCAAAAACTGCGCTGACCAAAGAGGAAATGCCTGCCTGCTTTGTCTGATTGATGATAGCGGTTATTACCTTACGCTGGCGCAGAGTACGCATATGGTCTGAATCAAGCTTTCTGATTCTGCAATACACAAGAGCCTTTGCACCGTCAAGGTGAATACTTTCACCGCTTTCTACGGTGTGACGGGTGGTGCGGTTGATGAATTTTGCTTCTTTCTCGGTAATCTCAACGTTAACTCCGCCAAGTGCATCTATGATGTTGGTGAACATTTCAAAATCCACGAGAATGTAATCGTCAATATCCACACCGAAGTTGCATTCTATTGTGTCAACCACAAGCTGTGGTCCGCCTCTTGAGCAGGCGGCGTTAAGCTTTGCATATTTGTAATCGGGTATGGAAACCCAACTGTCACGCATAAAAGAGGAAAGCTTGATTTTTGAGTGAGCGGCATCAATGGATACTAGAATCATTGAGTCCGAGCGCAGGGAGCCTTGCTCGGTTTTACCGTCAACACCTATAAGCAGAATGTTTTTTACAAGAGGGCTTGATGCGAGCGCGGAGGCGCTGACGTAGCTGTTTGATTTAAGGTCTGTTTTTGTATAACCTGAAATCATTGCCGCTCCGGAAATAAAAACAAACGCCGCCGCCAGAATTACCGCAACTGCGCTTATCAGAGTTTTCAACGGTCTGAAACAGCCTTTCTTTTTCTGCTCTTTTGCAGGGGCGGAGGAGTAAACATCCTCATAGGCAGGCTCGGCTTTTCTTTTTGATTTTTTTATGTTTCCTCTGTACGGTGCGTAGGTCTCCTGCTGCTCAACTGCAGGCTTCTGATAATTAAGATAAGTTTCATTGCTTTTTCTGTTAAAACCTATCGCCTGAGGGTCGGAGGAATAATCCTTTGCACTGTCATCGGGATTGATTATGGGTATTTCAATTCTCTTTGCAGAGGATTGCTTGTTTTTATCTTTGTTTTTTGAAAAATAAATGTCATCCATGGTTATATAACCTTCCTATGCACTTATTAAAATATTTTAACTCATTATAATAAATAACACAAGCTATATTGTTGAAATTTTTTATAGTAATTGTTAATAAACTTTACGATATATATTTGACAACAGCGCTGTAATGAATTAGAATATACTGTGCATGAGTGGGATGGGCAGTCGCGGGCAGCTTAACCGCTGCGTGAGGAAAGTCCGAGCTTCACAGAGCAGGATAACGGCTAACGGCCGCCGAGGGTGACCTTAGGGAAAGTGCAACAGAGATATACCGCCTGATTATTCAGGTAAGGGTGGAAAGGCGAGGTAAGAGCTCACCGGCGTGCGGGGAACCGCACGGCCCTGCAAACCCTATCCGAAGCAACATCGGCAGGAGGAGGGGAGAAATCCCCGGCGCTTGCTCGGCGATACTCCGAAGGATGGCTAAAGCTATGCGGCAACGTATGGCGTAGAAAGATGATTGCCTTAAACGACAGAACTCGGCTTACAGTCCCACTCGTGCTTATTTTTTCTTTGAGAGCTTTTGATATGAATGATGAACTTGAAATAATCGAAGGGCTTGTTGAGTCCGTAACGTATCAGAATACCGAAACAGGCTACACCGTGCTGGATTTCTCAACCGGCGACGGTGAGCTTTTTACTGCCGTGGGCACAATGCTGTCCCTTGCGGCAGGTGAAAAGGTTCGTCTTCACGGCAGCTGGACCGTTCACGCAAGCTACGGTAAGCAGTTCAAGGTTGAAAGCTTTGAATGGGAAAGACCGAAAACAGTTGAAGATCAGTATAATTATCTTGCTTCAGGTGCGATCAAGGGTATACGCGAGGGTATAGCGCGCAGGCTCGTGGAAGAATTCGGTGAAGCAACCTTTGACGTGATTGAAAACGACCCTGAGCGTCTTGCTAAAATCAAGGGGATTTCAAAGGAGCGTGCCAAAGAAATTTCCGTGCTTTTCAAAGAACAGTTTGCCGTGCGTGAAATACTCATAGCTCTTGAAAAATATTCAATGACCGCAACGGAATGTCTCAAGCTTTATAACGTGCTTGGTTCAAAAGCGGTTGAACATATTGAAAGAAACCCCTACATACTTTGCGATGAAAGAATAGGAATAGGCTTTGAACGTGCGGAAACCATCGCTTCAAAGCTTCCTCAGCAGCCTGATAAAGGCTACAGAATCCCTGCCGGCATTCTGTACGTTATACGCCGCAATCTTATGAACGGTCATACGTGCCTGCCCAGGGAAAAGCTTGTTCCTCCCTGCTGCGACCTTTTGCAGGAGGGTTTTTCTGATATTGAAGCGTCGATTGACGAAATGATTTCAAAAAAGCAGCTTGCAGCAGAAACTCTTTACGGCAGAGATTTTGTTTTTCTGCCCGAAATGTATAAAGCTGAGCTTTCGGCTGCAAGGAATCTTTTGTTCTTTAAAAGATTTCCTCCCTCAGGTGCCCGAGTGACTGATGAGGATATTCAGAAGGCTGAGGTTATAGGCGGAATTTGTTATAACGAAAAGCAGAAAACCGCAATCAGAACAGCGGTTGAGCAGGGATTGCTCATTCTTACCGGCGGCCCCGGTACGGGTAAAACCACTACTCTCAGGGCGATTCTCCGTCTTTTTGAATTAGAGGGTCTTGAGGTTGCGCTTGCCGCACCTACGGGAAGAGCGGCAAAGAGAATGAGCGAGCTCACGGGCAGGGAGGCTAAAACCATTCACAGGCTTCTTGAGGTTGAATGGGATAAAAACGACCGCCCTGTATTCCAGCGCAACAAAAGAAATCCCATTGATGCAAATGCCGTAATAGTTGACGAGCTTTCAATGGTTGATATCAGCGTGTTTTCAAGTTTTCTTGAGGCTTTGCCGATTGGCTGCAGGCTTGTTATGGTAGGAGATTATGACCAGCTGCCGCCCGTAGGTCCGGGTAACGTGCTTCACGACCTGATAGAATCAGGAATAATGCCGATTGTAAAGCTTGATGAAGTTTTCCGTCAGGCGATGGAAAGTCTTATAGTCACTAATGCGCATAAAATAGTAAACGGCGAAATGCCTGATATATCAAGGCGCGATAAGGATTTTTTCTTTATGGAAAGACCGTATCCTGCCGATGCCGCATCGACGGTTGGAGAGCTTTGCGCAAAGCGTCTGCCCGATGCATATAAGTATACTCCTATTGAGGATATTCAGGTTATATGCCCGTCAAGGATAGGAGAAACGGGCACGAAGAGTCTCAATAAAATGCTTCAGCAGCTTCTAAATCCTGCAAGAAAGGATAAAAAGGAGCACCGTTTCGGGGACAGAATATTCCGCGAAGGCGACAAACTGATGCAAATTAAGAATAATTACGATATCTGCTGGGAGAGTAAAACTGATTCTCAGGAGGGTATGGGTGTTTTTAACGGAGATATAGGGGTGCTTGAAAAGCTTGATCCCGTGGCAGGTGCAATGGAGATAAGATTTGATGACAGAGTTGCTCAGTATCCGTTTGAATTCTCCGTGCAGCTGGAGCACGCTTATGCCGTTACCGTTCATAAAAGTCAGGGAAGTGAGTTCAAAGCGGTTATAATTCCTATGACCGGAATACTCGATAAGCTCGCTTACAGAAATTTGCTTTATACCGCGGTAACCCGTGCAAGGGAATTGCTTATAATTGTCGGTAGCAGAGGTCAGCTTTACAGAATGGTTGAAAATAACGTAAAAGCCAAAAGGTATTCGGCACTCAAAAGCTTTTTGCTTACGGAGGGCGGAGATGCTTTCTGATTTTGTTTCACGCTTTTTAAGCGCGTTTTTTCCTGAAAGATGTGCGCTTTGCGGTAAGGTTAGTTATCTTGAAAATTTTGTGTGTGCTCATTGCGCAGAGAATGCCGAGAGGATTGAAAAACCGGTGTGCCCCAAGTGTGGCAGAGGAGTCAAAGACTGTGATTGCCGCCGCAGGGAGCGATATTTCTCTGCTCTTTGTGCTCCGTTCTATTTTGAAGGTGTTGTAAGAAGAGGCGTTCACCGCTTCAAATTCAGGAATGCCGTAAAAAATGCTGAGGCATTCAGTGTTATGATTGCCGAAAGTGTAAAGGAGAATTATCCCGGCGTTAACTTCGACTGTGTAATCAGCGTACCAATGATTAAGGATGATATCAAAGTGCGCGGTTATGACCAGTGTGCAATTCTTTCACAGGGTGTTGCAAAACATCTCGGTTTGGTGTATGATGGCACCATCCTTGAAAAGATATATAAAACAAAAAGTCAGCACAGCCTTAAAGTAATAATGAGAACAGGTAACCTTACGGGGGTTTTTGCCGTAACGGATGCAAGTAAGGTGGAGGGTAAAACTCTGCTGTTGTGTGACGACGTTTCCACTTCGGGTGAAACGCTCAACGAATGTTCAAAAATGCTTTACCTTGCAGGTGCGAAAAAGATTTATTGCGCTGTGCTTGCACTTGCAAAATAATAAATTGAACGAAAGGCGGTGAAACAGTGCTCGGTATAAACATCGGAATAGATTTGGGAACAACTTCAATTGTGGTTTACGTTGAGGGCAGGGGCATTGTTTTGGCCGAGCCTTCCGTTGCGGCTTATGACGTAAAGAGCGGCAGACTCATTGCCGTAGGTAAAAAGGCATACGAAATGGTGGGCAAAACTCCTGATTCAATAAGAGTTGTAAAGCCTATGAGAAACGGTGTTGTTTCTGATTTTACCGCTACCCGTCATATCCTGCGCTATTTTCTGCAGAAGATTTGTAAGAATATGGTGTTCAAGCCCAATATTGTGGTTTGCGTGCCGTCAACGGTTACAAACCTTGAAAAAAGAACTATTCTCGACCTTATCACGTCGTCAGGCGCGGGAAAGGCCTGCCTTATTGAAGAGCCGCTTGCGGCAGCTCTTGGAGCAGGACTTGAGAGTAACCGCCCCGTGGGAACAATGGTTGTTGATATAGGCGGCGGCACTACCGATATTGCCGTAATGACTATGGGCAGCATATCCGTTTCCCGCTCCATAAAATCGGCTGGCAATGCGTTTGATGAAGCAATAATGCGCCAGATAAGGCGAGAGCGTGACGTTATAATAGGTGAGCGCACTGCGGAGAATATAAAGCTTCGCATAGGCTGCGCGTATCTCAGAGAGGTTGAGCTCGGTCTTACGGTAAAGGGCAAGCATTTCATAACGGGAATGCCGGTAAGCATAGAGGTTACCTCCACTCAGGTTTATCTTGCTATGCGTCCGCATCTTGAGGCTATTGCAGAGGGAGTCAGAAGTGTGCTTGAGCTTACTCCGCCTGAGCTGGCTTCAGATATTTCAACAACGGGTATTTACCTTACAGGCGGCGGCGCATTGCTTGAGGGTATAGATAAAATGATTCAGGAAAGAACGGGAGTGCGTACCTATGTTGCGCAGGAGCCGTTGAATTGCGTTGCCCTCGGTACGGGTGTAGCTCTTGAGGATATGGATATACTCACCGATAACGGCGGAGTTTTCAAAACAAGGGATGAAATAGGCGGTCTCAACTTTAATTCCGGTATATTTGAATAAGCAACAAAAAACCGTTCCATAATCAATGTGTAATACATATTGAAGGGACGGTTTTTATAATTGAAATATTCATTTAAGTCAATAGCTTTTCGCGTTTTCGGATTTGCGGTATGCCTTTTTACCGCTATACTTTTTGTTTCGTTGGTTTTGCTTAATGTTCAGTGCGGTGAGGTGCGTGATTCGGTGGTAAGGCTTCATATTCTTGCAAATTCCGACACTCAGGCAGACCAGAGGATAAAGCTTGCTGTAAGAGATGCGGTGCTGGTTTGCTCAGCTACTCTTTTTGACGGAAGTACGGACGTTGAAAACGCACGTGTTGCGGTTGAGAAAAACAGAGAGGTTATTGAAGAAACGGCAAATCGTGTGCTTTCGGAAAACGGAGTTGCCTACAAAGCAAAGCTTGTTTTTACGCAGGAGTTTTTTGATACGCGTGAATACGATGGCTTTACAATGCCGGCAGGCAGATATAAAGCGGTTAAGCTTATTCTCGGCAACGGGGCGGGTAAAAACTGGTGGTGCGTAATGTTTCCGCCGCTGTGTCTTCCTGCGGCAAGCGAAAGCACTGATATTGACGTATTCTTTTCAGGTAATGCTCAGGTGATAGAGGGCTCGCGATACCAGATTCGGTTTAAAATAGTTGAAGTGATAGAAAAAATCAAAAACTCAATCAATGCATAAATTGAAAATCCGCTTTCCTTTTTCGGGAAAGCGGATTTTGCTGTTATTATCTTTTGCCGTTATACTTTCTGCGTCTGTCGGCGAATTCATCAGTAAGCTGCAAAGCTCTGCTGAATTTTTCCGAATACATAAATCTGGTGCGATCCATAGGCAGGAACTTATAAACAAGCTTCTCTATTGCAAGCGGGCTTGCGTAGCGCTTATCGTAAGCGGAGATTTCATAGTCGTACTCTCTCTTTTCAAGGCTGTCATAAAGCTCGTTTGCGTTTGCAAAGAGGTGCTTTTCGCTTGTTGCAACACCTGAAAGGATAAACATATCACTGTTGGGAGCAAGCTTGAATGATGCCGCACCTTCGGGGATATCAAAGGAATATCTGAAGATATAAAGCTGCTCAGCCGCTTTGTCACAGCAAGGGGTATGGGTATGAGTTGCGGTAAATGCAAGCTGATCCTTTGTGATGTATCCCATTTCACCGAGAGCTACAAGGTCCCAGGCGCCGATTGCCTTGCGGCTGTCAGGAACAAGGCGCTTTTCTTCAGTGCTGCCGAAATTCAGGGTTAAGTTTGATTCATTGGTGCAAAGCACAAGCAGATGAAGCTTTGTGCAGTTTTCGGGCAGAGCAATTTCCTGGTTGTTGCACTGTACTGCGTTTTTCTCAGCCTTGCAAACGGGGAAATCAAGGCCTGCAAAGTTAATGGTATCGGGAAGAATTTCAGCAGGGAGAGAAATTCGCTCTGCGGTGGTTGCTGCATTGCGCTTTTCATTTGTTGTGATAACGCAAGCGTTGAAGGGAAGAGCGCTGAGTGCAGTCTGATTAATGCTCTCGCCTGCAAAGCCGCAGGGCTTGAGGGTAAGGGCAAAGGTTTTAAGCGTGTTGGCGGCAATGTCAAATACCAACTCGCCGTTTTCTACCGTTGCCTCGCCGATATAATCTTCGCAGCCGTTTAATTCTTCTGCTTTTTCTATGCCTGCGCCTATGCTGAAACGTACACCCTCTTTGGCTTTTCCGTCACCTTCGTTGAAACGTACGATGATTTTATCTGATTTTTCCGCAAGCTTGAGAGCCCTGAGCCATACCCCGCTTTCGCTGATACCCGCAAAGGAGAAATCTTCTTTAATTGTGCCTGCGTGAACGTCTGTTACGAAGGTGTTCATAGGCTGATTGAAGCAGTTTGCATAATACTGAGTGCCGTTTTCAACGGTATCGGCATGGGGATAAAGACCGAAGGAGAAGCGGTTGAGACCAAGGTCAAGCAGATGCTGAGCACATTCCCAGCGGAAGCTTGAGGCAGGGGTGTGGATGCAGGTGAGGCGGAGAATAGAGGATGAGGGTTTATCCCAGCCTGATCTTGAATCGCTGAATACGGAAACGCCGTGCTTGCCGCTTTCGTCTGTGATATCAGCCCACATCTGAGCAGGAACTTCAAACTGCTTTTCTGTGTTAGAGGGTCTTGAAATGCTGCCGAGACCGATATCGTACGTTGCGTTGGGATTTGATGCCTTGAGGTGGAAAACGGCTTTGAGCATAGACTTTGTTGAGCGCCAGTCAACCTCATTGAAAACTCTTACGAATGAGGAGCTTTCGTCAAGAATTACAAGCTGATTAAACTTGGATTTGCCGGCGGTTTTGGTGATACGGTAAACCGCTCTTGCAGGTCCGTTTTCAACAAGCTCAATTTTTGCGTGGGCTGCAAATTCGCGCACGGGAGCGCTGATATCCTTGAATTTAACTTCCCAGGAGGGCCAGTCCTTGCTGTGAACGTCGTCAAGCAGCGCAAGTCTTACGGGTGAAGCGAGAGTTTCTCTGGAGTTTACTTTATCGTAAAGCTTGCAGATATCGCCGTTTGCGTTTAATTCAATCCTGATTTTTGAGTTTTCTGCCTTTCTTTCATCAGCAACAAGAGAGGATGAAAGAGCACAGGGGGAGTTGCTGGGTCTCACGTCGTAAACAGCAAAGCCTATTGAAGGAGCGGTTGCGCTGAAAGCTACTGTTATTTCATTGTCCGAAGTGCATACAACCTGAGAATAAACCTCGTTTGAATTTCTGTCAAAAACTTTTACGCTTTTTTCGGAATTGTTCCATTTGATTTTTGCGCTTACCGTTTCGGTTCTTGCATCGCCCTGAACGGGATTGTTTACAATAACGGGAACGCCTTTGCAGAAAGAGGTATCAATGCAGGCGGCAATGGCATCAACTGCGGCGGAGTATTCGCCGGAAAAAACGTTCAGAGACTGAACGTATTCATTCCAGTTGAACTTGTAGCATTCCTGAATGGAGGTGCCTGTAATATCGTCGTGGAACTGGTGAGCTATAACTCTTTTCCAGGCTTTTTCAAAGGATTTACGGGGATATTTGTATCCTCTGAGCCAGCCTGCGGTAACGGCTGCTCTCTCTGCAGCATCAGCAAGAAGCTCGTTCTTTCTGTTCCAGCGTTTACCAACGGTTCTTGAGGTGTAGCTGCCTGCGCCGTGTTCGGTCATAAGCAGCTCTCCGTGCCATTCCGGGAGTCTGCTTTTTGTTTCCTCGGGCAGAGCATCAAGGTCATCAAAGAGTTGAGAAGAGGAGGCATAAACTATATCGGTATCGGTTACGCTGTTTGTTCTGATTTCCTTGCACAGATTTCTTACGGAAACCTCTGCGGGTGCGCCACCTCTGTCGCCTGTGCCGTGGTAAGTGTATGTAACGGGTAAGCCGTATTTTTCGGTGTTATCCTTGAGCTTGTTTGTGAATTCGGGCAGGTTGCGAAGAGTGGTAATTGAACGGTTATAGCTGCCGGGCTTAAGTGTTGCATAAAGGAAGTTGCCATCGTTACCGTACCATTTGCCTATATCAAAAGGGGTGCCGTTTGCACTGCCCCAGGCAAGCTTTCCTGTTGTGAAGCCCTTAAGACCTGAGTGAGCTGCAACACTTGGTAAAGCTGCGCCGAAGCCGAAGCAGTCAGGCAGGAAGATATCGTTGCTCTGAGTGCCGAGTTTATCTCTGAAATAATGAGTTCCGTAAAGAATGTTTCTTGTGAGAGCCTCGGGAGAGGGAACGTTTACGTCGCCGTTTTCGTAGCAGCTTCCCGCAGGGCACCAACGGCCGCTTTTTGCGTATTCCTGAATTCTCTTGAAAGCTTCGGGATAGTATTCCTCTATCAACTCATAGCGGTAGCTTCCCTCAAAGCTGAATTTATGCTCAGGGAATTTTTCAAAAAGAGAAAAGTTATAATTAAAGGTTTCGGGGAGATACTGCTCTATTGTTGTGCGCAGTGTCCATAACCATGTAGTGTCAAGGTGTGCAGTTGCAACAACGTAAATCTTCTTTTTCATTTATTCTCCTCCTTAAAGCTCGTAGCCGCACTCTTTGATATCATCAGCAAAGAAGTCAAACATATACTTGCCCTCTGCTGTTTTGTAACGTCCTACCGAGTCTGTGCGCATAGGGATTTTTGCCATCGGCATACCGAGGAAATCTTCAAGTCTCTTAAGAGTTTTATCCTGCTCAAAAACCATATCCTCAAATCTGATTTTTATCAGCTTTTCGGGCTCGGGTGTGGCTTTCATGAGCTCTCTCTGATACTTCCAGCTTATCGCACGCATCTCTCTGGGATCGTCGGTAAGGGTGTAATCAATATTGAATTCTCTAAGGTCGTCGGTAACGTGAGAGCCGAGGATGCAGTCACGGGGGTCGCGTACCCAGTGGATGCAGTAAATTTCGGGGAACATCTTGAGAATCCAGGGGTAACAAAGGGTAGTTTCGGGGATTTTCCAGCCCTTGTTTTCTGCATCGGAATTCAATACGCTGCCGAGATATTCTTCAATCAGCCTTACGAATTCTTTATCCGGCTGCATAGAAAGCACACGGCTGAAATCCCAGTTAAGATCACCCTTGTACTCAACGTAGTTGCCGAAAATTCTGCAGGCTTCATACATCTTTTCGGGGGGGATAAGATCCCACGATTTGTTGAGCGGAGCGCCCATATAAATACCGCTGTCAGACAAAGTGTTAGATATGGCACGGGTGCCTGAATGACCGCGGCCTATTACTGTAACAAGCATAATAGCACCAACCTTTCAATCTTTTTTATCATATCATCTGTATATGCTTTTTTCAACATTATTTTGTTGAAAATATTTACTTTTATTGTTGACTGCTTATTAAAAAAGCTTTATTATAACATTATCGAAAAAATGCAACGGAGAGTAATATGGCGGAGATATTTAAACATAAAAATCTTATTTCTCAGCGTCAGAGAAGAGAGTTTCTGAATTCTTCGGGAGCGGTTGTGTGGCTTACGGGTCTTTCGGGCTCGGGCAAATCAACAATCGGCGCACTCCTTGAAAGAACGCTTATTGAAAGCGGCAGAAATGCTTTTTTGCTTGACGGTGATAATCTGCGCTTCGGAATCAATGCGGGGCTGGGCTTTTCAAAAGAGGACAGAAGCGAGAATATCCGCAGGATTTCTCACGTTGCTTCCCTTATGGCTCAGAGCACCTGCGTTGCAATAGTCGGCGCGATTTCTCCTTTTGCGGCAGACAGAGACGCGGCAAGAAAAGTGTGTGAAGATGCCGATATAGCATTTGTTGAGGTTTTTGTTGATACAAGCCTTGAGGAGTGTGCGAGGCGTGACGTGAAGGGGCTTTACAAAAAAGCTTTCAGCGGTGAAATTTCTGAATTTACGGGAGTTTCTTCACCTTATGAAGAGCCTGAAAATCCTGAGATTGTTATAAAAACTGCCGAGGTTTCGCCCGAAAAAGCGGTAGAAAAAATAATTGAATACATAAAACTTGTTGATTCTTTAAAAACGGTCTGTGTCCGTATGTTTAATGCCGCGGTTATTGCAGGTAAAAGGATTCTTGAAATTTATAACAACGGTTTTGATGTGGAGTATAAGGCGGATTCTTCTCCGCTTACTGCGGCAGACCTTGCATCAAATGACGTTATCTGCAAGGCTCTTAAAGAGGGATATCCCGATTTTGCCTTGCTTTCTGAAGAAACGGTTGACGATAAATCGCGCAGGGAGAATCCGTTCTGCTTTGTAGTTGACCCGCTTGACGGTACAAAGGAGTTTGTGAAGAGAAACGGAGAATTTACCGTTAACATCGCTCTTACGGCATACGGCAAGAGCATTGCAGGAGTGGTTTATGTTCCTGTTACGGATGAGATTTATTATGCGGCAAAGGGCTGCGGTGCGTTTGTCACAAAAGGCGAGTGCCTTCCCGGCTTTTTGCAGGAGGAAAGAATTTGCGTTTCCTCAAAGACGGAGGGGCTTACGGTAATGGCAAGCCGCTCTCACGCAGATGAAAAGCTTCTTGCCATACTTGAAAAGAACAAGGATAAAATTGCTGATACGGTCAGCGTCGGTTCTTCGCTGAAAGGCTGCAGGATTGCACAGGGCAGGGCGGACGTTTATTACAGAACGGGTCTTACCTGCGAGTGGGATACGGCGGCAATGCAGTGCATAGTTGAGCAGGCGGGCGGAGTTTTCAGGCAGCTTGATTCAACTCCTATGGTTTATAACAGAGAGAACACACTTAACGAAAAAGGGTTTTATATCCTTAACCGTATAGAAAATAAATTTGATTTTTGAGGGATTTATATGACACACCTTGATAATCTGGAGAATAAAAGCATTCATATATTAAGAGAGGCATACAATCGCTTCGGCAATCTTTGTATGCTCTGGTCGATAGGCAAGGATTCAACCGTGCTTCTCAGCCTTGCAAGGAAGGCGTTTTTCGGGCACGTTCCGTTTCCGCTTGTGCATATTGACACTCACTATAAAATTCCCGAAATGATAGAATACCGTGACCGCCTTGCAAGGGAATGGCATCTTGATATGGTTTACGGCGAAAACGCTCAGGCTCTCAGGGATAAGGCTACTTTCCCTGACGGTAATGCCACAAGAATCGAATGCTGCAAAAACCTTAAAACCGAGGCTTTGCGCAACACTCTTTCGGGCGAATGGCCCCGTTACCGTATGAATCACGAAACGGGACTTTACGAGGTGGATAAAAACACTGAGCCTTATACGGGAGTTATAGTCGGCATACGTGCCGATGAAGAGGGCAGCCGCTCCAAAGAACGTTATTTTTCTCCGAGAGATAAGAATAACGATTGGGATATCGGTGACCAGCCTCCCGAATTCTGGGGTCAGTATAAAACCGATTTCAAGCCCGGAACGCACATAAGAATTCATCCTTTGCTTGACTGGACGGAGCTTGACGTGTGGGAGTATATACGCAGGGAGAACGTGCCCGTTGTGTCGCTTTACTTTGATCAGGGTAACGGCACAAGATACCGTTCGCTCGGTTGCTGGCCCTGCACCAAGCCCGTTGAATCAACCGCGAAGAATCTTGATGATATAATAGAAGAACTTAAGACGGGTAAGTTTGCCAATATCGCCGAACGCTCCGGCAGAGAGCAGGATAAAGAGGACGGCGGCGGTCTGGAGGAATTGAGAAAAGATGGATATATGTAATATTGCCGAGCGCAGAGAAATGAACATAGTAATAGTTGGTCACGTTGACCACGGCAAAAGCACGGTTATAGGCCGCCTGCTTGCCGATACTCATTCTCTGCCGCAGGGAAAGCTTGAGCAGATCAAGGAGCTTTGCAGAAGGACTTCAAAGCCTTTTGAATATGCCTTTTTGCTTGATGCACTTAAGGATGAAAGAGCTCAGGGCATTACCATAGATACTGCAAGATGCTTTTTTAAAACCGAAAAAAGAAAATATATAATCATTGATGCTCCCGGTCACATTGAATTCCTTAAAAATATGATTTCGGGCGCATCAAGAGCGCAGGCTGCGCTGCTTGTCATAGATGCAAATGAAGGCATCAAAGAGAATTCACGCCGCCACGGCTATATGCTCTCAATGCTTGGCATAAAGCAGGTTTCCGTGCTCGTAAATAAGCTTGACCTCATTCCCGAAGAGAGCAGGGAAAGTGTATATAATTCAATAGTAGGCGAATACGGCGAGTTTCTTGAGAAAATCGGAATGAAGCCCTCGTCCTATATTCCCGTTTCGGCAGTAGAGGGATGGAATATCGTTGAAAACTCTGAGAGTGTGCCGTGGTATAATGGCGCAACAGTGCTTGAAACTCTTGATTCTTTCAATGAGCTTCCCGCGGCGGACGGACTTCCCGTGCGTATGTGGGTACAGGATGTTTACAAGTTTACCAATGATAAGGATGACCGCAGGATAATTGCAGGCACTCTTTCATCAGGTACGGTAAACGTGGGCGATGAAATTATGTTTTTGCCCTCGGGTAAAAAGACTACCGTAAAATCAATAGAGGCTTTCAATGAGCCCGTTAAAACTCAGGTAACCTCGGGCTATGCAACGGGATTCTGTATGACGGAGCAGATTTACGTTAAGCGTGGTGAGCTGATGACCAAAATCGGCGAAGAAGCTCCCGTTACGGGCAGCAGAGTCAAGGCGTCTGTTTTCTGGCTCGGCAAAGACCCTCTCGTTACGGGCAAATCCTATAAAATCAAAATGGGCTGCGCTCAGGTTGGCTGCAAGATAGAAAAAATCCTCGGTGTGCTTGATGCCGCCACTCTTGATAATACCGTAAAAGAGCAGGTCAACCGCCACGAGGTTGCGCAGTGCATAATTCATTTTGACCGTCCTCTTGCGTTTGACGTAACGGGAGCGGTTGAAGATACCGTTCGCTTTGTAATTGTTGACGATTACGAGATTTCGGGCGGCGGAATTGTTACCGACTGCGTTGGTGACGGAGATGCGGAGCGTAAAATCCTCAAGCGCAATATAAAGTGGGTGAAAAGCGAGGTTACAAGGGAGCAGAGAGAAAAATTCTATTCTCAGAAAGCTCAGTTTGTTGTTATCAGCGGTAACCTTTCCGATGAAAAGAAAAACGTGGCAAGAAAGGTTGAAAAAAAGCTTCTTGAAAGCGGAAAAACCGCTTACTATCTCGGCATTGCAAATCTCCTTTACGGAGTCAACAGCGATATTAAGAGTGAGCGCTCAATGGAGTCAGAGCAGGAGAGGGGCGAGCATATCCGCCGCCTCGGCGAGCTTGCCAATATTATGCTTGATGCAGGTAACATTCTTATTGTCACCGCAAGCGAACTCAACGAAGAAGAGCTTGACACTCTGCGCCACACGGTTTCAAACGATAATATCATCACCGTCTGGTACGGAAACCGCGATGCGGCAACGGCTGATTTTGATTATTGCTTTGACGGTGATGCCGCGGAAAGAATCTTTGATTTAATTGAAAAATAAAATTACAGCACCGTATGAGCATAAGCCCGTACGGTGCTGCTTGCTTATTATTTACCGTTTTTTATGAGAGAGTATCTTCCTGCTTTGAGTTCATCCACAAGGGAGTGAATATCGCCTATGCTGTTTTCAAAAATAACTCCGCCTTTGCCGAGGTGTTCCGGTCTGTGATAATCTGATCCCGAAATTTTTCTGAGCGAGTATTCATCAGCCCATATATCGGCAAATCTGTTTCTTACGTCGTTTGTGCCGCCGTTGTATACTTCAACTCCGTAAAGCTTTTTCGGGTCGGTTACGGTCATATTGTTTCTGAAAGGATGAGCCTGATAAACTATTGCATCCTCAGGCAGGATTTCAAGAAAAGAATCAAGCGTAAGAGTGTTGAGCAGGGGAGAATCGTATAAGAAATCCTCATCTATTCCGTAAACGAGATAATCGTTTATGGTGCCGTCGAAGCGCAGCTCGATTCCCATAAGAATGTTCATTGAAAGTTCGTCGCCCTTTTGTTTTGCAGCTCTGTAGCCCCTGAGGTAATAGTCTATAATCTGCCTGTGGGAAGCGCCTTCAAGCACGTCCTTATACCATTCGAGCGATAAATCAAAAAAGTGGTTTGTTATAACCATTCCGTTATATCCGATTGAATGATACATCTCAACTATTTCGGGAGCATCAAGGGTTACAACAATGTCGTTTTCCCTTGTGTGGCAATGCATTTCAAATTTTTCCATGCGCAGTCTCCTTGTTAAGAAATAAGGGCTTTGAGCGGATAAGCTCAAAGCCCTTTAAGTGTTTTTATGCGGTTACTTTCTTTGAGTCAATGTACTTTATGATGTTGGAAACATTTGCGTAAACATTGAACTTGTCACCGATAACTTCAACGAGAGTGGGAGCCTGCATAATGTTGAACTTATTGCAAAGCTCAGGCTCTTCGTCAGCAAGGATTACTTTGTATGCAATGCCTGCTCTGTCAAGGTTTGCCTTGGCTATATTGCAGTTGGGGCAGGTTTTGGTGGTGAAAAGAAGAAGCTCTGTTGCTTCGCCTGTTGCGCCGCAAGCGCATTCGTTTGCAAGCTCTCTTGCGTGGCTCTTCTTCATAACGGAGGTTGCAATGTCGTAAACCTTGCGTTCCTTGTATTCCTGGCTCTTGCCGTCGTTCCAGTTCTTAACGGGACGGTAGTAACCTGTGATACGGCTGTAAACTTCTGTTTCTTCGCCGCAGATGGGGCACTTGTTTACTTCACCTGCAATGTAGCCGTGATTCTTGCATACAGAGTAGGTGGGTGAAAGGGTGTAGTAGGGAAGAGTGTAGTTTTCTGCAATCTTGCGTACAAGGTTTGCTGCAGCCTTCCAGTCGGGGAGCTTTTCACCGAGGAATGCATGGAAAACGGTACCTGAGGTGTAGAGAGTCTGAAGCTCATCCTGAATGTCGAGAGCGTCAAAGATGTCGGAAGAGAAGCTTACGGGAAGGTGAGAGCTGTTAGTGTAATAGGGCTTGCCGCCTTCTTCGGCTGCGGTGATGATATCGGGATACTTCTCAACGTCGTGCTTTGCGAAGCGGTAGGTGGTGGATTCAGCGGGAGTTGCTTCAAGGTTGTAAAGGTCGCCGTACATTTCCTGATAGTCAGAAAGTCTTTCACGCATATGGTTGAGAACCTTCTTGCTGAATTCCTGGGTTTCCTTGCTTGTCATATCAGCTCTTATCCACTTTGCGTTAAGGCCGACTTCGTTCATACCGATAAGGCCGATGGTGGAGAAGTGATTGTCAAATGAGCCGAGGTAACGCTTGGTGTAGGGGTAAAGACCTTCATCAAGAAGCTTTGTGATGATGGTACGCTTTGTCTTGAGTGAACGTGCAGCGATATCCATAAGCTTGTTGAGACGCTTGAAGAAATCCTCTTCGTTCTCTGCAAGGTAAGCAATGCGGGGCATATTGATGGTAACAACGCCTACTGAGCCGGTGCTTTCGCCGCTGCCGAAGAAACCGCCGCTCTTCTTGCGAAGCTCACGAAGGTCAAGGCGCAGACGGCAGCACATACTGCGGATGTCGCTGGGCTCCATATCGCTGTTGATATAGTTTGAGAAATACGGTGTACCGTATTTTGATGTCATCTCGAAAAGAAGACGGTTGTTCTCCGTATCGGACCAGTCGAAGTTCCGGGTAATGGAGTAGGTCGGGATTGGATACTGGAATCCTCTGCCGTTAGCATCGCCCTCGATCATAATTTCGATGAAGGCTTTATTAACCATATCCATCTCTTTTTTACAGTCTTTGTACTTAAAGTCCATCTCCTTGCCGCCAACGATAGCGTTGAGCTCTGCAAGGTCAGCGGGAACTGTCCAGTCAAGGGTAATGTTTGTAAAGGGAGACTGGGTTCCCCAGCGGCTGGGTGTGTTAACGCCGTAGATAAAGGACTGTATGCACTGC
>JAZNUP010000134.1:0-44672 GCA_045592385.1 Acutalibacteraceae bacterium
AAGGATGAAGCAATGGCTCAGGCTTTCTGCGAAGCTTTTGAAAAGAAGGGCTTCAGCCGCAAAACGGGCTATGATTTCAACAGCAAGGATTCCTTTGTCAAAATCGGCAGGGACGTCGCTTTTGTATGGCTCAATATAGACGAATAGCAAAAAGGCTTGCACGGTTTTATAACCTGTGCAAGCCTTTGGCATTTTATTTATTTAAAAAATCAAGTGATACCTTGCAGAGCTCATCCGCTCTGTCTTCAATGCACTGATGTCCGCCGCCCTCTACGGTGTGGGTTACGGCATTGGGAAAAGCGGAATTCATCTGCTCTTTCATTGTGCTGTTGAGAATGATATCGCCGCTTGCCTGGCAGAGAAGCACGGGGCAGGTGATTTTATCGGTATTCTCAAGGTCGGTTGGCTTTACGTTATACATCATTTCACATATGCCTGCGCCGAAACCGTCATACTGTACGGCATCGGTAACACCCGTTACGTCATAATCCATAGCAAAGGACCAGTTGAGGGTTGCGGCATAAATTATAAGCTTTACAAGTGGCTTTATCCTTGTACCGTAATTGAAGAATACATTCATAAAGCCTTGCATAAGCTTTGAGGAAACCACACCTTCCATTGCCTTCGGGAATTCGCTCTGAGGAGCGGGGCAGTAAAGCAGAAGAGCTTTGATATCGTACTGCTCTGCAATATTTACGGCAACGCCGCCGCCCATTGAATGGCCTGCAAGAATCCATTCATCCATAGGCGCAATGCTTTTCATAAGCTCGATAATGAGAGTTTCACGGTCAATGATTTCCATACCGTCATTTTCTCTTGTGCTGAAGCCGAAGTTTGGTAAATCTGCAAGCACGCAGTCATAACCAGCTTTGCTTAAATTTGCCGCCATATTGCGCCAGGCGTACGTGGAGCAGAGGAAGCCGTGAAGCATCATTATTCTGCCCTTGAATTCGCCCTCGTGCTCAATTACTCTGTAATGGATATCATAATCGCCGTGGGTGAAATATTCGCTGTCGTCATAAGGTTTGTACGAAGTGTCGGCTGCGTGGGCAAAAACCGAAACACAGGAAAGAATTATGCTTAAAGCGCAAAGGATGCTTATAAATTTTTTCATTCTGAACTCCTTTAAATGAAATGAGTAATCAACTGCTCTGCAAATCCGCGCAGCAGATTGAAAATGATAACCGTAAATCCGATAATCGGATAAAGACTTAATGCGAGACTGATAATCGGGATTAGTTTTTTTCTGCGTATTACAATATCAAGAATCGCAAAAGTTATACCGAGAGGTAAAACAAAAACTATGCACATAATTACGGGGAAAACGAGCATCCCCACCGTGCCTGCAACAAGATATGTAAATCCGAGACAGCAGAGACTTAAAATGCCGAATGGGATTTTCTTTAGAGTTTCCCTGATTTTCATTTTTACACCTTACCCGTCGAGCCGAAGCCGCCGGCACCTCTTTCTGTTTCATCAAGAGAGGTGACTTCAACGGGGTTCATCATACTTACGGGCATTATAACAAGCTGAGCAATGCGCTCGCCGGGGGTGATTTCGTAGGGCTCACTGAGCTGGTTGATAAGACCGACGCAGATTTCGCCCCTGTAATCACTGTCAATAACTCCTACGGAGTTTAACAGACCTATGCCGTGCTTTATGGCAAGTCCGCTTCTTGCAAAAACAAAAGCTGCAAATTCGTTTGAGGGCAGTTCGATTGCAAGACCCGTAGGTATAACCGCTTTTTCGCCGCCCTTAAGAGTTACGGGCGAATCAATGCAGGCGCAAAGGTCAAGCCCTGCGCTGCCTTCGGTTGCTCTTTTGGGGATTTTTGCGTTTTCGTTGAGTCTGGTTATTTTAAAAGTGTTCATTATGTACTCCTCAGTGCTTTTTTGCATCCGCTTCGTGCAGTCTTTCCTCAGGGGAAATTTTTGCGTGACCCGTGGGAACGTTGAAAACCTTCCTGCACGGTGCTGCCCAGCGGACTGCGTTTATGATGATACGCTGAATGTTTTCATCGTGATAGGTGGGATTGGTTTCGTGACCGGGCTGGAAATAGAAAACTCTGCCGAGACCTCTCTGCCAGCAGCAACCCGAACGGAAAACCTCGCCGCCTGCAAACCAGCCTATAAATACAAGCTGTTCGGGTTCGGGGATATCAAATCTTTCGCCGTACATTTCCTCAACGGGGATATTGATGAAGGACGGTACACCCTGAGCTATGGGGTGGGAGGGATTTACGGTCCAGAGACGTTCTCTGTCTCCTTCGCGCCAGTTGAGTGAGCAGGAGGTGCCCATAAGAAGCTTGAAGGGTTTGCTGTAATGAGCGGAGTGAAGAGCGATGAAGCCCATACCGTTGAGTACGCGCTGAGCAACTGCGGCGGCGATTTTATCGGGAACCTTTTCGTGAGCCATATGACCCCACCAGATGAGGACGTCTGTATCGTCAAGCACTTCCTCGGTAAGTCCGCACTTTTTGTCGGAAAGAGTGGCGGTGCGCACAACAATATCCTCCTGAGAGGAAAGGAAGCCCTTGATGCAGTTATGAATTCCTGCGGGATAAATTCCTGCTACGGTTTTGCTTAACTTTTCGTGAAGACCTTCGTTCCAGACAGTTACCTTTATCATACCTTTAACCTCCTGTTTGTTTTTATCCTCTGAGAAGCTTTGCGGCTTTCTGCAGAGTGCCAACGATTTTTGCGGCTTTTTTATCAATTATAAGGTCGGCTTCGCCCATAAATTCAATAAGCTCGCCGTTGAAGCCTTTCTTGAAGCGGTAAAGACCGTAGAGAGGGTTATTCTCGTCAATTATGCCTGAAACGCCTCTGAAATCGTAGATTTCGCAGCCCAGCTCAACTGCCCAGGAAATCATATTCCACTGAAGCAGATAGTTCGGCATAACGTTACGGTAGCTGTTGAGTGAGCCACCGTAGAAGTACCACACCTTGTCGCCCCAATGAACGGCAAGAGTGCCTGCAATTGGCTTGCCCTCGTGGTAAGCCATATAGAGACGGGCATTTTCGCCGAAAGTGTCAATAATCTTTGCAAAGTAATCGGCGCTTCTTATTGGGAAACCGTCCCTTGCGCCTGTTTCAACCATAATTTTGTAAAAATCCTCAGCCATTTCGCTGCCGCAGAGCTTGACTTCAACGTTGTGCTTCAACGCAACTCTTACGTTGTAACGGTGCTTTGAAGCGAAGGATGCGAAAACTTCATCCTGAGTTCTGCCCTGAATGTAAATTCTGAAAACGAAACGGCACTGGAAGCCTTCAAAATTCATAAATTTTTCCTGAGGAACAAAACCTGCGGACTTTATGATATCCTGATATTCCTCATCGTCCGCGGGAACGTCGGTGTCAATCTTGAGCATATATGCGTTGAGCTCTTTTTTGCCGTATTCCTTGGCGGCATCAATAAGAGTGTTGAAAACCTCTGCATCGTGAAGGTCGCAAACGGGACCTCTGGGCGCATAGAGCATATGGTAGGGGAGCTTTGAAATTCTTCTTGCAAGCACGGCGAGTGCGCCTACTGTTTCGCCGCTGTCATTTTTGCACAGAACGCCGAACCACTGCCAGTCATCCTTTACCTTTGCCCATACGCTTGTCTGCAAAAAATGACCCTTCGGATGCGATGCAACGAAAGCGTCGAATTCTGCGGCATTGTTTCTTGTGACAATCTGAGTTTTCATATTTCTCTGAGCGGATACGTTATCCGCAAATCCTTTCATAGAATCATACACAGTATATTATAACCGTAAATGCGGGCGTTTTCAAGATATTATTAAGTATATATTAATTATTAAATAAATACTGTTGACTTTTTTATATTAAATAATGTATACTGGGCACGATAAAAAATGAACGAGAGGAGTAAAATACAATGATTACCAATTTCTTTACTTACATGACTATTTTCTGGAATGCTGTTATTTCTTTGCTCACAGGTGAAGAAACCGCTGTTATCGGCGGTCTTGCTTCTGTTTTTGACAAAATGGAATACGCTTTTGCGTATCTTATTAATTCGATTCTTTAATTTCAAAGATGCTTGGCGGCATCCTCTCAGGAGGATGCCGTTTGACTTATTGCAAAAGGAGCCGTAAATGGTACACACTTATTATGTTTATGCACCGTCGTTGCCTGACCCGTCAGAGCATCCTGCGGCGCTTTCGGGGCTTGATGAGGCAAGAAAAGCAAAGACTCTGCGCTATCTTCACGCGCAGGACAGAAAGCTAAGCCTTGGTGCGGGTGCGTTGCTGCGTTATGCCTTAAAGGAACACGGGGTTACGGATGCCGAAATACTCACCGATGAAAACGGTAAGCCGTATACACAGGGGATTTTTTTCAATCTTTCCCATTCGTACGATTACGTTGTTTGCAGCGTAAGCACAAAGCCCGTTGGCTGCGATGTGGAGAGGATAAGTGAAGGACACTTGAGGATTGCTGAGCGCTACTTCTGCGAGAGCGAAACGGATTATATATTTTCATTCCCTGAGGAGAAACGCTCGGGAGAATTCTTCAGACTGTGGACCGTTAAAGAGGCATATATGAAGCTTACGGGTGAGGGAATGAGGCTTTCTCTTCACAGCTTCAGCGTTGACGTGGGGGATGAAATCACCGTAACAAGAGAAGGCGAAAAAACGGATTGTTTTATAAAGGAATACGGCCTTGACGGATACAGACTCAGCGTGTGCGCAAAAGAGAACGAATTTGCCTCTAAACTTATCGAAATAAAAGCGGACGAATTATTATTGAAATAAAAAAGTAAAGGCGAGCGGATTTCCGCTCGCCTTTTTGCATCGTTTATACTATTCTGAAGGTGAGAACGTCGAAGGGCTTGATGTCAAAGGAGAATCTGCCGTTTGCAAATTCAATTTCGCCCTCGTCGGTTTCCATAAGATTTGTTGCGAATACCTTGCTTGCAGGGAGCTTCCAGTCAACTGTTACGCTGCCTCTTCTCTGCTGGGTTTCAACAACCCTGAGGATTATTCCGTTGCCGTCCTGAGCCTGCTTTACGGCATCAATTATAACGTTGTCGCAGCTTAAGGTGATGAGAGAATCAACCTTGTCAAACTCGCCGTTGTTTGCGGTAAGGAAGCTTGCAACGGGAGCAACGTTGAGTGCGAGAGCCTTGCGTACGGTTTCGGCATCCTGCCAGCCGTTTTTATGGGGATAGTAGGTGTAAACAAAGGTGCTTACGCCGTGGTCACCAGTCGGGTCGGGGCAGGTGGGTGCACGCATAAGAGTGATTCTCATCTTACTGTCGTGAATATCGTAGCCGTACTTGCAATCGTTGAGCAGGCTTACGCCGTAGCCGCCTTCTGAAAGGTCAGCCCACTTGTGGCCGCATACCTCAAACATAGCCGCATCGTAGCAGGTGTTTGAGTGGGTGGGGCGCTTGATTGCGCCGTGAGCGATATCGTAGGTAGCTTCTGTATTGATAACGGCTACGTCGAAAGCGGCCTTGAGCACCTTGTCTGTTTCCCACCAGTCAACGCTTGTGTCGAAAACAAGCTCGTCACTGTCGGCATTAAGAATGATATCCTGAGTTATAGTGGATTTGTTGAAGGAGCGTACAACACGGATAACGCCTCTCTGAGCGTTGGATTCGGTGACCTCAACGCTGTCGGCAGAGTCGAGCTCCCACATTTTTTTGCGGTAGTTTATCTCAAGATTCCAAGCAGTTTCGTGGTCGCACTTATCCTGAGAAACGGAAAGAAGATTTCCTTTGCCGTCAAGGGTTTCACGGCAGTTTACCTTATCGTAAATGCTTGTGATTATTGCGTTTTCATCAAGTGTTACGCGAAGCTTTGAGTTTTCAAGCAGAGTCTTTTCCGCTTTAACTGCAGGTGCAGTGTTCTCCGCTTTTGCAAGGGCGAAAACCTTGCAGCCCATAGGAGGAAGGGCGGGAGCGGTGAAGGTGAGAATGAATCTTCCTTCTTTTTCCGTAACCGTGGAGGGGAGAATATCACCGTTTTCATCAACCGCGCAAAGTCCTGCGCAGGGTACTTCAACGTTTACGGGGCAGGTCTGCTCAAGGGAAGTGAGATTCCATACCGCAACGCTGTCTTTTTCTATTTTAAGCTTTGAATTGAGACGCTTGATGGCATCTGCAAGCACTGCGGAAGTTCTTTTACTCAGAGCGGCATAATCGCGCCTTGCATCCTCATAAACCTCGTGGATTGAGCTGCCGGGGAGGATATCGTGGAACTGATTTGTAAGCAGGATTTTCCAGCACTCCTCAAGCTCTGCCTTGGGATATTCGCCGCCGGCAAGGGCGCAGGCAAACAGGCTTGTCATTTCGCCCCTTGAAAGGCGGTATTCATTCTTGCGGTTATTTTTCTTTACGAAAGCCTGGCTTGTGTAGGTGCCTCTGTGGTTTTCGTAGTACATCTCGTGGTTCCATACGGGAAGCTTGTCATAATCTTCTGAGATTTTATCAAAGAAACGGTCAACGTGGCCGATGCTTGTTGAGGGCAGACCGGGGAAGTTCTTGAGTCTTTTGCCTCTTTCAAGCATTTCGTGCATTGCTCCGCCGCCGCCGTCACCGTGGCCGAACATTGCCATAGTGGTATTGAAAAGAGCTTTTTCGTCGTTGGTTTCACATTCCATAAGCTCGCTTACTCTGTATTCACCGTTATAGGAGGGACGCTGAAGGTAAGCCACAATTTCGTCGCCGTTGTTGCCCTTCCAGCGGAAAAGAGTGTGGGGGAAACGGTTGGTGTCGTTGTTGTTGAGCTTTGAAGTGAGGAAATACTTCATACCGCTTCGTTTGATAATCTGAGGCAGTGCCCAGGAGAATCCGAAGCAGTCAGGCAGCCAGTAAGTGTCGGAGCACGTGCCGAACTCGGTAAGGAAATACTCTCTGCCGTAAAGAAGCTGACGGATAAGAGCCTCGCCCGATGCGATGTTTGTATCAGCCTCAACCCATACGTTGCCTACGATATCCCACTGACCGTTTGCAACCTTTTCCTTAATCTTTGCGTATACGTCGGGATAGTAACGCTTCATCATATCGTAAAGCACCGCCTGACTCTGCGCAAAGGTCATTTCGGGGTATTTATCCATAAGAGCCATATTGTTTGAGAAGGTTCTTGCGCCTTTTCTTACACTCTCCTGAATTCTCCAGAGCCACGCAACGTCAATGTGGCTGTGGCTGGTGTAAATAACGTCAGACTGGGGCACGTATTTTATGTTTGAAAGAGCTTCTCTGTAATAATCTGCAGCCTTTGCAATGGATTCGCGTACACGTTCTTCCTCAAAATCAAAGTCCACAATGTGCAATGAATCGTCAATTGCCTGATAAACGGCATTGCGGATATAATCATCCTTAATTGCATCAAGAGCTTCAAAGCCTACCTGCAAATCGTACCAGTAGCCTTCGGCAACGGTATCTATAAACGTAAGCTCTGCCTTTTTGAAGGTGTACTCGGTATCCCTGGCGCCTGCCATAGCTTCATCGCAGAAATCACCCGAGTTTACGGTAGCTTCAATGTCAATTTTAAGAACATCGCCCGCGTTGAATTTTTCATTAATTATTATAACTTCACGGTGCTGGCTGCCGGGTGACTGAGTAACCGAGCCTCTTATAACGCCGTTTACTCTTATGAGAGCTTCACCGCCTATATTGAACTCAAGGCGCATTTCCTTTCCGTCAAAGCCTTCGGGCACGGTGATTTCAGAGGAGAACCAGTGGGCACTGTCATAGCTTGCTCGCCATCTGTCACCGAGTCTTATTTCGCCTTCAAAATCTTCTTTTGAGTATTCGCCGCAGTCAGTGTGCATTCCTCTTGTGTATTTCCACACTTCAATGGGGAATGCCGCATAGCGGATGTATCTGGGGAGATAACGTCTGTACATATACTTGAGAACGCTGATTTTCGGTGTAATCATAAAAAGCCTCCTTAAGACTTAAATTAACATTTTCATTATATATTTTCCGTGCAAAGCGTGTCAACCGATTGTATCAATAAATTTTCTTGCGGCGTGCGAAAGTTCAAGCTTTTTCGGATAACAGAATCCTATGGAACGCGGAGGAATGGGTTTTCTCATATCAATTTCAAAAACGCTTGAATCGTCAAGATATTTTTTTGAAAATTCTTTTACAACGCAGCTTACTCCGAGCCCGATTTGTGCAAACTGAAGCAGAAGCTCGTGAGCGCCGAGCTCAATATTTGCCGAAAGACGGCTGCCCGATTCAAAGAAAACACGGTCAACATAATTTCTGGAGTTGGATTTTTTTTCGAGCAGGATAAGCGGAAGCTGAGAAATCTCCTTGCGTGAGAGAGATTTGCCTTTAAGGTGCTCAAAGCCTTTGCCGGCAACGAAAATATCGTGTACCTCAAGGCAGCTGTGAATTTCAAGCGAATCATCGTCAAGAGGAAGATTTCCGAAGGCGAGGTCAATGCGTCCGCTTTTTACAAGTTCAACTGCTTCCTTTGTAACTCTGTTGATAACCTCGATTTTTATGCCGGGATAAGCCTTGTGGAATTCTTCGAGCTTTTCAAGAAGAAAGTATGAGGAGAGGGTGTCGTTTGCGCCGATACGCAGCTCACCGTCCGTAAGCTCGCGGAAAGATTCAAGCCTTTTGTTGCCCGATGCAAGCAAATCAAGGGCGGCAGAGGTGTGCTGATAAAGAATTTTACCTTCGGGAGTGGGGATGATTCCCTTGGGACTTCTCAGAAAAAGTGCAACGCCGAGCGACCCTTCAAGCTGTTTTATTGCCTGGCTTACTGCGGACTGCGTTACAAACAGCTTTTCCGCGGCCTTTGAAAAGCTTGCGTGCTCGGCAACGGCATTGAAAATCCTGTATTGCTCAAGCTTGATATCCATATTAGCCCTCCTAATGTCTAACAGCAATATTACTAATTTTACTTATATCATAAACTGTGCTATAATTCAATAGTAAAAAACCCGTAATTTTATATTTTTGAAAGGGTGCGTATAAAATGGAAAGACTTATCGGAACAGTTTCAAGAGGCGTTCGTGCTCCTATTATCCGCAGCGGTGACGATCTTGCAAAAATCGTAGCAGATTCCGTTATTGCCGCAAGCGAATCAGAGGGCTTTGAGCTTAATGACAGAGACGTTATTGCAGTTACCGAGTCCGTTGTTGCAAGAGCGCAGGCAAACTATTGCTCTGTTGACGATATTGCAGCTGACGTAAAGGCAAAGCTCGGCGGTGAAACCGTAGGCGTTATTTTCCCCATCCTGAGCAGAAACCGTTTTGCAATCTGCCTTCGCGGTATTGCAAAGGGCGCAAAGAAGATAGTTCTTATGCTCAGCTATCCCTCGGATGAAGTAGGCAACCACCTTGTATCCCTTGATGCTCTTGATGAAAAGGGTGTTAACCCTTATTCAGACGTTCTTTCACTCGAGCGTTACCGTGAGCTTTTCGGCGAGAACAAGCATCCCTTCACAGGTGTTGACTATGTTGAGTATTATGGCTCAATCATCGCAGAAGCAGGCGCAGAATGCGAGATAGTTTTTGCCAACAATCCCCGCGCTATCCTTGATTATACAAGCAACGTTCTTACCTGCGATATCCACACAAGAGCAAGAACAAAGAGAATTCTCAAGGCTGCAGGCGCAAACGTACTCGGCCTTGACGATATAATGAACGCTCCCGTTAACGGCAGCGGCTGCAACGAAAGCTACGGCCTTCTCGGCTCCAACAAGGCAACCGAGGATACAATCAAGCTCTTCCCCCGTGACTGCACTGAGTTCGTTTATGCTGTTCAGAACTATGTTCTTGAAGCAAAGGGCAAAAAGGTAGAGGTTATGGTTTACGGTGACGGCGCATTCAAGGATCCCGTAGGCAAAATCTGGGAGCTTGCCGACCCCGTAGTTTCCCCTGCTTATACCGACGGCCTTAACGGCACACCCAACGAGGTTAAGCTCAAGTATCTTGCAGACAATAACTTCGCAGACCTCAGCGGCGATGCACTCAAGGCTGCTGTTTCGGATTACATCAAGAATAAGGGCGATGACCTTGTAGGCTCAATGGAATCTCAGGGTACAACTCCCAGAAGAATTACCGACCTTATCGGCTCACTCTGCGACCTTACCTCAGGCAGCGGCGATAAGGGCACACCCATCGTTCTTATCCAGGGTTATTTCGATAACTACACAACAGACTGATTACTTTAAAAAGTTATTCCTTCGGGGATGACTTTTTTTGTTGCAATTTGCATCGGATATATAGTATTATTAATTAAGTAAAAAAAACAATCAACTAAGTCAGGAGAGTTTGTATGAAATATCTGCTTGGCTCCGATATAGGAACATCGGGCACCAAAACCGTACTTTTTGACCTTGAGGGCAGGGCTGTTGCCTCCCACACGGCGGAATATCCACTTTATCAGCCGCACAACGGCTGGGCAGAGCAGGAGCCCGAGGATTGGTGGAACGGCTTTGTTGAGGGCGTTAAGGCTGTAATTGCAGAATCGGGCGCCGACGCTTCCGATATAGGCGGCATAGGTCTTTCCGGTCAGATGCACGGTCTTGTTATGCTCGGCAAAAACGATGAGGTTTTAAGGCGCTCCATTATCTGGTGTGACCAGCGCACGGCGAAAGAATGCGCTTTTATGGAAGAAACTGTTGGCAGGAAGCGTCTTATTGAAATTACCGCAAATCCTGCTATGACGGGCTTTACCGCATCCAAAATCCTGTGGGTTATGCGCAATGAGCCTGAGGTTTACGAAAAATGCGTTAAGATAATGCTCCCCAAGGATTACGTAAGATACCGCCTTACGGGTGAGTTTGCAACCGAGGTTTCTGATGCATCGGGTATGCAGCTTATGGACGTTGCAGGCAGATGCTGGTCCGACGAATTGCTCTCTCTGCTTTCAATAGACAAAGGCTTGCTCGGCAAAATGTATGAATCCCCCGACGTTACGGGCAGGGTGAGTGAATCTGCGGCAAATCTTACGGGGCTTGCAAAGGGCACTCCTGTAGCAGGCGGCGCGGGCGACAATGCCGCGGCGGCGATAGGTGCAGGCGTTTGCAGGCAGGGCAGTGCGTTCAATACAATCGGCTCATCCGCAGTTATATATGCTGTTTCTGATAAACTCAACATTGACCTTGGCGGCAGAGTGCACAGTCTTTGTGCCTCCGTGCCCGGCAAGTGGACTGTTATGAGCTGCACTCAGGCGGCGGGAATATCTCTTAAATGGCTGCGCGATACCTGCTGCACCGCTGAAATTGAAGAGGCGGCAAAGCTCGGCGTTGACCCTTATGTAATAATGGACAAAATGGCGGCTGAAATTCCTGCAGGAGCGGATAAGCTTATATATCTTCCTTATCTTATGGGTGAGCGCTCGCCTCACCCCGATTCCGATTGCAGGGGCGTATTCTTCGGCCTTTCCGCAATGCACACAAGGGCGCATCTGATAAGAAGCGTGCTTGAGGGTGTGGCTTTCTCACAAAGAGAGTGTATGGACGTTTTTAAAGAAATGGGTGTACCCGTTGACGATATGACCGTATGCGGAGGCGGCGGCAGAAGCAAGCTGTGGAGGCAGATTCTTTCCGACGTGTACGGCTGCAACATAAGCGTGCTCAATGCGGATGAGGGCGGAGCTCTCGGTGCGGCGCTGCTTGCAGGAGTCGGTGCGGGAGCCTTTGAGAGTGTTGAGCAGGCGTGTGAGCAGGTTGTTTCAAAGCGTGTTGCCGCTGCTCCCGACAGTGTAAAATTCGCTCAATACGAGCCGTATTTCAGTCTTTATAAAAAGCTTTACCTTTCATTGAAAGATGATTTTGCATCCCTTGCAAAGATATAGAAAAACAAGCCTGGCTTCATTGCGAAGTCAGGCTTGTTGCTGTTATGAGTCAATTTTTAATTTTATAACCACCAATATGTGCCCCAGAGGAAATATCTTACTGCGGCAACAATGGGAGTCCAGCCGAGGAGGAAGCTTGCAAGGTCCGTTATGTAACGCATAAACAAAGGGACGTCAACCGTCGGCACAACTGTGGGGATTTCATATTCAACACCCTGCGCTTTTACGGGGAAGGGCTGGGAATAAAGAATTCCGCCGGGTCCCGTAAGAGTGAAACGCACGTAGCAGCCGAGCTTATCCTCGTAAGCGTTGAGGTCAAGGGAAGTGATGTCCTCACCCTGAGCGATTATCTCGCCGTCAGAGTACCAGCGTACACAGTCAAAATCCTTTGCTTCAAATGATATTGTGTCAGTATCCTGGTTTACGTCAATGCAGGATACGTAAGGGGTTTCGTAAGCTTCGCCGTTGAAATCGTCGCCAAGGTCGGCACGGGCATAGTGGGAGCAGGAGAAAAATGCGCCCGTTTCCATACTGGTGCGAAGAGCCTCCTCGGAAAGCTCACTCATACACATATAGGTGTGGGAGCGGATATATTGGTCAGCGTGGTGAGCATCGGAGAAGGTAAGGCAGTAAACGTTGCGGCCCCTGGGGATTGTGAGCTGAAGAACGTTGTCCCAAAGAATGTAATCGTATTTGGTGCGGTTGTTCATTCCGCTGTTTACGTCCATACCGACGCAGGAGGGATAGTTGAGGAAAATGTTGGCAAGCTTGTTGATGTAGTAAGGCTGATTTGCTCTTTCCGGGTCATCTTCACATCCCACGTATTCGCCAACGTGGTCAAGGAAGGTGATTCCGCCCGCCTCTTCAACTTTTTTGGCTACGGTTTCATAGTCGCCGTAAACGCCCATTCTTGCCTGACCCCACTCCTTGCCCTTTTCCATAAAGAAACAGTTTACGTGACAGTCGTTAATCGGGGTTGCACCGTTCAGTTCGGCGGCGCCTGTGATTTCAAGCATAGGCTTGTTTGTGCCGTCAGCGTTGAATCTGTCTTTACCGGCAAGGATTTCGGCTCTTCTTTCGCTTGTGAGCACGTCAACGTCCTTCATCTGAGTGTTGCCGAATTTTACAAGCCTGTAAAGCGGCACGGTGGTGGGGATTTTATCCCAGTTTGTGCCGATAACAGCGTGGTCGCTTATTGCGAGAATGTCGAAGCCGAGTGAATAATGAATCTCAACGCTTTCTGCAATGCTCGGCACGGCATCGCTTGCGTTGGTGTGGCTGTGCAGGGAGGCTTTGTATTCCTTCCACTCGCCCCACTTTACATCCTTGTAAGGATTGGTTATTTCGTAATCGTACTGACCTTCAACGTTTTGCGCAACTCTGCTTACCGTTGAAACGGTGGGTTCATATGCGCTCACCGTTGCTGAAAAGATTGAGATAAAAAGTGAAACACACAGGACAACGGCGAGGATTCTTTTGAGTTTCATTACAATTCCTCCTTATACAATGCCGAAAGAGTGTAAAAACGTGTAGATTGCAAGGGTGATGTCATAGAGTGAAAAATTGATGTTTGCGATTAAATCCCTGAGAAAAATGTTCAGATCAAAGTTCAAAATAATTCTCCCTTTCTGCTCTTTTTATATTATTGTACAGAAAAATAATTCCGTTGTAAAGAATTTTAAGAAAAAAACAACTCGTTCCTTAGTACACCTTGAAAAATATAAGGATTTACAGTATAATTCAAATAAAATTTTACATAAATCCGGGGTGTTTGATGAAAGGTAAAACAGCTTTTTTTATTGATATTGACGGTACTCTTACGGCGCCCGGCCGATGGGTGCATGAGAATAATGCTTTTTGGCTCAAAAGGGCACAGAAGGACGGCCATAAAGTGTTTATAAACACGGGCAGATCAAAAGGGAATATTGATGCTGACCTTATGGAGTCAATCAGCTTTGCGGACGGAATAATCTGCGGCAACGGCAGCCATTTCATTATGGACGGCAAGGATATTTTTAAGCAGGCAATTCCTGTTGAAACTCTTTGCAGGCTCAGTGAATACGTTATGCAGCACGAGGATTTATGGTGCCTTTTCGAGGGCGAGGATGAGCTTATTTCGATTAACCGCGGCTTTGGTTCGGGTGAGTCATCCGACATAAAAAGAGTTACGCATAAAGACGATTTCAGAACCAGGTATTCTGCCTGCCCCATAGAGGTTGTTGCGGTGGGCAGGGAGCTGCCCGAGGGCTTTGCGGAATACTTTGCAGATGAGCTGAGTATATTTGAGCTTGACGGTTATTGCGACTGTGTCAGTAAGGGCTGCAACAAGGCCGCTGCGATGCTCAGAGTGCTTGATATTATTGGATTTGAGCAACAACACAGCGTTGCTGTGGGGGACAGCGGAAATGACCTGAGCATGCTTGAAGCAGCAGGCACAAGTGTGGCAATGGGCAATGCTGACGGTAAGATAAAAGCAATAGCGGATATGGTGACTTTCCCCAATACTCAGGGCGGAGTAGGCGAGGCGGTAAGAAGAATCCTCTACGCTTCGGAAAATGCGGACGAAAAGTAAAAATCAATAGGTGTAAAATGGCAGAAAATAACCGTTCGGTGCGCAAAAACGCATCGGGCGGTTTTTTGCGTTTAAAACCGAAAAATCAGAAAAAACACGCTTTAACTCAACAAGTTTTCCACAAGGTTTTCCACCGTGTCTGTGGAAAACTCACACCCCTCACAACATTTAGGGGCAGAGCCTGTGGAAAACACAATTTTTAAAAAATTTCTTTATAAAAAATCGGCCCAAACTATTGCATTATTTTTGCGGGTATGTATAATTAAGAGGTGTAAAAGGGCGCCAGATGGCGCGGATTGGCGTAAAATACACCAAAATGAAGGGAGGAGGAGTCGGATGTCCACGGGTTTTTACGGTACATCAACACATTCGTTGGATGCAAAAAACAGATTTTCGGTTCCTGTTCGCTTCAAGGATGCGCTTAACGGTGATACTTTCATCATCAGCAAGCCCCTTACGGGCACAAACTGCCTCTACCTTTACAGTATTGAAGGTTGGGAAGAGGTAGTTGCAAGAGCAGATGCTTTTGCATCGGGTGAGTACCTCACTCAGATTCAGCGCATTATGTACAGAAACGCCGCAACAGTCAATATGGATACCCAGGGCAGAATCACAATCCCTGCAGAGTACTGCAAGTATGCATCGCTCAAAGGCAAGATTGTTGCTTTTGGTGCGGGTAACAGAGCCGAACTGTGGAACGTTGACGAATTTGAACAGATTGGTGATGAAGCGGTTGATAAGGACGGAAATCTCTTCGATTTCAGTCTTATAGGCAATTAAGGCGGTGGCGGTTATGGAGTTTCACCACATCCCCGTACTTTTTGAGCCCACGATAGATTCGCTCGATATAAAAGAGGACGGAATTTACCTTGACTGTACCGCAGGCGGCGGCGGTCATTCGGCGGCTATACTTTCACGCCTTAAAAACGGCAGGCTGATTGCGGTTGACCGTGACCCCGATGCAATCCGGGTTCTCACCGAACGCTTCGGTAATGACGAAAGAGTAACGGTGGTTCACGACAATTTCTTTAACGTAAAGTCAATTCTCGATTCACTTTCCATCCCCGCGGTGGACGGAATTCTGGCAGACCTCGGCGTAAGCTCACATCAGCTTGACGATGCGAGCAGAGGATTTTCTTTCCATAAGGACGCTCCGCTTGATATGAGAATGTCGCAGGAGGGTATGACCGCGGCGGACGCGGTAAACACACTGTCATTTGAAGAATTGAGAAGAATCATTTCAACCTACGGCGAAGAAAAGTTTGCCCATTCCATAGCGAAGGCAATTGTGAACGCAAGGCAGAAGGCTCCTATTGAAACAACTCTGGAGCTTGTTGATATTATCCGCTCGGCAATGCCCGCGGCGGCTGTGAGAGATAATCATCCCGGGCGCAAAACTTTTCAAAGTCTGAGGATATTCATAAATCAGGAAATAAACGGGCTTGATACCGCTATTGAGGATATGTTCTCCTGCCTTAAGGAGGGGGGAAGGCTCAGCATCATAACCTTCCACTCAATTGAGGACAGAACGGTAAAGCAGACCTTTGCGGGCTTCTCAAAGGGATGCACGTGCCCCAAGGATTTTCCCGTATGTGTATGCGGTCAGAAGCCGAGAGCAAAGGTTATGAAGCCTGTTGCTCCGAATGAGAGTGAAGTGGAACAAAACCCCAGAAGCAGAAGCGCAAAGTTAAGAACGCTTCAAAAGCTGTAAGGAAACGGAAAAAATGTGAAAGGAGAGACGGTTATGGCAGTGCAGCAGTATTCATTCGACGTGGACTTTTTCGGTACAGCGGCACCTCAGATTAATCCCCAGCGAAGGCCGGATAAAGGACCAAACCTTGTTGAAAAGCCTGCTAAGTCAAACAGAAAGATTAAAATTGAAGAACGTTTTTCGTTGCTTCACATAGTCACGGTTATCGTTCTCGCATTTGTATTTGTTGCATCCATAGCTTCAGTTATTTCTTTCCGGATAAAGCTTATGGAAGCGGAAACCGTGGGTCAGACGTATGCAGAGCAGCTTGATGTAGCTCAGGGTGAAAATGTAAGACTGATGAACGAGCTTTCCAAGCTTGTTTCCGATGAGAAGGTAGAGGAGTATGCGGTCAATACCCTCGGAATGAAAAAGCTTGAAAGATATCAGATTCATTATTTTCCCAATGAATCAACGGATGAAGCCGTTATTGTGGAGGCGGATTGAGTACAAACAGCTTTGTTTTTTTCATCAGGTGAGAATAAGTTGTTTTACTGTCGGCATATATTGCAATAATGTGTAAATAAACTGATTTGATAATACCAAAGCTGTCTCAAAATGCGGTGCTCGGCTGTTTAAAGACTCGTTATTTCCGGGTCAGGTCGTTCGTTGCTTGATGAGGCGGCTGTTTTTATAGAAAGGGTGAAAATATGGCTGATATGAAAAAAAGAAGGAAGCTTACCAAGCGTGAGAAGACGATTGCAAGGGCTATTGTGCCGGTAGCAATGCTTTTTATACTTCTGCTTTTAACTGCAGGCAACCTGGTAAGAATAATGATAATAAACGGTGAAGATTATAAGAAGGCGGCCCGCAATTATCAGCTGCGTGACACCGTGGTTGCAGCAGACAGAGGCACTATATATGATGCAAAGGGCAACGTGCTTGCCAAAAGTGCATCCGTATGGAAAATCTACGTTAAGCCCAATCTTGTTCCCAACGATGAAATCAAGAATTTTATCGCAAAAACGCTCAGCGTTGCTTTTGATGATGTGAGTGCTGAAAGCATAGTGGGAAAAATTGAGAAGGGCGGCACCTATCAGAGCCTCAAGGGCGAGGTTGAATTGGCTGAAAAAGAAAAGGTACGTCTGGCAATCTATGCCGAAACTTCAAAAATGGAATACTATACCACCGAAAAAAATGAGGACGGTGTGGAGCAGCAGGTTAAGAAGGTGTTCCACATCAGCGATGCGGTGGGCATTGATCCCGACGTAAAGCGTTATTATACCGACAGTACTCTTGCGGCCACAGTTCTCGGATTTACGGGTGACCAGGGCACAGGCAGGTCTGGCCTTGAGTATTATTATGAAGATACCCTTGCGGGAAAATCGGGAAGAATTATTACCGCAAAGAACGCAGTGAACGGTCTTATGGGTAACGAGTATGAAACGGTTTACGATGCCGAGCAGGGTACCAGCCTTGTGCTGACTATTGATTCAACCATTCAGCGCTATCTCAGGGAAGAGCTGATGGATGTTTACGAGGATTCTCAGGGCGTCGGTGCTTACGGTATTGTAATGGATGTAAACACGGGAGCAATTCTTGCTCTTTCCTGCGTACCGGGCTTTGCGGCGGATAATCCTTACGCTCTTACAGAAGCTCAGAAGGCTGAGCTTGAGGCTGAGCCCGACGAAGCGAAAAAGAATGCTCTCAAACAGGAATTTTATGAGAGGAACAGAAAAAATTATATTGTAAGCAGCACCTACGAACCCGGTTCGGTTTTCAAAACAGTTGTTGCGGCTGCCGCTCTTGAGGAAGGCACGGCAACGGAAGCAACCCAATATACCTGCGTGGGCAGCATTCACGTTGCAGGGCACAACATCCATTGCCACAATCACGACGGTCACGGGCTCCAGACTCTCAGAAAGGGTCTTATGAATTCCTGCAACCCCTTCTTTATAACTCTGGGTCAGGGACTCGGCAAGGAAAAATTCCTCGAGTACTTTGAAGCTTTCGGATTTATGGAGAAAACAGGAGTTGACCTTCCCGGTGAGCCTACACCCAATCCTGTTGACCCTGAAAACAGATACAACGGCACGGGTACTTATTACGGCATAGATACAATGGGCATTTCAGAGCTTTCGAGTGCATCATTCGGTCAGTCATTCGAGGTAACTCCCTTGCAGATGGTTACGGCTCTTTCTGCAATTGCAAACGGCGGTAAGCTCGTAACTCCCTACGTGGTAGACAGTATGCTTGATGATGAAGGAAATGTTATAAGCAAAACAGAGCCCGTTATAAAGCGTCAGGTAATTTCCGAAAGTACGGCACAGAAGGTTACCGATATGATGGTTGATGTTGTTGCGGGCGGAACGGGTAAAAACGCTTACGTTGAAGGCTACAGTGTAGCAGGCAAAACGGGTACGTCCGAAAAGCTCGGTAAGGATGATTACTACGTTGCATCTTTCGGATGCTTTGCTCCTTCAAACGATCCTGAAATTGCGGTTCTTATTATGGTTGATGAGCCCGTTGGTCAGATAAACGGCGGTGCAATATGTACACCCGTTGCGGCAAGAGTTGTTGAGAAAACTCTTGAGTATATGAACGTGGAGCGTATGTATACAAGCGAAGAACTCAAAAGGCTTGATAAAACCACTCCCAACATAGTAGGTCAGAGTATTGAGGATGCAAGAGAGCAGCTTGAAAGCGATGGCTTCAAGGTAAAGGTTGCAGGCAACGGAGATAAGGTTATTTCACAGATGCCCGCTCATAACGCAAGCATTGCAAACGGCGGTGTTGTGGTGCTTTACACCGATTCGGACGAAAGAATTACGGCAACCGTGCCTGACCTTATGTATCTTTCAGTTACACAGGCCACGTCCTCTGCAGTCAACGCAGGCGTAAACATTAAAGTAGTAGGCAATTCAAGCCTTGATAAAAGCGAACTCGTATCCTACGAGCAGAGCATAAATCCGGGTAACGAGGTTGAATACGGTTCAACTGTTACCGTTTATTTCAAATCCAACAGCGGAGTTTCGGATTATTCCGAATAAAGCAAAACAAAACGGGGGAAAAGCAATGAAACTCAAAAAACTTACGGAAGGGCTCGGTTACACGGCTTGTCCGTGTGACGAGGAGGTAACCCTCATCACCGATGATTCGAGAAAGGTGACTGAGGGATGCCTGTTTGTGTGCATAAAGGGTGCTAATTTTGACGGTCACACCGTTGCCGAGCAGGCTCTGAGCAACGGAGCGGTTGCGGTTGTTACCGAGTATGACCTCGGCCTTGAGCGCCAGATAATTGCCGATAACACCAGAAGCGCTTATTGCAAGCTTTCTGCGGCATTTTTCGGCCATCCTGAGGATAAACTTGAAATAGTGGGAGTAACCGGCACAAACGGTAAAACAACCACCTGCTTTATCCTTAAAGGTATATTTGACAATCTCGGCATAAAGAGCGGTCTTATAGGCACGGTTAAAAATATGGTAGATGATAAGGAGTATCCTGCGTCGTTTACTACCCCCACGGCTTTTGAGCTTTTCTCTCTGCTTTCGGATATGGTGGATGCGGGCTGCGAATACTGCTTTATGGAGGTTTCTTCTCAGGCGCTTGACCAGAAGAGAGTTGATGCCATCCGTTTCAGCGCCGCAGTGTTTACCAATCTTTCAAGAGACCATCTTGATTATCACGGCACAATTGAGAATTATATGGCTGCCAAGAAACAGCTTTTCTCTATGACGAATATGGCAATAGTTAATTTCGATGATCCCGCGGGACGAGAAATGCTCGACGGTGTGGATTGCAGACGAATTACGTATTCTGCAGTAAGTGACCAGAGCAGCTATTGCGCAAAGAATATAAGAACAAAGCCCGATGCCGTGGAATATGAGTTGCTCAGCGACAGTAAAATAGGCAGAGCCCGTTTCTGCGTGCCCGGCAACTTCTCCGTTTACAACTCAATGGCGGCTGTTATATGCGCAATTGAGCTTGGCATAGGCTTTGACGATGCTCTTGAAGCTCTTGCAAAATGCAGAGCGGTAAAGGGAAGGGCAGAGGTTGTGCCTACCGATACGGATTACACCGTAATAGTTGACTACGCACATACACCCGACGGACTTGAAAACGTGCTTACAAGTCTTAAAGAGCTTGCCGACGGCAGACTGATTTGCGTGTTCGGCTGCGGTGGGGACAGGGACAAAACCAAGCGTCCGCTTATGGGTGAAATTGCTGAAAAGTATGCCGATTTGTCGGTCGTAACCTCGGATAACCCCAGAAGCGAGGACCCTGATGCAATAATTGAGGATATTCTCAAAGGAATGAAGGATTCTTCAAAATATATAGTTGAACCTGACCGCAGGAAGGCAACCGCAAAGGCTCTCAAAAAAGCAAAAGCGGGCGATATTGTACTTCTTGCAGGCAAGGGTCACGAAACCTATCAGATTCTTGCAAGCGGTAAAATCCACTATGATGAAAGAGAAGTAGTGGCAGAAATTCTGAATTCTTCGGGGTGTTGAAATGCAGGCGTTAAATATTAAAGATGTCGCAAAGGCAATAGGTGCAGAGTGTGCGCTTGATTGCGAAATTTACGATATCTGTACCGATACAAGAAAAATCACGACGGGCTGTCTTTTTATAGCAATAAAAGGCGAGAATTTTGACGGTCACGATTTTGCCGCAAAAGCCCTTGAGGGCGGTGCGGTTGCGGTTGTGTGCGAAAAGGATTGCTCGTTGGGCGAGCGTCAGCTTCTTGTTAAAAGCACAAGGCAGGCGTTGCTTGATGCGGCAGGCTATTACAGAAGTCTTTTCAATATTCCGGTTGTTGGTATTACCGGCAGTGTCGGAAAAACAACAACAAAGGAAATGACTCACACTGTCCTTTCCGCTAAATATAAAACACTCAAAAACGAAGCAAATCTCAATAATGAAATCGGCGTGCCGCTCACTCTTCTGCGCCTTGATTCAAGTTACGAGGCGGCGGTAATTGAAATGGGAATGAGCAACGCTGGCGAAATTGCCGCAATAACCGCGGCGGTAAAGCCCGATATTGCAATTATCACCAATATCGGCGTTTCTCATATGGAAAACCTCGGTTCACGAGAGAATATTCTTAAAGCCAAGCTTGAGATAACGCAGGGTATGAAAAAAGGCTCCGTACTTATATTCAACGGCGATGACGATTACCTGCCGACAGTTGATTTACCTGATTTTTCACTTAAGTTTTTCGGCGTAAGCAGGCCTGATTTTGACATAACTGCCGAGAACGTTTCACTCAGCGATTCGGGTGCGGATTTTACCGCAAAAACCGCAGATGGCGAAGTCAGCGTAAGCCTTCCCGTTACGGGTATTCACAACGTGTGCGATTCCCTTTCGGCAATATACGCAGGTCTGAAGCTCGGCATTTCTCTTGAAAATGCGGCGGAAGCCCTCGGAGATTATGCTGTATCGGGAATGAGACAGAGAGTGAACAGGATAAACGGTATCACCGTTATTGAGGATTGCTACAACGCAAGCCCCGATTCGGTAAAAGCGGCGCTTTCCGTGCTCTCGTCAATGAATGCCGAGCGAAAAATTGCAGTTATAGGCGATATGAAAGAACTCGGCTCAATAACCGAGCAGGCTCATAAAAATGTGGGCATACAGGCAGCTGAGCTCGGTATTGATATTTTACTTACTTACGGTCAGATGGCGGCACTTGCCACAATTTACGGTATAGGCGCGGGCGTGCCCTTCTGTAAAGCATTCGGCGATAAGCAGCAGCTTGCTTCTTATCTTGCACAAACCGTTAAAGAAGGCGATGCAGTTCTGTTTAAAGCAAGCAGAGCAATGCGTCTTGAAGAGATAATGAATATGTTGTATGAGGAATTGAAAAAGAGCGGAAAGGATTGAAAAATATGAACACAATTGCGGCTTTGGTTATGGCTCTGGTTGCGGGTATTGCAGTTACGGGAGTGCTTGGATTCGTTATGATTCCGTGGCTTCGCAAGCTTAAATTCGGTCAGACTATTCTTGATATCGGACCTGCGTGGCACAAAAGTAAGCAGGGTACACCCACAATGGGCGGAATAATGTTTATCATCGGTACTGTTGCTGCCGTAGCGGTTACTGTTATAACCGATAAACTTATGGGCGGCGCAATAACCGAGTCTGCGGCGGAAATTTTTGCCGGCACCGCGCTCAAAACCAAGTTCTGGAGCGGTCTGCTTATGGCTATCGCATTCGGACTTGTAGGATTTGTTGACGATTACATCAAGGTTGTAAAAAAGCGTAATCTCGGACTTACAATAATCCAGAAAACAGTTATTCAGCTTCTTATAAGCGTGGCATATCTTGTCAGTATCTATATGGGAAGAGGAAACGACGGCTCTATGTTTATCCCCTTTGTCGGCAACGTAGACCTTGGATTTTTCTACTGGATTTTCGGCATTGCCGTAATCTATGCCGCAACCAATGCGGTAAACTTTACTGACGGTATTGATGGCCTTTGCACAAGTGTTACCGTAACCTTTGCGGTTGCGATGGGTGTTATTGCCGCTTTGAGAGAATTTTTCGGCTTTTCATTGCTTGCGGCAGCTCTTGCAGGCGCTTGCATAGGCTTCCTGCTGTGGAATAAGAATCCGGCCAAGGTATTTATGGGCGATACGGGCTCACTCTTCCTCGGCGGTATGGTTGTAGCTCTTGCTTATGCTGTTGACTGTCCTCTTATCCTTGTGTTTACAGGTCTTATTTACGTTATTGAGGGCGCTTCCGACGTGCTTCAGATTGGCTATTTTAAGCTGACCCACGGCAAGCGTATATTCAAAATGGCTCCCATTCATCATCATTTTGAGATGAGCGGCTGGGGCGAAAAGAAAATAGTAGGTGTTTTCACTTTTGTAAATATTCTGGGCTGTATTGCAGGCTTCCTTATTATGAAATTCGGAGGCTTTGCTGCCTGAAAATGATTTAAGCGGAATTTTGTGAGAGGAGGTACTGCCGTGACAAATCAGACGCAGGGTCTTACCCTGAAAGAGAAAATTTTCAACTTCTTCACGTGGAGTAATATCAGAGATACCTTCTTCGGATTTTTTAAGTGGAGGGGAAGTATCAGTAAGTATGTGATGCGCGGACCTATTGACCTCACATTTTTCATTGTAATGATGATTCTGCTGTGTGTCGGTCTTGTAACCACGTTTTCTGCAAGCTACGTTGCCGCTAAGGCCAATATAGGCTCTGTAAACACCAAGGGCGATGCATATTATTACCTTAAAACTCAGCTTCTGTATATCATTGTCGGTCTTGTGCTGATGTACATTATATCCAAAATAAAGCTGGATTTTGTTGAGCAGGCGGCAAACCTTGCGGTAATACTCATAATTTTACTGCTGATATATACGCTGATAAACCCCGCGATTATCCCGGGCAAGGAAAGCTACAGACGCTGGGTTGACATAATCATAAAGTTCCAGCCGTCGGAGTTTGCGAAAATAATTCTGATTATTTTCCTTGCGGCAAGTATGAAGAAAAACCAGAAACGTCTTGCCGAGGATTGGAAGCTTTCCGTTTACTATATTCTTCTTGTAGGCGTTTTCTGCGTTCTCATTCTTGCCGAGAACCACCTTTCTGCAACTATTCTTGTGTTTGCAATCGGTATGATTATGATTTTCCTCGGCGGAGGAAAGCTGTCAGTTTTCGGCGTTGGTTCACTCGGCGCAGCTGCATTGCTTTTTGTGGCGTGGGCAACCGGACTTCTGCAAAAATATATGGGTGACAGAATTGATATGTGGATCAAGCTTCTTTTTAATGAACAGCTTACCGCTGACGAAAGACAGGGCGATGCCTGGCAGATTTTGCAATCCTTATATGCCATAGGTTCGGGCGGAGTTTTCGGAGCAGGTCTCGGTCAGTCAAGGCAGAAGCATCTCTACATTCCCGAGCCGCAGAATGACTTCGTTTTTTCCATTGCCTGTGAAGAGTACGGCTACGTCGGCGCAATTCTTATTATGGTGCTGTTTATGACTCTTGTGGTCAGAGGATTCCTTCTTGCCATTAATATGAAGGATAAATTCAGTTCTCTGCTTGTTATGGGAATCTGTTTCCACGTCGGCTTGCAGGCAGCACTCAATATGGCGGTTGTAAGCGGCACGGTGCCCAATACCGGTATCGGACTTCCGTTTTTCAGCGCAGGCGGCTCCGCAATGGTTACCTTGCTTGCGGAAATGGGATTGGTGCTGTCGGCATCAAGAGGTGTAACCAAATCTATCAAGGGGAGCGGTAAAAGGCTATGATAAATAAACTTGATTCAAAAAGAATCCTGATTGCAGCAGGCGGCACGGGCGGCCACATCAACCCCGCACTTGCCGTTGCAGGTTATATAAGAGAGAATTGCCCCTCTGCAAAGATTGTCTTTGTGGGTACGGCAAATAAAATGGAAGCAAAGCTTGTCCCTGCGGCAGGCTTTGAGCTGCGTACAATTGAAATCAGCGGCTTTCGCAGAAGCTTCGCGCCTGATGCGATTATTCACAATATCAAAACTCTTCTCAATATCTTCAAAGCTTCCCGTCAGGCTAAAAAAATCATAAAGGATTTCAAGCCTGACGTTGCAATCGGCTTTGGCGGATACGTAAGCGGTCCTGTTCTGAGGATGGCGGCGAAGCTCAGAGTACCTACCGCTATTCACGAGCAGAATGCCTTTCCCGGAGTTACCAACAAGGCTCTTGCAGGCAAGGTGAATACTGTAATGCTTACTGTTGCCGATGCCGAAAAGCATATGTCCTGTAAGAATAAGCCTGTTGTAACAGGTCTGCCCATCAGAGGCGATATCCTCAGTACTCCTGCAGAGCTGTCAAGGTTTGAGATGGGCATAGGCGATGAACCTCTTATCCTCTCAATGGGCGGCAGTCTCGGCGCTCAGCCCGTCAATGATGCGGTTGAGGGTATGATTGTAAACAAATACAAGAATAAGGATTGCCGTTTCCTGCACGCTACGGGCAAGGATGCGGCTGCATTCTGCAAAAGGCTTGAGGATAAGGGCGTCAATCTTAAGGAGAATACCCACATAAAGATTGAGGAATATATAAACGTTCCCAAGTGTCTGCCTGCGGCTGACGTTGTAATCTGCCGCGCAGGTGCAAGCTCACTGAGTGAAATTCAGGCACTCGGCAAGCCCTCAATTCTTATTCCTTCTCCCTACGTTACCGAGAATCATCAGTATCACAACGCAATGGCTCTTGTAAACAGAGGCGCAGCAATAATTCTCGAGGAAAAGAACCTCACTGCAGATTCGCTCACAAAGGCTGTAAACGACTTGCTTGCCGATAAGCAGAAGCTTAAAGAAATCGGTGAAAACGCAAGAGCTATGGCAGTAGTTGACGCGGCAAAAATCATAAGCGAAGAGATTTGTAAAATCGTAAAATAAAAATCACTCAATTTTCCTTTGCGGCATAGTATGGAAAGAATGAGGTTTTACTTCATTTTTCTGTAAAGGAGTATGCAGCATGGAAAGACTTGTTATTGACGGAGGAAAGAAGCTCAGAGGAGAAATTCCGGTTCAGGGCGCAAAGAACAGTGTACTGCCCATTATTGCGGCAGCGCTTGCCGTGGACGGTGAGAGTGTTATACATAACTGCCCTGCGCTTTGTGACGTTGCAGCGGAGCTTGATATTCTGCGTCTGCTCGGCTGTGAGGTCGGGATGAACGGCTCTTCTGTAAGAATTAATTCCTCAACAGCAACCCGTTGCGAAATACCGGAGAATCTTATGAGGGAGATGCGTTCATCAATAATCTTTCTGGGTTCTCTGCTTGCTAGGTTCGGGTGTGCGAGGGTGAGCGTGCCCGGCGGATGTGATATAGGCGAAAGACCTATTGATTATCACCTTGCGCTTCTTGAAAAAATGGGTGTGCGTACCGAATGCGGCTGTGACGGCTGCCTGAGGTGTGAAAGCCCCGACGGTCTGCACGCGGCAAGGATTACCCTGCCGTATCCGAGCGTCGGTGCCACAGAGAATGCTATTCTTGCCGCGGTTAAGGCAAAGGGCACAACGGTGATTGAAAATGCGGCGCGTGAGCCTGAAATCACCGACCTTGCCGGTTTTTTAATAAAATGCGGTGCAAGGATAAATGGCGCAGGCGAAAGAACAATAGTAATAGAGGGCGTAAAAACGCTTGAAGCGTGCGAATACAGAGTTATCCCCGACAGAATAATAGCCGCTACCTTTATGTCGGCGGCGGCTGTTACGGGCGGTAAGATAACTCTTCACGATGTGTGTGCGCAGCATCTTGCACCCGTGTTACCGTGCTTTGAAGCATCGGGGTGTGCAATTAAAACTTATTCGGACTGTATTACGGTTTCAGCCCCTAGAAGGCTTAAAAGCATGGGGGTAATACGCACAAATCCGCACCCCGGCTTCCCTACCGACTGCCAGGCGGTGGTTATGGCAATGGCTTGCGTTGCGGACGGAGTAACGGTAATTACGGAACGGATTTTTGAAAACAGATTCCGTCACGTTGCGCCGCTGAGAAGATTCGGCGCGCAGATTGAAACGGAGAACAATGCTGTGGCAATAATCGAGGGGAAAGAACGTTTTAATGCCGCCAAGGCGTGTTCAACGGATTTAAGAGGGGGAACTGCGCTTGTAATAGCGGCGCTTGCCGCTGAGGGGCGCAGTGAGATTACAGGCTTACACCACATCGACAGAGGATGTGAAAGAATAGAGAACTGCTTTACCGTGCTGGGAGGGCAGATAAAAAGGTTGGATTAAAATGGCAATGAATCCGCACGAAGAGGGTCAGTACGTAAGACCTTCGCCTGAGGAAAGAAAAAAGAAACTCAAAAAAATAAGGAGAAAGCGCAGGTTTCGCCTTGCAGTTGTTATTATTGCATCGCTGCTTGTGCTTACGGTTGCTTTTTCGCCTGTGTTTCTGTTTGCTGTGTTCAAGGTGAAGAGTTATTCCGTTACGGGTGAAAAACACTACTCAAAAGAGGAAATTATCGAAAGCTGTCCGATAGAAATCGGAAAAAGCCTTGTGCTTGCCGATCTGGAAAAGGCGCAGGCCGCGATTGAGGAGGAGCTTCCTTATATCAAAAAAGCAACGCTGAAAAGGTCGCTGCCCTCAACGCTTTCCATTTCTGTTTCGGAGGCGAGCGAGAAATATACGATTTATTCGGGCAAGTCGGGTAATTATCTTGTTCTGAGCGAGACCTTTAAAATTCTCGGGGTAAGCCACGAACCCAAAGCGGGGCTTACACTTATCAAAGGTGCGTATCCTGAAGAGACCAAGGCAGGCAAGCAACTTTGCTTTGTAAAGGCGGCAGAGGACGAGGAAACCGTTGTCAACGATAAAATCCTCAGCACTCTTGAAGAGGTTGCATATGCACTTGTTGCTTCGGGAATAGCGGATGTTACTATGATTGATATTACGTCGCTTTCCGATATAAAAGTGCTTTATCAGGACAGACTCATCCTTGAAATAGGCTCGGTTTCGGACGCTGACGGCAAGCTCGAGCTTGCGGCTCAGGTTATTGAAAAAGAGGATGAGTTAAACCCTGAGCAAAAGGGAACAATAGACCTTACCATAAGCAAAAAAGCTTACGTAAATCCCGGCGAATTTGAGTACGATTCCGTCCTTGAGGAGGAAGAGGAAACGGAGCAGACTCAGGATTCTTCGCAGGAAGAGGATGAAACGCAAGAGGGTCGAGAATACGAAAAAACCGAACAGGACAGCGGTGAATCCGATGAAGAAACCGATGAAGATGAGGAGCAGTAACACTTTTTTTGCACAAAAAGATAAAAAAGCTCACATTTTGAATGAAAAAATCATAGATATATAATAAATTTACAAATTGTTCTTGTTTTTTTGTGTAAAGCGTGTTAATATAATTCTGTTTAATGCTGATTTTAAAAAAATAATTGGGGGTCATGAAAAATGGCATTTGAAATTGATAACGATTTTGAAAGCGCCGTTCAGATTAAGGTTATCGGTGTTGGCGGTGGCGGCGGAAACGCTGTAAACCGTATGATCAATTCAGGCGTTCTCGGCGCAGAGTTTATCGCAGTTAATACGGACAAGCAGGTCCTTGTTCATTCCAAAGCAACCCATAAGATTCAGATTGGCGAAAAGTCAACTCACGGTCAGGGTGCAGGCGGTAAGCCTGAGGTTGGTGCAAAGGCAGCGGAAGAAAGCCGCGAAGCTATCACTGACGCACTCAAGGGAACCGATATGGTATTCATCACCGCAGGTATGGGCGGCGGCACAGGCACAGGCGCAGCTCCCGTTATCGCTTCCTGCGCAAAGGACCTTGGTTGCCTTACCATCGGTGTTGTTACAAAGCCCTTCAAGTTTGAAGGCCGCAGAAGAATGGAACAGGCTCAGAACGGCATCAAGAGCCTTGCAGAGCATGTTGACAGTCTTATTGTTATTCCTAATGACAGACTCCGTGCACTTGACGACAGAAAGAAGACAATCGCTGAAGCTTTCGCAGAGGCAGACGAAGTTCTCCTTCAGGGCGTTAAGAGCATTTCAGAGCTTATTAAGATTCCCGGCTTTATCAACCTTGACTTCGCTGACGTTACCAGCGTAATGAAGGATGCAGGCTATGCTCATATGGGCGTAGGTAAGGCTAAGGGCAAGGATAAGGCTGAAAGCGCAGCTAATATGGCTGTTTCAAGTCCTCTTCTTGAAACCTCCATTTCCGGCGCAAAGGGCGTTATCATTTCCATTAACGCATCCAGCGACGTTGACCTTGAAGAGGTTGAAACCGCTGCTGAAATCATTACCGCTCAGGCTCATCCCGATGCAAATATCACCTGGGGTATTGCTTTTGATCCTGACCTTGATGATGAAATGATTGTCACTGTTATTGCAACAGGATTTGAAAGTTCTGCTCCTGCAGCAACAGTAGATCCCTTCGCAGGCGTTAAGGCTGAAGCACCCAAGCCTGTTGAGAAGGTTGCTCCCGTTGCTCCTCCCGTTGTAACAAGTGGCCCCGTTATTCCTCAGTTTGATGCTCCCGCAGCTGCTCCTGCTCCCGCTCCCGAAAAGAAGCCCGAGCCCGTAAAGGCTGTTGAAAGCACTCCTGTTGATGACGATCAGTTCTATATTATGCTCAACGACATCATCAAGAAATAAGAAATAAAGATTAACGCTGTAAATTCCGTGAGGGATTTACAGCGTTTTTTTTGTTTATTATCTTTCGGTGGGCAAATCTGTAAGCGGCAGGAATTTGTAGCCCTGCTCCCTGGTCCAGTCAATTATATCAGAAAGAGCCTCGGCATTATCGGGGTTTACGCTGTGGAGCAGGATTATTGCACCCGGATGCATTCTAGATGTAACCTTCTGAAAAGCATAATCCTTGCCCTTGGTGTTTTCGGTATCCCAATCTCCGTAAGAGAGAGACCAGAAAACCGAAGTGTATCCGAGAGAATCAACAAGATTAAGAGCACTCTGCGAGTAGTTACCTTTAGGAAACCGGAAGAAGGTGGAGTTATAACCGAAATTTTCTCTGAGATAGTTTGTACATTCAGTGAGTTCTTCAGCCATCTGAGTGCGTGAGATAAGAGAGAAATCAGGGTGGGTTGCCGAATGGTTACCAACTATATGCCCCTCTTTTATCATTCTTCCTATAAGCTCCGGCTGGGTTTCAATATGGTCAAGCGTGCAGAAAAATGCGGAAGGCACTTTCTTTTCCTTGAGGATATCAAGTATTTTATCGGTGTTGCCGTTTTCCCAGCCGCAGTCAAAGGTGAGGTAAACAACCTTCTCTTTTGTAACGCGGTCAAGGCAGATGGCTCTGTATCCGCTTTTGTCAAAAGAATCCTGAAAATTAACGGATATACTGTGCGGCTTGAAACTCGATGCCACTCCGTAGCTGTGTTCAATAGTTTCTTCGCTTAGTTTTGCGGAATTATCAGGGTCGGGGATTTTTTCGATTTCAAGTGCTTCAAGCAGAGGAAGCCCCGAAAACTCGGAAAGCGCGGTTTTGAGTGCAGATGAGGTTGTGACCTTTGTGTCGGGCACAGTTGCCGCCTGCATAACGTCGGTTTGCTCGGTCGCCATTCCTGCTGCAATTGAGCAGCCTGCAAGGGTAACCATAAGTGCAATTGCAGGAAGAATTAAATATCTTTTTATAAAAAACATCCTTTCCTTTTTATTGATGCAAGTATATTATGTGCATATTTTCGGGTTAATTTCGTCTTATAAAAAATTAAGTTTTAAACTATACATTATTTTAAAGTTATGTTATAATAAATTCGTATAACAAATAATTCCGAAAGGAGCCCGCAATATGGAACAGAAACAGCTCAGATATTGGGAGGACCCCTATATTATCAAGGAGAATAAAGAGGACGGTCACAACAATGCCTTCGCTTATCCTGACAAAAAATCGGCTTTCGCTCAGGGTGAAGCACCTCTTAAGAGAAGCCTTAACGGCAACTGGAAATTTTATTGGCAGAAAGGGCTTGCAAAGGTAGATACAAGCTACACTGCGGCGGATTATGACGATTCATCCTGGGATGATACCACCGTACCCTCACTCTGGCAGCTCAAAGGCTACGGTAAGCCGCTGTATCTTTGTTCATTTTTGCCCGGCGGTCTTTCCAAAAATGAAAAGGAAATTCCGAAGATTAATGAAAGAATCAATGAAGTGGGTGTTTACCGCCGCACCTTTACTGTGCCTGAAGAATGGCAGGGCAAAGAAATTTTCCTTAATTTCGGCGCAGTAAAAGCAGGCTTTTTCGTTTACATAAACTCCGTTAAGGTGGGGTATTCTCAGGGTTCTATGACTCCTGCGGAATTCAGAATTACAGATTACGTCAATTACGGTGAGAATCAGATTACAGTTGAGGTTTTCCGTTATACTGACGGAACGTATCTTGAGGACCAGGATATGTGGTTCCTTTCAGGTATTTACAGAGAGGTTTATATTTATGCTGAGGAAAAGCTCTGCATCAGGGATTTCTTTGCGGATACCACTCTTGACGATTCCTATACAAACGGTATCCTCAAGCTCAGCGTTTTTCTGCAGAACTATGCTGATGCCGCTGACTGTGACGTTGAGGTAAGTGTCAGCGAGGGCAAAAAGGATAATTGCGTTGCAAAGCTCCATACGAAGGCTGAAAACGGAATAACGCAGCTTGATTTTAAATATGAGATTGAAAACGTAAAGCAGTGGTCAGCGGAAGAGCCCAATCTTTACTATCTTCTGCTTACCCTTAAGGTTAAGGGGAAGATTCTTTCCTGCAAGTGCGTAAGAATCGGATTCCGCAGGGTTGATATTAAGGGCAACGTGCTTTATATGAACGGAAAAAGAGTCATAGTAAAAGGTGTAAACCGCCACGATTTTGACCCTGATAACGGCTGGGCTGTGCCTGTTGAAAGATATTATCAGGATTTGTACCTGATGAAGCAGGCTAACATCAACGCTATAAGAACAAGCCACTATCCCGATGCCGAGATTTTCTACGAGCTTTGCGACGAACTCGGATTTTATGTAATGGATGAGGCAGACGTTGAAAGCCACGGTGTACGCAGAAAAAACTGCCCCGGAGACAATCCGAAATTCACCCACGCTGTTGTTGACAGAGCGGAGCGTATGGTGCTGCGTGACAGAAGCCACGCCTGCGTATGCTTCTGGTCGCTCGGTAACGAGGCGGGCGACGGTGAAAACTTCGTGCACGAAAGAAACGCAATCCTTGCTCTTGATAACAGCAGACCCATTCACTATGAAGGCGATTTCGATTTCAGAAAATCGGATTTCATAAGCAGAATGTATCCCGTTGAGGGTATAGTCAAACTTCTCAAGGAGCAGGAAGAAGTTAAGATTTCTCTTTACGATAACGTAGCAAACGTGCTTGCGGCGGACAACAAACCCATAAAAGCTGAGGAATATGCAGACAAGCCCGTAATCTACTGCGAATATGCCCACGCTATGGAAAACAGCCTCGGCAATTTCCAGGAGTATATGGACGTTTTCGAGAATTACGAGCATATGTGCGGCGGATTTATCTGGGATTACGTTGACCAGTCTATAAGAGTAGTTGAAAACGGCGTTGAAAAATGGCTTTACGGCGGCGATTTCAAGGAGGGTGCAACCAGCTACTATTTCTGCGCTAACGGAATCATCGGTGCAGACCGTGTACCCCATCCCTCATATTACGAGGTTAAAAAGGTTTATTCCAATATTGAAGCTGTTGACTGCGATGCGGCAAAAGGCAAGATTAAAATAAAGAATAAAAACCTCTTCATATCAACCGATAAATACACCTTCGCATGGAGCGTAACCGTTGACGGAAAAGAGGTTAAAAGCGGAGAATTTGAGGCGGCAGTGCCTGCGCTTACAGAGCAGGAGATTCAGCTTCCCTTTAACGCTGCCGAATTCGGTGACGGCGAGATAATCCTTACCGTTTCATTCCTTCTCAAGGAGGATGCACAGTGGGCAAATGCGGGCTTTGAAACCTCGCATTCTCAGATTATCGTGCGTGAAAAAGCCGCTGCAGAGCGTCATAAGGCAAACGGCGAAATGAAGTATAAAAAGGCAGGCTCAACCGTGAAAATTGCGGGTGAGGGCTTTACGGCAACTCTTGAGGGCGGCGCACTCGTTTCTCTTTGCTATGACGGCGAAGAAACTATTGACTCTGCTTCTCCGCTCAGACCCGATTTCTTCAGAGCTCTTACAGATAATGACAGAGGTTATCTCAATTTTGCTCCCGTATTCTCTGAGATTCACCCTCTTTATCAGTGGAAACGCTCAACCGCCCTGACAATGCCTGTAAGCGTTGATGCAAAGGGTACTCCTTCGGGTGTTGAGGTTAAGGTTAAGTGGATGTCCCCCTTTACCGCAGGGGTTGAAACACGTTATCTCTTTGCTCCCAACGGCGAGGTAAGCGTCAAGCATTCGGCAATGGGCCTTTTCCTGCCTATGCTTAAGGTTGGTGTAAGATTCGGCATCAAGAGCAATCTTGAAAACGTTGAGTGGTACGGCAGAGGTCCTCAGGAGAATTATTGCGACAGAAAGACGGGTGCCAGAATTGCCGTTCATAAGTCAACTGTTGCAGGCCTTGAGCACAGATATATGCGCCCGCAGGAAAACGGCCACCGCTGTGACGTGCGCTCGCTTAGCTTCAGGGGCGCAGACGGCAACGGTATACTTATTGAGGCTCTTGATATTCCCTTTGGCTTCAATGCAGGCTACTATAACCCCGAAAAGCTTGACAGAGCAAAGCATCTCTACGAGCTTGATAAGGATAACTTCATTACCGTGTGCCTTGACGCGGCTCAGAGAGGCGTAGGCGGCGATATGCCCGGCTGCGCATATCTTCACAAGCCCTACAAGGTGAAGTGCGGCAAGAGCTATTCGTTTGAATTCAGAATTTCAAGGATTTAATATGATTAAAACAAACGTTGTAAGACTTCTCGAAGCGGCGAAGATACCCTTTGAGGTGCGAGAATATGAGGTTGACGAAAGCGACCTTTCCGGCGAGAGCACGGCAAGGAAGCTTTCGCTGGAGCCTAACAGAATTTTCAAAACCCTTGTTTTCCGGGGAGAGAAAAACGGTATTGGCGTGTGCTGTATTCCTGCCTGCGAGGAGTTGGATTTGAAAAAAGCGGCAAAGCTTTTTGGCGAAAAGAAGATTGAAATGCTTCACGTTAAGGATTTATTGTCCAACACGGGCTATATCCGTGGCGGATGTTCGCCCATAGGGATGAAAAAGAAATTCCCTACCGTAATTGATGAAACTGCGCTTTTGTTTGAAGAAATCTTTGTAAGTGCAGGCATCAGGGGTGCTATGGTCGGTTTGGACCCTCAGACCCTGGCAGATTACGTGGGTGCAATGCTTGCCGATGTTACAGTGGTATAAAACAAAAAGATGGATGTGTCTGTAAAGATACATCCATCTTTTAATTTTAGTATGTACGCTCGCAGATTTCCTTGATTTTTTCCTTTAATTTGAGGAAATCTTCAAGAGCATCGGGTTTCTGGTTGGGGTTTCGCAGTAGTGCGGCGGGGTGGAAAGTACCCATAAAGAGTATTCCACCTTTTTCAATGAATTCGCCGTGCTGCTTGGTTACCTTGAAATCAGGGGATATAAGCTTCTGCGCCGAGATTCTGCCAAGGCAAACAATGATTTTCGGCCTCATCAGCCTTACCTGCTCACGCAGCCAACCTATGCAAGCCTCCTGCTCAGCTGGCAGAGGGTCTCTGTTCTGAGGGGGGCGGCATTTTACCATATTGGCAATGTAAATATTCTTGTTTCTGTCAAGGTCGACGGCGGCGAGAAATTTATCAAGCAGCTGACCGCCTCTGCCCACGAAAGGCAGGCCCTGTAAATCCTCGTTCTGGCCGGGGCCTTCACCTATAAAAAGAACCTCTGCATTTTCGCTGCCTGTGCCGAAAACAAGGTTTGTACGTGTCTGACACAGCTCGCATTTAGTGCAGCCCATACAGTCTTTCTTAAGCTCTTCCCAGGAATTATACATAGCTTTTATCTCCTCTCTGAGAATGAATGCGGTTGGAATAAGCCACGTCGCGGTTGATTTGCTCCGAAAGCTCCTGCATAGAGCCGAATTTCTGCTCGCCTCTTATACGGTCAAGCAGGAAAACCTCAATATCTCTGCCGTACAAATCGCCGTTGAAGCCTATGATGTGAGTTTCACTTCGCAGTTCGTTTGTGCCGAAGGTCGGGCGGATTCCGATATTAGTAACGCTCGCAAGCCTTTCACCGTCAAGCATAACCTCGCTTGCGTACACGCCGAAAGCAGGTACGATGAGTCCCGGCTCAAAAATCTGATTGATCGTGGGAGCACCGATTAATCTGCCGCGTCTGTCGCCGCCTACAACTGTGTATTCATAGGAGAAAGCCCTGCCGAGCATTGCGTTTGCAGATTTTATATCACCGCTTGTGATACAGTGACGGATTCTTGTTGAGCTTACAGGCTCACCGTTGAGCTCTATGCTTTCGCTTATCTTCAGCTCAACTGAGTGCTGAGCGCAAAGGGCGGCGAGAGTTTGTGTATCTCCGCAGGCATCCTTGCCGAAGCGGTAATTGCTGCCGCAGCAGACCGCACCTGCATTAAGAGAGGAAAGAATGATGTTTTCAAAGAAATCGGAGCAGTTCATATCCATAATTTCTTCAAAACGGACAAACCTGATGGCAATTCCGAGCTTTTCAAGCAAACGGATTTTCAGCTTCTTCTGAATAAGCTCTTCCGGCGGATTGCCGAGAATCTTCTGCGAATGCTCATCAAACAGCAGAATAACAGGCTCAAGCCCCGAGTCCCTCATAGAGAGAGCCGAGGCTATAACCGAAATATGACCTTTGTGAATACCGTCAAAGTTGCCTAAGGCAACGGCGGTTTTGTTGCTGTAAGAGGACAGATAAATCACCCTTGATTATTTATTGCGGAACTGATGCTTCATACGAAGCTCTTTTGAAAGGATTGTTTTTCTGAGCCTGAGTGACTGAGGAGTTACCTCAAGGAGTTCGTCATCCTTGATGAATTCCATACACTGCTCAAGGCTGAGGGTTGAGGGAGGAATGAGCCTGAGGGCATCGTCTGAGCCGGAGGCACGGGTGTTTGTGAGGTGCTTTTGTTTGCATACGTTGCAGACTACGTCTTCATTCTTGGCACATTCGCCAACAATCATACCCTCATAAACTTCAACGCCGGGTCCTATAAAGAGGCGGCCTCTGTCCTGAGTGTTGAAAAGACCGTAGCCCGTGCTTGTGCCTGTTTCGTGAACAACGATTGAGCCTCTTTCGCGGGTCTGGATATCACCCTTGTATTCCTGATAGGAATCGAAAATCTGGTTCATAATACCGTTACCGTTGGTATCAGTCATAAACTCAGGGCGGTAGCCGATAAGACCTCTTGAGGGAATTCTGAATTCAAGGTGAGTGGTTGCACCTTCGTTTGAAACCATATCACGAAGCTCTGCTTTACGTGAGCCGAGCTTTTCAATAACGGTGCCTACGTACTGGTCAGGCACTTCGATAACAAGCTGCTCAACGGGCTCAAGGAGAGCACCGTTTTCACCCTCTTTAAAAATTACCTTGGGGCGTGAAACGGAGAATTCATAGCCTTGGCGGCGCATTGTTTCAATAAGAATGGAAAGGTGAAGCTCGCCTCTGCCGGAAACCTTGAAGGTATCTGTGGATTCGGTTTCTTCAACTTTCATACTTACGTTTGTTTCAACCTCTTTAAAGAGTCTGTCCCTGATATTTCGGGAGGTGACGAATTTACCCTCGCGGCCAGCAAAGGGACTGTCGTTAACAATGAAGTTCATTGAAATGGTAGGCTCGTCAATCTTGATGAAGGGAAGGGGCTCAATGCAGTTTGCGGAGCAGAGAGTTTCGCCTATATAAAGGTCCTCAATGCCTGAAATGCATACGATGTCGCCTGCTGCGGCACTGTCACATTCAACTCTTCTCAAGCCCTCAAACTGATAAAGGCGGGAAATCTTAACGTTTTCAACCGAGCCGTCAGCCTTGCAAAGCACAACGGCATCGCCCCTCTTCACTGCGCCTCTTTCAATTCTGCCGATACCGATTCTGCCGATATAATCGTCGTAATCAAGGCTTGAAATGAGAAGCTGGAGAGCACCGTCCTTATCGCCGCAGGGAGGGTCGATATGTGTAAGGATTGCATCAAGCAGAGGGCGCATAGTGCCTTCGCTTACTGTTTTATTGTCCGAAGTGTAACCGTCAGCCTCAGGGTCAACGGAAGCATAGCCGTTCTTTGCGGAGGCATAGATTACGGGGAATTCAAGCTGGTCATCATCAGCGCCGAGGTCAATGAACAAATCGAGAACTTCGTCCACAACCTCTGCGGGTCTTGCGTTGGGTCTGTCAATTTTATTGATAACAACAAGCACCTTTTTCTTAAGATTGAGAGCTTTCTTAAGAACGAATCTGGTCTGTGGCATACAGCCTTCAAATGCATCAACAAGCAGCAGCACGCCGTCAACCATCATAAGTATACGCTCAACCTCACCGCCGAAATCGGCGTGGCCGGGAGTGTCAACAATATTGATTTTTGTGTTGTTGTAGTGGATTGCGGTGTTCTTGGAGAGGATTGTGATTCCTCTTTCTCTCTCAAGGTCGTTGGAGTCCATAACTCTGTCCGCAACCTGTTCGTTATCGCGGAAAATACCGCTTTGCTTGAGCATCTCATCAACCAGCGTTGTTTTGCCGTGGTCAACGTGGGCGATGATAGCTATATTTCTGAGCTGTGTTTCTGACAAATGGGGTCACCTTTTCTGTTAAAATATATTTCCTGTTCTGTTTGAACGAATGGATTGCTTTATTATTCTGCAATAACGAAGCCTTCAGCTTCACGCTTTGCCTTGAGGTCTGTAAGCATCTTTTCCTTATTCTTGCCCGAAATCTTATAGAAGAACATGGGAAGAGCGCAAAGAAGCATACTTACACCGGGAACGATTGATACGAGTGAGAACATTGCAAAGCGCTGATTTGCCGCAATGTCAAGAGCGGATTTGACCGCCTCGGATGAAAGCATCTGAGAGGGATCCATATCAATTGCCATATACATTACAACGATACCGCAGGTTGCAAATGCGTTGCCGATTTTGTTGATGAAGCCCTGGCAGGCTGCACCGAGACCGTTTTCACGGTGACCTGTGGTGAGCTCCATATAGTCAAGGCAGTCACAAATCATTGCATAGCATACAACGTTGATAACGCCGAGGGGGATGCACTGGATAAGGATGAAGGGAGTGCAGATATAAAGATTGTTGAATTTCCAGCCGATGAAAGCGGTGAAAAGGCTTGCAACGAAGCCGAGAAGGCAGGTGGTGATAACAATCTTCTTATAGTCAAACTTCTTCATAAGGTAGGGCATAAACAGAGTTGTGCCGAACATACCGACAATTGCGCATACCTGGAAAATTGTTTTTACCATAGAAACGCTCGCATCAATAGCTGCGGTGCGTTCTGCAAGAGTCATACCCGTAAGGTCGGGACCGATATAGAATGCGTAACGTGCAACGTGAACTGCTGCAGCCTGAATCATATATCTTCCGCTTGAGAGAACGCCCATAAGGATAACAAGCATCAAGGGCTTGCACTTGAATATTCTGGAAAGGCTTGAGCCTTCGCCGGGAACCTTCTTCTTATCGGGGAGAATAACTCTTTCCTTAATATGGAAGTAGGAATTTACGTACATAATACCGCCGATTATAACTGCGGCAAGAGCGATAACGAAATACTTTGTTTTGTTGTATTTAAGAGGGTCGGAATCCTCTGAAATGAACATCGGGAGAAGCAGACCGCAGGCGAGGAAAAGAACCTCAGGCAGTGCGGAGCCGATGCTGTTGATGATTTTTGTAAAGGAAATAACAGAGCCTCTTTCCTTTGCGTCGGGAGTCATAACATTGGGGATGCTCCAGAAAGGAACGTCGGCTACGGTATAAGCCATACCCCAGAGTATGTATACAACAGCGGAGAAAATCATAAGGGATTTCTGCTCAAGGCTGGGGCTGCAATACATAAGAAGGGTGAGGATTGAAATAACGGGGGTTGCAAAAATGATGTAGGGTCTCATCTTGCCCCATTTTGTTGTTTTACGGTCAACAATCATACCCATCATAGGGTCGTTAATAGCATCCCATACTCTTGCAAGGAGCATAAGAAGAAGCACGAACATAAGTGGAAGCTGAAGAACGTTTACGTAATAGTCGCTTATGTAGCTGGACATCATAGCGTAAATCATACCCTGACCGCCTGCGCCCAGAGCGTACATCCAAAGCTCTTTTTTGCTTACAAATCTCTTGGTTTCCATATCTTTCACCTCAAAATAATTCTGTGAAATAAAAAATACTCGTTAATTGAATATCAGATGGCTGAAGCAGCCATCTGATACAGTCTGTAAATTTAAATTATTCGCCCTTCATTTCAAGGAGCTTGACTTTGCCGTCATAGGAAGCCTGGCTTACCTTGATGGAATCAAAGATAGCGGACTTGATATCGTCCTCAGTAGCGCCGAGTTCCTTGCTGTACTTGGGATCAATGAAGAGGTTGATTGCCATAATGTCGGCAAGTCCGTCAACGTCAATACCGCTTTCGATGCCCTTTGCGGCATATTCCTTCTTAACTCCGCCGAGACCCATACGCATCATCCAGGGAGCAACGCTGATGATCTTTCTGTTTTCGCCCATACCTCTTGCGGCATAAACGATCTTAAGGAACTGCTTCCAGGTGAGGTTATACATACTGATGGGCCAAGCCTTGGCACCCTTTGACTTTTCAGCAGCGCCAACGATTACTTCGCCAACCTGACGAACGGTAAGCATTGCTGTGCCGCCGCCGGGGTACATAGTGCAGGGAAGCTTGTCCATTCTCTTGATCTGCTCGATAAGGATAACCCAAACGGGCTTTCTGCCGGGCTGAGTGCCGAAGATGTAGGGAAGCTCAAGAACGGAAACGTCAAAGATTTCATCAGCAAAGGAGAAAGCGACGTTTTCCTGATCAATACGGCTTCTGATGTAAGGATGCTTTTCGCAAAGCTTCATATCGGGGCGCTCTTTTGCAAGGTATGCAAAGTAGGAGCCGAGGATAACGGCATTCTTCATACCGATTTCCTTGCAAAGGGGGAGAATTCTCTTGAGGGGAGCTATGTTGTACTTGTAGTAAGCATCATAAACGGGAGCGGGGAATTCAACTCTTTCGTCGATGCCTGCTGCGAAAACGAAGCAATCACAGCCCTGCATAAGAGCCTTGATTTCTTCATCGGACTTTTCGTAAATGTTGCAGAACTCGATTTCCATCTCTTTGGGGATGGGAGCTCCTTCGGGGAGAGGGGGAAGAGCAACGCTCTTAACCTGATGGCCTCTTTCGATGAAGATTCTTGCTGCTTCACAACCAAGAAGACCGGTGCCGCCAATCATAAATACTTTCATTTCAATTTCCTCCAACCTTTTATTTTGCGGTTTAGTTCAATATATAAGTTTACAACCTTAATGTAAATTAGTCAAGAAAAACTTTATATTTATATTTGATTATAAGAAATTTATTTATTATATATATGATTTAAGCTCTTTTGTTGCGTCTTTGGAGAGGCAGAGCACGGCAAAGATGTTGGGGATTGCCATAAGTGCGTTAAAAATATCCGCAACGCTCCATATTGTTTCAAGCTTTGCAACTGCTCCTATAAAAGCGCAGATGCAGTAAATAAGAGTGAAGCTTTTTTCGCTTTTCATCGGTCTTATATAGTTGATGCCCGTTTTGCCGTAGTGGGACCAGGCAACGAGCGTTGAAAAAGCAAAAAGGCAGATACTAAGACAAATAAAGGCTTTGCCTGCAGGGCCGAAAACGCTTTCAAACGCAAGTGAGCAGAGCTCACCGCTGTTATTGCCTGCGGTTGCAACACCCGAGGTGAGAATTGCCGCAGCCGTAACGCAGCACATAAAAACGGTGTCTATAAAAACCTCAGCCATTCCCCACAAGCCCTGCTCGGCGGGAGAATCGGTATCTGATGCGCCGTGGATAATCGGGCTGCTTCCGAGGCCTGCCTCGTTGGAGAAAACGCCTCTTGCCACGCCGTAGCGCATAGCTTTGGAAAGCCCGAAGCCAGAGGCGGATTTGATGGTAAAGGCTTCTTTTATGACGTTGAAGAAAACAGAGGGAAGAGAGCGGAAGTTTTTGCCTATGATTATTAATGCGCCAAGTATGAATGATACAGACAAAACCGGAATAAGCTTTTCGGTAAACGAGGCGATTCTTTTAATGCCGCCTTTTATGATTATGAACGTTACGGCAAAAAGAACCGCGCCCGTTACGGCAGGCGGGATTTGGTACCCTTCAAGGGCTTGCGCGGCAGAGTTTGCCTGGGTCATACATCCCATACCGAAAGCGGCACCTGTGAGCAAAACGCAGAAAACCGCGGAAAGCCACGGCATCCCGAGTCCTCTTTCAATATACATCATAGCCCCTGCAAGCCAGTTTCCGTTTTTGTCACGCACTCTGTATTTTATACCGAGGATATTTTCACAGCAGGCGGTTGCCATGCCCAAAACGGCGCTTAGCCACATCCAGAAAACGCTGCCTGCACCACCCAATGAAATAGCTGTTGCAACACCTATTACGTTACCTGTTCCAAGGCACGCCGCAAGAGCGGAGGTTAGCGCCTGAAAACGTGAAATCGAGGCACTGTCGCGGCTTTTTCTGACGCTTTTGTCAGTTACAGCGGCGAAGATTGTTTTCTTAAACCAGATATCCGCGTGCAGGATGCTGAAAAAGCGGGTGCGTGCCGTGAGAAAAAGTCCCGTAAAAAGGAAAAGGGCGAGCATTGCGGGCCCCCATACGAAAGAACTGACGGAATTGAGAATATTCTGCATAAGCGCTCCGATAGAATTATTTTATTAAATATCTATGCCGCAGAAAACAAAAAAAGACACACCCAAAGGTGTGTCTGAAAAGATTCGGATTAATAATTGCCCTGAATGCCTGCAAGCTTGCAGTTTTCACGGTGCTTTGAGTAAGAATGGGCGTAATAGTAATTGCCGTCATCATCAGTGACAAAGAAGAAATAATCGGTATCGGCAGGATAGAGCGCTGCTTCAATTGCTGCAATTCCCGTGTTGGTGATAGCTCCTGCGGGCAGACCCTTGCGTTTTCTTACAATATTGTAATTCCAGCAGATGTTGTCGTACTCCTCCGCCGTGAAGTGAGGCTTTACAAAGTTCTCAAGGTATTTTATTGCTACGTCGCACTCGATATAGGGGTAAGAGGGACTGTCAAGTCTGTTGTGAATTACGGATGAAACGTAGGGCATTTCATCGGGATTGCCTGCCTCCTCCTGGATTATTGAAGCAAGGCTGATGATTTCATCCATAGTGTAGCCGAGCTCGTCAGCTCTTGCTTTGTGAGCTTCTGTGATTTTTAAAGCCGTATTTTCAAGGATTTTTCTTATAGCTGTATCGGCAGAGGTGTTGTAATAGAATTCGTAAGTGTCGGGGAAGAGATAGCCCTCGAGCAGAAAGGCTTTTTCCTCAGCGTTGGTAATGCTTACGGGGAGAAGGGGGAGATATTCCGTACTGTTTACGCAGGCAAGAAATTCACTTGCGGAGCATACACCGTTTTCCTCAAGCTTCATTGCAAACTGAACGGCATTGCTGCCCTCGGGAAAGGTTACGGTTACGGTGAGGGGAGCAGTGGTACCCGTGGTTGAGGGGATATCCTCGCTGTCCCGATTTCCGCCGCAGCTGCTGAGCAAAAGCAGAGCGCAGCAAAGAGCAAAAACAAGGGTTGCAATTTTAAAAATTCTTTTATTTTTCATAGTTAATCCTTTTAATTTGATTTTTTACATATTGTATCACTGAAAAATTAAAAAATCAATAAAACTGTATTAAAGAAGAGAAAAGAATCAAAATATATATGCAATCAAAAAGAAACGGAGGGCTTGAAATGGATAAAAAAGGTAAAAAGAACGTTACGGCAAAGCTCAGAGGGAACAGTTTTCCTGAGAACAAAGTGAGAAACAGCTACGATGCCAACGAACAGGTCATAGTAAGCGACGTGCTGGGCAGCTACACGGGAGTACCCGTTGAGGGAGTGCAACCCGAACAGGATGCGGATGATTTATAAAAAAACAGGGCTGATTCGCTGTGAATCAGCCCTGAGATTTTTATTGAGAAGCAACAAGGTTCCCGAGCGCAACGCGTGAGGGGTTCTTATTACGAAGCAACAAGGTTCACGAACGCAACGCGTGAGGGGTTCTTACTTAACGGGAACAAGCTTTTCCTTGCCGCCCATATAAGGTCTGAGTGATTCGGGAACGTTTACGCTGCCGTCTGCATTGAGATTGTTCTCAAGGAATGCAATAAGCATTCTGGGGGGAGCAACAACAGTATTGTTGAGGGTGTGGGCAAAATACTTGCCGTCCTTGCCGTTAACTCTGATTTTAAGTCTTCTTGCCTGAGCGTCACCGAGGTTGGAGCAAGAGCCTACCTCGAAATACTTCTTCTGTCTGGGGCTCCATGCCTCAACGTCAAAGGATTTAACCTTGAGGTCTGCAAGGTCGCCGGAGCAGCATTCAAGAGTTCTTACGGGGATGTCAAGTGAGCGGAAAAGGTCAACTGTATTCTGCCAGAGCTTTTCGAACCACATCATACTGTCCTCAGGCTTGCAGACTACTATCATTTCCTGCTTTTCAAACTGGTGGATACGGTAAACGCCTCTCTCCTCAATGCCGTGAGCGCCTTTTTCCTTGCGGAAGCAGGGTGAATAGCTTGTAAGGGTGTGGGGAAGAGTATCCTCCTGAACGATAGTGTCAATATATTTGCCTATCATTGAATGTTCGCTTGTGCCGATAAGGTAAAGGTCTTCGCCTTCAATCTTATACATCATAGCATCCATTTCAGCAAAGCTCATAACGCCCGTAACAACGTCGGAACGGATCATAAAGGGAGGAACGCAATAGGTAAATCCTCTGTCAATCATAAAGTCGCGAGCATAGGAGATAACTGCAGAGTGAAGCCTTGCGATATCGCCCATAAGATAGTAGAAGCCGTTGCCTGCAACCCTTCTTGCGCTGTCAAGGTCGATGCCGTTGAAGCGCTCCATAATATCGGAATGGTAGGGGATTTCAAAATCGGGTACTACGGGTTCACCGTACTTTGTTACCTCTACGTTTTCACTGTCATCCTTACCAACGGGAACGCTGGGGTCGATTATGTTGGGGATTACCATCATTACCTTCTTGAGCTTTTCTTCAAGCTCGGGCTCGAGCACTTCAAGCTCTGCAAGCCTTGCAGAATAGTTGGAAACCTCCTGCTTTACAGCCTGAGCTTCTTCTTTCTTGCCCTGAGCCATAAGAGCACCAATCTGTTTGGAGATTTTGTTGCGTGCGGCGCGCAGAGTGTCTGCCTCGCTTTTTACAGCGCGGAACTGAGCGTCAAGCTCAATTGCTTCGTCAACAAGGGGAAGCTTACTGTCCTGAAACTTCTTCTTTATATTCTCCTTAACAATATCGGGATTTTCTCTTACAAATTTAATATCGAGCATTTAAATCACCTCAGAATTGTATTCAACAATATTTTACTTTATTTCTTTGATAAATTCAACAGCGTTTTTGATATATGAATCATCCGCAAGCTCAACTGCACCCTTGTCCACAAGTGCGGCAGTCTGAGGAACGATGGGAAGCTTTGCAAGTACGGGTACTCCGAGCTCGGCAGCAACTTCTTCAACCTTGCTTTCACCGAAGATGTTTATCTGCTTGCCGCAATCGGGGCATACTGCGTAGCTCATATTCTCAACAATGCCGAGAACGGGAATGTTCATAAGCTTTGCCATATTGTATGCTTTTTTAACTATCATAGTAACAAGGTCCTGCGGAGTGGTTACTATAACGATTCCGTCAACGGGAAGATTCTGGAACACGGTGAGCGAAACGTCGCCTGTTCCGGGAGGCATATCAACAAACATATAGTCAACATCGCCCCAGACAACGTCTGTCCAGAACTGCTTTACAACGCCGGAGATAACGGGACCACGCCATACAACGGGGTCGGATGCGTTTTCAAGCAGGAGGTTTACGGACATAAGAGCAATACCCTTTTCTGTTTCAACGGGGATGATACCCTGCTGAGAACCTGCAGCGCGCTCTGTTACGCCGAAAGCCTTGGGAATGGAAGGACCTGTAATATC
>JAZNUP010000135.1:0-13861 GCA_045592385.1 Acutalibacteraceae bacterium
ATATATATTCTTTTTGCCGAGTAAAGACATTCATCCACAAGCGGACAGTCAACAAGGCACTTCGTTCCCGAATTTGCAGGAGCATTCTCAGGCACAAACTGCTGATTGCATCCGAAGCTTGAAACAAAAGCAGGTTTATCCTCACCCATAAGCCACATCATCAGGTCAAGGTCGTGGCAGCACTTTGCAAGAAGCATTGAACTGTGGCATCTGTCGGAATTATTCCATTTGCCTCTTACGTGGCTTGTGGACATATGATGGTAGCTTACGTACTCGCAGGTCTGAATGTTTATAATATCGCCGATTTCTCCGCTTACAAGCCTTTTCTTGATTTCACTGTAAAACGGGGTGTATCTGAGAACAAAGCAAACCATTACCTTACGGCCGTATTTTTTTGCCGCTTCAACAAGCTCACGGGCTTCATTCTCATTTACCGCAAAGGGCTTTTCAAGCAAAACGTCATAGCCTGCCTCAAGCAGAGGCACAGTAGTTTCAACGTGAATATTATCCATTGTACCGTTGATTACCGCATCGGCAAACTTAGGCGCTTTTGCAAGCTCCTGAGCGGTTTTAAAACAATGCTCGGCAGGAATATCAAACATCTGGGCAATAGCATTTCTGCGCACCTCATCAGGGTCCGCAACACCTACAATCTCAAGCTTGTCCGGCTTAACGGCAGCAAGCTGAGAATACACTATGCTTCTGTGGCCGCCGCCTACAATAACTGTTTTCAAAGGTTTTTTCTCCATAATATATCACCCGTTTCAAAATCCTTAAGATTTTTGAAATTCAAACTAAATGAATATAACATATTATTAAGCGTATTTCAACCACTTAAAGCGGTAAATTGCAACTTTTTTCTTCTTTTTTCTATTGACAATATAATCCGCCTGTGTTACAATTCTTTCGTAAAAACTTTAGCGATTAAAAGTGTTACAGCTTTCAAGCGCTAATTATCAACGTACGGAGGTAATCCTATGAGCAACACGAAAACCGTCACAAGATGGCCCCGACTTCTTCTGGGAGCAGTTTCTCTTCTTTTTGCAGGAATTATTTATGCCTGGTCGGTAATCAAATCCCCGTTCGGAAGCGGAGGCTTCGGCTGGTCAAACTCTGCTCTGGGTCTCAACTACACAATAACAATGTGTATGTTCTGCCTCGGCGGTCTGTTTTCAGGGCTGCTCGCAAAAAAGGTATCCGTTAAAGTGCGTATGACTGCAAGCGCAGTTCTTATAACCGCAGGAATGTTCATAACATCCCTGCTTGACGGCTCAACCCCTGCCCTTCTTTATATCGGATACGGACTTATGATGGGTCTTGGCGTAGGTATTGTTTACAATATAGTTGTTGCACTCACAAATGCCTGGTTCCCCGATAAAAAAGGTGTTGCTTCGGGCGTACTTATGATGACGTTCGGATTCAGCTCTCTGCTTTTTGGCAAAGTTGCGGATTATATGTTCTCAACCGAAATCGGCTGGAGCAATACATACAGAATTCTCGGAATTGCAATAGGAATAGTTACGCTCGTTGTCGGTCTGCTTATAAGAGGACCAAAAGAGGATGAAATTGCCCCCTTCCTTGCCGCTGTAAAATCCAAAAAATCAGGCACCGCCGCTACAGAAGAAAAGGATTATACCGCAGGCGAAATGTTAAAGCGCTCCTCATTCTGGAAGCTCTTCATTTTCTTTGTTCTTCTTACAGCCGTTGGCGGCGTTGCGCTTAGCTTTGGCAAAGATATCTTTCTTTCTGTTAATGTTGAGAGCACGCTTGCCGTAACAATCGCAAGCTTCCTCGCAATATTCAACGGGGTCGGCAGACTTTGCTCAGGGGCAATATTCGACGCCCTCGGAATCCGCCGCACTCAGTTTGTAACAAGCGCAGTTGTCATTGCCGCATCAGCGCTTACAACGGTCGGCATTGCCGTAAACAGCTCCGTTCTTTCAATTATCGGTGTTTGCCTGTGCGCATTTTCCTACGGCTTTGCACCCACGGTTTCCGCCGCATTTGCAGGCGCATTCTACGGAAGAAAGAACTTCGCGCTCAACTTCAGCATTCTCAATCTCATTCTTATCCCTTCTGCTTTTTACTCAACGGTTGCAGGTTCCATTGTTGACTCAACGGGCGGATTCCTCGTTGTTTTCATCATCCTTACGGTATTCTCCGTAATCGGTCTTATTGACAACATATTCATAAAACGACCCTGATTCAAAGTTCTTTACTGCACGGCACAAAGCCGTGCAGTTTTTTTATAAAACATCTAAACCTGCCGTGTTTTGTCAGATTTTTCTCAACATCTTGCGGTTGCAGTATTTTATAAAATAAAGTATAATTGCTTTAAATACATTAAAAGGTGGAAAATATGAAAAAAAGAAAAGCTCTTCTTGTAGTAAACCCCTGCTCGGGTAAAAATAAATCCAGACTGCGCCCCGAGGAAGTAGTTGAAAAGATGAACGATACGGATATTGATTTTATCGTTAAGGAAACAACAGGACCCGGCGATGCCACTCAGATTGTAAAAGACCACGCTGACGACTGTGTCCTTGTAATCTGCTGCGGCGGCGACGGCACCTTTAACGAAACGATAAACGGAGTTATGAGCCTTGAGAAACGTGTTCCTCTGGGCTATATCCCTATGGGTTCAACAAACGACCTTGCAAGCACTATGTGCCTGCCCGCAGGCGTTGATAAAGCAACCGATATTATTAAAGACGGCCACACAAACGGCTACGATATCGGACTGTTCAACAACCGTTATTTTTCATACGTTGCTTCCTTTGGTCCCGGCTCCGACCTTTCATACAACACCTCTCAGAAGCTTAAAAACAAATTCGGCCACAACGCATACGTAATTTATGCGGTTTTCTTTCAGCTTTTCCATATGCTCAGCCAGGTAAAGCCCAAACACATAGTTTTTGAATATGACGGCGGTGTAATTGAAGACGATTTCTTCTTCTGCGCCATTTCCAATTCCACATCTGTCGGCGGCGTTTTCAAGTATGACAGAAACGACGTAAAGCTCGATGACGGGCTCTTTGAAGTGCTCCTTGTGCGCAAGCTTAGAAATCCGCTTGAAGCAGTAGGAATGTTCAGAAAAATCCAGAAGCGCGATTATGACGGAGATACTCTGCTTTACTTTAAAACATCCCGTGCAAGGCTCACTTTTTCCGAACCCGAAGCCTGGACTCTTGACGGAGAATATGCAGGCGAAGTAAAGGATATAAGATTCAGCGTTCTTTCAAAAGCAATTGACATTTACTCCCCCGAAAGCTCTATGTTTATCGGCGGAGAACCTCAGCCCGTTTTTGTGCGTGAGCCCAAGGGTAAGAAGAAGAAAAAAGCCGAAAACGAAGAAACGGTAACCGAAGAAGAATCCGAAGAACAGACAAAAGAACCCGAAACAGTTTCTTAAAGGAGTGGTTAATTATGGATATCAATGAACTCCTTTCTCTCAAACACACACTCAGATTTGACGAAAACGGAAAATTCAGAATTCTTCTTATGTCCGATTTGCACGCAGGCAAAAATTTCAACCCTCAGCTTACCCAAGCAATAGAGGCAACCGTTGCCCACACCAAGCCCAATCTTGTGCTCATCAACGGAGATACCTCAGGCTGCAGGGATGACGTTCACTGCGAAACCTGCGAAGAACTGAGGAATTTATTGAAAGAAATCACCCGCCCTATGGAAAGCAGAAAAATCCCGTGGGCCCATACCTTCGGCAATCACGATGATAACTACGGTTTGCCGATTGACATCCAGCAGAAGGTGTATGAAGAATTCGAATACTGTATCTCAAAAAGCGGAGATGAAGATATTTCGGGCACCGGCAATTACGTGCTGCCCGTACTTTCAAATTCATCGGATAAAATCAGATTCAACGTATGGGGTTTTGATTCCCACAGTAATATACCGAAGTTTGCAAATCAACTCGGTCTGCCCGAAAACACGCGTTTTAAGATGCGCACCCCTACTTACATAGGAAACGATTACGATTCAATTCATCCTGACCAGATTCATTGGTATTACAGTGCATCAAAAGCTCTTGAAAAGTATAACGGCGAAAAAATCCCCGCTATTGCTTTTATGCACATTGCCATCCCCGAATTTATGGTAATCGTAAGGAACCGTGAACATTGCGGATATAAAGGCAATCAGCGCGAAGACCTCGGCTGCGGTGATATCAACTTCGGTTTTTTCGGCGCCTGCCTTGAAAGAGGCGACGTGAAAGGAATCTTCGCAGGGCATGACCACGTGAATGATTTCACGGGCAGATATATGGGTATAATGCTCGGTTATGACGGCGGACTTACCTACGACGGATATCAGGATGACGATATAAGAGGCGCAAGACTTTTTGAAATCGACGAAAACGATGCCGCTAATTTTGAAACCCGTATGATTTACACCAGAGATATTATGGGAGAAAAAGGCGACAGAAGAATTTAAGGAGTAATATTATGGATTTTGCAGAAGCCTTCACTTCGGCTGCAGCAAAGCTTTCGTTCGCACTTCCCTTTAAATTCACTCAGAATGCCTGCGTTTTTGAAACAGGTGACTCTATGTATACCGTGATGTGGGAAACTAACCTCAAAGCGAACGGATACGTAACCTACACTTACAATTCAAAACAATACACAGTCTACGACCAGACCTGCGGCAACATACGCACCCACGAAACAATTCACAGCGTAAGAATACCGAAAGAGCATCTGGACAATAACACGTACCGCTTTCATTCGCAATTTGTGGGTATGAAATTCGGATATGATGCAATAAAAGGAAAAATCCTGTCCTCTGCCCCCGTATCTTTCAAAGGATACCGCAATCAAGAGGAAATCAATCTTTATACACTCTCGGACATCCACGGCAATCTGACCGATGCTCTCAATGCAATTAAAAACATTGAAGCGGCTGCCGATATAATCGTTTTAAACGGCGATATTTCAAGCACAATTGTTTACAAAAAGGATTTTACTCAAAAAATTCTCGGCTACGCTTATGAGCTTTCAAAAGGCGAAATTCCTGTAGTATACACCAGAGGGAACCACGAAACAAGGGGCGAATACGCATCCTGCGTTGCTCAGAATTTCCGTATCAACGGCACGGGTATGTATTTCACGTTCAATTACGGTCCCTTATGGGCGGCTGTACTTGACAGTGGTGAAGACAAACCTGATGACCACAAGGAATACAACGGCCTTGTTGACTTTCAAACCTATCTGAAAGAACAGACCGATTGGCTTTCCTCCCTCAGTTCTGATACCGGCAAAGATTCGGATTTCAGGCTCGCTTTTTCTCATATGCCGGATATTGATAACCGTTGCGGCAACAACTGGGCAAAAGAGCTGGAAAGGCTCGGTGTGCAGGCTCTTTTCAGCGGTCACACCCACTCCCTTGACCTTCGCTCCAAATTTAACGAGGGATATCCGTTTTACACCGTAATTGAGGGCGGAAAGAATAGCAAGCTCGGCTATGCAGCAAGCGTGGTTACTCTTTGCAAGGGCAAGCCTATGTGTGTAAAAGCATATAACGCTTCAGATAAGCTTGCTGAAGAATACTTTGAAATATAAAATAAAGCTCGGCATTAAGCCGAGCTTTAAATTTTAACCCAGCGCTACGTCCAGCACCATCATCAGCGAAAAACCGAAAAGCATCATAATTGCCATAAGCGGTTTTTTTGAATCCTGCTGACTTTCGGGCACAAGCTCCCTGACTACAACATATATCATTGCGCCTGCCGCAACCGAAAGCATAAACGGAAGCAAGCTCCTTATTCTGACTGTCAATAGCGCACCAAGCACCGCAGAAATCGGTTCAACGGCACCGCTCAACTGACCGATAAAAAACGCTTTTCCTCTCTTCATCCCGTCACAGCGCAGCGGCACGCTTACAGCCATACCCTCAGGCAAGTTCTGAATACCTATTCCAAACGCAAGCAATACAGCCCCCGCAAGGGTTGCCCCTTCTATCGAATGGGCAAGAGAACCAAACGCAACTCCAACCGCAAGACCTTCGGGAATATTATGAAACGTTACACTTGACACAAGCATAAGACTGCGTTTATCAGTATCCCGAAAACTTTTGATACGGCAAAAACGCTCGGCACCAAAATCGCCCGCCAAAATCACCGCTCCGCCTGTCAGAAATCCCAAAAGGCACACAAGCCACGCATTCATACGAAGCTCTTCAGCAAGTGAAATAGCCGGTGCAAGAAGTGACCAAAAGGATGCGGCGGTCATAACGCCTGCCGCGAGCGAAAGCATTGCATTTATAACACTACTGTTTATGTGCACAAAGAATATAACAACAGCCGCACCTGCCGCCGTCATTCCCCAAGTAAAAAGCGAGGCAAGCAGTGCCTGTAATGTATGATCAAACATAGAAAACTCTGCCGTATTTCTCCCTCCTTTAAAAGGCAGTCACTACATTATACGCAGAGTTTTTGCAATTGACATCGTTATTATCGGCATATATTTTCACTGTATTTGTATGACTTTACAAAAAAGAGTAATAATAATTAAACAACATTTCCAAAAAAACACTTGACAATATTCAAACGATGTTGTATTATATCAAGGCGTTGAAAAAACGATCCATTAGCTCAGTTGGCAGAGCACTTGACTTTTAATCAAGGTGTCCGGAGTTCGAATCTCCGATGGATCACCAGAAAAAGCTCCGAAGCAACAGCTTCGGAGTTTTTATTTTTTACCGAGGAGATTTGAACTCCATAGTCCATGCGTGACGGTTCGCCGCCCGTTTCGCGTACAAATCATAATAAATAAAACATTCAAATAAATCTGCTTTTTCTATTGTTTATCTTCTGTTTTTTTGCTAAACTGAAGTTGATCCTTCTGGAGGTGTTTATTATGGATAAAATCAGAATAGGCATATTCGGTGCCGGCCGCGGAATTGATATCGCGGAAAACCTTATGCTGCTCGACTGTGAAATCGTTGCTCTTTGCGATTTCAATAAACAAAGAAGAAACAAAGGTCTTGAGAGGCTCGGCACAGGCGTTGCGGTATTCGATAACTTTGAAGATTTTATTGAATGTGAAATGGATGCCGTTGTACTTGCAAACTACTTTCACGAGCACACTCCGTATGCCATCAGGTGCTTTGAAAAGGGAATTCACGTTTTTTCCGAATGTATCAGCAACGGTACTATGGCTGAGGGTGTTGAGCTTATCCGCGCCTATGAAAAAAGTAATTCCATTTATATGCTTGCAGAAAACTATCCTCAGATGATTTTCAACCGTGAAATGAAGCGTGTATGCGACGGCGGCACTCTCGGTAAAATAATCTATGCTGAGGGCGAATACAACCACCCCGTATCCGCCGACGATATCGGCTTCTTCAAATCCAGCGTATATTTTTTCGAGCATTGGAGGAACTTCCTCCCCCGCTCGTATTACGTAACTCATTCGCTCGCCCCGCTTATGTGGTCAACGGGTGCAACCCCAAAAAGAGTAAGTGCTCTACCCGTTTACGCTCCTCTTTATGAGAACGCCACTGCAAGGCAGGTAGGCGACAGAGCGGCAATAATAACCACCTTAAACGATGATGAGTCGGTTTTCAGAATAACGGGATGTTCCGCATTCGGCGCACACCACAACGCATACAGAATTTGCGGAACAGAGGGACAGATAGAAAATCTCCGCGGTATGGGCAGTAAAATTATGCTGCGCTACAACGAGTGGTCAATCCCCGAAGGCAAGGAAGAAGTAAATCTTTATGAACCCTCCTGGAACGACAAGGACGAGGATTTCATAAATCAGAGCGGTCACGGCGGCGGTGACTATATAATTGCAAGAATGTTCCTCGAATGCATAAGAAACGGCAAGCAACCCGAACATCCTTACGATATTTATTCCGCAGTAACAATGGCAAGCGTTGCAATTCTTGCTCACCGCTCCATTCTCAACAACGGTATGCCTTACGATATCCCCGATTTCAGCTGCGAAGAAAAGCGTAAAGAATTCGAAAATGACAGGCAGACTCCGTTTTACGGCACCGACGGCAGTAAGCCGAACATCCCCTGTTGCTCAAACCCCGCCTACAAACCGACAGATGAGCAGGTTAAAAGATATCTTGAAGAAATAAATAAATAGTTTTACGGAGATAATTATGGAAAAGAAGTTTTTTGATTTCATTATCCACGGCGGCGATTACAACCCCGACCAATGGATTAAAACCCCCGAAATATGGGATGAAGATATGCGCCTTATGAAGCTTGCGCACATCAACAGTGCATCAATAGGCATTTTTTCCTGGTCTATGCTCGAACCCGAGGAAGGCGTTTACAACTTTGAATGGCTTGACAAGCTTATGGATATGCTGCACAAAAACGGTATTTCCGCTATTCTTGCAACACCCTCGGGTGCAAGACCTGCATGGCTTGCACAAAAGTATCCTGAGGTATTAAGAGTTGCCGAAAACGGGATAAGGAACGAGTACGGCGTGCGCCACAATCACTGCCTCACCTCTCCCGTTTACCGCGAAAAGGTGCGCAACATCAACCGTCTGCTTGCTGAAAGATACAAAAATCATCCTGCCCTTAAGATGTGGCACATATCTAACGAATACAGCGGCGAATGTCACTGTGAGCTCTGCCAGCAGGCTTTCAGGGATTGGGTGAAAGAGTATTATCACAACAACCTTGACGAGCTTAACGACAAATGGTGGAACGGCTTCTGGAGCCACACCATAACCGATTGGAGTCAGATTAACTCTCCGAAATACAGAGGCGAAAATCATATAGCCGCAATGCAGCTTTGCTGGAACAGGTTTGTTTCCGAAAGTCACATTTCTTTCTATGAAAACGAGATTGCCCCCCTGCGCGAAATCACCCCTGACATTCCCATAACAACAAATTTTATGAGAATGCACAAAGAAATTAACTATCAGGATTTCGCAAAGCATCTCGACCTGATTTCATGGGATAATTATCCCTTCTGGGATAAGGGATATAACAGAGACGAAGCGGCTGAAACAGCATTTGTGCACGACGTTTTCCGCTCTATGAAAGACGGTCAGCCTTTCTTTATGATGGAAAGCACTCCTTCAAATGCAAACTGGCACGAGGTAAATAAAATTCCGAAACCCCGCAGGCAAGCGCTCGCCGCAATCCAGGCAATTGCCCACGGAGCAGACAGCGTTCAGTATTTTCAGTGGAGAAAGAGCCGAGGCGGTCACGAAAAATTCCACGGAGCGGTTGTTGACCATTGCGGCCACGAAAACACAAGAGTTTTCCGTGAGATTTCCCGTCTGGGTGCTGAACTCGAAAAGCTCAGCGACGTTGTAGGCAAATACAGCGATGCCAAGGTTGCCATAGTATACGACTGGGAAAACGGCTGGGCAATCGACCATTTCTGCGGCTACAACAATGTTGACCGCAACTATGTAAAAGAATGCATCAAGTGGTACCGTCCTTTGCGCGAAAAAGGCATTTGCGCAGACGTCGTTTCTGCCGACTGTGATTTTTCAAAATACAATCTTGTTATAGCCCCCTTCTTCTATATGGTCAAAGAGGGTATTGATAAAAAGATTGAAGAATACGTTGAAAACGGCGGTAAATTTGTTGCTACATATCTTACGGGAATAGTTGATAAAGATGATTTGTGCTACCTCGGCGGATTCCCTGCAAACAATCTTAAAAACGTTTTCGGTGTCTGGTGCGAAGAAACAGACTCTCTGCCAAAAGGAATGAAAAACACGGCATCCTATGCGGGCAAGGATTATGACGTTGTTCATGTTTGCGATATAATCCACTCAAACGGTGCTAAAATCCTGGGCGAATATAAAGAGGACTTTTATGCAGGAATGCCTGCCGTAACCGAAAACAGCTTCGGAAAAGGCAAAGCCTATTACGTTGCATTCAGAAACGATGATGATTTTGCAACAGATTTCTGTGAAATGCTCATTAACGAAGCCGGCATTGAAAGTGACACTAATATTTCCACACCTCAGGATGTTTTCGTACGCAAAAGAGGCGAATGCATTTTCATTATGAATTTTGCGGACTGTGAAAAAACCGTGGTGCTGGATAAAGAATACACAGACCTTATTAACGGCTCAACCGTAAGCGGCGAAGTCTTGCTTCCCGAGTGCGGATATCTTGTATTGAAATAAAACTTAAACCGCCCGACCTTTCAAAAGGTTGAGCGGTTTTTGTTAATCATTCAGCTTTATTAATGCCGTAGAAATGAATCACGTTCATATCCTCCTGCATATCAAGCCCATGTGAGCCGCAGTCGCCGTCTATGGCGTGGCAGCCGTGGTCGGGCAGAAAGCCGTAAACGGTGTTGTGATGCTTCCACTGTGTCTTTATCTTTTCAACAAGAGTTGAGTAAAAATCAATATTGGCATCAAGCTCTGCAAGCGCCTCGGCAGACTCAGGCGAAAACTTATGCATCCTCGAATCGTAGTTGCCGTTATAAATCACAATAAGGCTGTAATTATCCTCATCAATCAGCTCAAGAGCCTTTTTGTTGACTTCATCAATACTGTCATAAATAAAATAATCCATATCTCTGTTAAGGAAAATTTTGGAAATACTGTCCCCTTCAGTGGATACTATTGCGCATTTAAGACCGTTTTTAATGAAGGTATCGAAAATTGTTTCAACGGTAAGCACTGGTTTTTCGTATTTTTTAATACCGTGATCCTCTGGCATAACCCCCGAATACATTGATGCAAAGCAAACGGGCGTAACACTCGGCATAACAGAAAGCATAGGCACCGCTATATCCGAGCAAAGCATCGCCTTTGTGAATTTATCGGTATATTTCTGATAAAGCCAAAGGGCAACAGCATCGGGATTGTATAACACCGCACGGTCAGCCGCCTCGCCCGCGAGCTTAAGCTTTGCCAGATCAATAAGCGGTTTGTTTACACCCTCTGTACAACCTATATTGAAAAGTTTCTGCACTGTTTCCCTGACTGTTGTGATGCAAATTGAACTGTATAAATCGGGCACGTTTTCATCTTCTTTCCATATTTATTGTTTTTGTTATACTACAGCAGCTGAAAAAAATCAATAATCACATCAAAAAAAACAACTAACATATAGTATTACAACTTGAATTTTATTAACATTTGTAATATAATCATTTTGTTTAAAATAAATTACCAAATTGGCGAATGGAGAGTTTTTATGAAGCTTACAATGTCACAGGCACTCGTAAAATTTCTTGACAACCAGTACGTCAGCTTTGACGGTATCGAAACAAAGTTTGTTGACGGTATTTTCGGTATTTTCGGTCACGGTTGCGTAGTAGGTATCGGCCAGGCCCTCGAACAGGGCGGTCACAGCCTTAAGTTCTATCAGGGTCATAACGAACAAGGTATGGCTCACGCTGCCATTGCCTTTGCAAAGCAAAAAAACAGACGTCAGATTATAGCCTGCACCTCTTCAATAGGTCCCGGTGCTCTTAATATGGTTACTGCAGCAGGCACCGCTACCGCAAACAGAATTCCTCTTCTGCTTTTGCCCGGTGATACTTTTGCCTGCCGCCAGCCCGATCCCGTTTTACAGCAGATTGAACAGCCCACAAGCTACAGCACCACCGCTAACGATGCATTCAAGGCTGTTTGCCGCTACTGGGACAGAGTTGTAAGACCCGAGCAGCTTATGACCGCTTGCCTCAACGCAATGAGAGTGCTTACAGACCCTGCAGAAACAGGCGCTGTATGCCTCGCTATGCCCCAGGACGTTGAGGGTGAGGCCTTTGATTATCCCGATTACTTCCTCGAAAAAAGAGTTTGGTACATAGACCGCCGTTCTCCCGTTAACCGCGAAATTAACGCTGCGGTAAAGCTTATTATGCAGAGCGAAAAGCCCCTGCTTATAGTAGGCGGAGGTGTTACGTATTCAGAAGCCTGGAGCACCGCTCAGTTCTTTGCGGAAAAATTCAACATCCCGATTGCCGAAACCCAGGCAGGCAAAGGCAATATCCGTTGGGACGTTCCCCTTAACCTCGGCGGCATCGGTGTCACGGGCGGTCCCGCTGCAAACGCAGCAGCCAAAGAGGCTGACCTCATTATCGCAGTAGGCACAAGACTTACCGACTTTACAACCGCTTCAAAATGGGGATTCCAAAATCCGAACGTTAAGATGCTCAGCATAAACGTATCCTCTTTTGATGCTTTCAAGATGGATTCAGTTTCGGTTATTGCCGACGCAAAATCCGCTCTGCTTGATATTATGGGCGCTCTCAGCGAAGAAAACTACTACTCCGATTGGGGCGAAGAGATTTACGACCTCAAGAGCGCTTACAACGCAGAGGTTGACCGCTGCTACAGCGTTTATCTGCCCGACGGTCTTTCACAGACCCGCGCCCTCGGTGAAATCAACAAAGCCATTGCCGCCGATTCTGTTGCTATCGGCTCCTCAGGCAGTCTCCCCGGCTGTATGCAGAGACTCTGGCGTTCAACATACCCCAAAACCTACCATATGGAATACGGCTTCTCCTGTATGGGTTACGAAATCTGCGGTGCTCTCGGTGTAAAGCTTGCAGAGCCTGAAAAAGAAGTTTACGCTATGGTTGGTGACGGCAGCTTCCTTATGCTTCACAGTGAGCTTTATACCGCTGTTATGGAAGGTGCAAAAATCAACGTTATGCTCTTCGACAACTCAGGCTGGGGCTGCATTGAAAACCTTCAGAACAATCAGGGTACAGACACCTTCGGAACAAGATTCCTTGCCAGAAATCCTCTGTCAGGTATGCTTGACGGCCCCGTTGTTCCCATTGATTTTGCAACAATAGCAGAAGGCTACGGCTGCAAGGCTTACAGAGTAAGAACCGTTGAAGAACTGCGCGAAGCGCTTGAGGACTCAAAGAAGCAGGACGTTCCCACTCTCTTTGATATCAAGGTTGTTCACGGCAGTATGAGCGACGGTTACGACGCCTGGTGGCGAGTAGGCGTTGCAGAGGTTTCAACAAGCGAAGCCGTTGCAGAAGCTTACGAAAATATGAAAGAAAACATTGAAAAAGCAAGACTTTATTAATAAACGGAGGAAATTACTATGCTCAACAAAGATAAGGTAAAGCTCGCTATCGCTCCGATAGCATGGACCAATGACGACCTTCCCGACCTCGGTGCAGAAAACACGTTTGAGCAGTGCGTGAGCGAAATGGCTCTCAGCGGCTTCAAGGGCAGTGAAATCGGCAACAAGTATCCCAAGGATGTTGACACTCTCAGGCACAAGCTTGAAGTAAGAGGTCTTCAGATTTGCAATGCCTGGTTTTCTTCTCTTCTTCTCTCCGAAGGCTATGAAGCAACTATCGAAGCTTTCATCAAGCACAGAGATTTTCTCCACGCTCTCGGCGCAAAGGTAATCGGTGCTTCCGAGCAGGGCAACTCCATTCAGGGCACAAGCCTGAGAATCTTCGGCGCAAAACCCGTTTACACTGACGAACAGTGGGCTCTTATCGCAAAGGGCTTCAATGAAATGGGCAGACTTGCTAAAGAAAAAGGAATGTATTTCACCGTTCATCACCATATGGGTACCGGCGTTCAGACTGCTGAAGAAATTGACAAGCTTATGGAAATCACGGATCCCGACCTTGTTTATCTTCTTTTCGATACAGGCCACCTTGCATTCTCAGGCGAAGATGCTGTTGCAGTACTTGAAAAGTACGTTGACAGAGTTAAGCACGTTCACCTCAAGAGCATCCGTCAGAGCGTTATCGACGAAGGCAAAGCAAAGGATTACAGCTTCCTTGACTGCGTACGCGCCGGCGCATTTACTGTCCCCGGCGACGGTGATTTTGATTTCACTCCCGTTTTCGACATCCTTGCAAAGGCTGATTACGAAGGCTGGGTAGTTGTTGAAGCAGAGCAGGATCCCGCTAAGGCTAAC